>JAICXK010000032.1 GCA_025980435.1 Bryobacteraceae bacterium
CGTGGCGGATGGGTTTCCAAATTTGACTTATGCGATCACCTCGGCTCCGGCCGTTTATCGGAACCTGGTGATTACCGGAGCGGAGGTTCCGGAAAGCCCCGGCCATGGGCCTCGCGGCGATGTGCGTGCATGGGACGTGCGATCGGGGAAGCTGGCTTGGACGTTTCATACGGTTCCACAACCCGGCGAAAGGGGTCACGAAACCTGGGATTCGGATGGATGGCAAAACCGCACTGGCGCAAATGTCTGGACCGGAATTACGATTGACAAACAGACGGGTACGGCCTTCCTCGCGATCGGGTCACCAGCGTACGATTTCTACGGGGGTGATCGCAAGGGCGCCGATCTCTACGGCGATTCCGTGGTAGCGTTGAACGCCCGAACGGGCGCGCTTCGCTGGGCCTATCAGTTTGTGCATCACGACATCTGGGATTATGATCCACCCGCTCCGCCGGCCCTTGTTACTGTGCGACGGAATGGGAGCGAGATCCCGGCGGTAGTTGAAGTGACAAAGATGGGCCTGATGTTCATCCTCGATCGCAGAAATGGAAAGCCGGTATTTCCGGTGGAAGAACGGCCTGTCCCGAAGAGCGATGTGCCCGGCGAAGCATCATGGTCCACGCAGCGCATTCCAGTCAAGCCGCCGCCGCTCTCGCGTTCAAGTATGACAACGGAAGACCTTACAAATGTGACACCCGAATCGCACCGGTTCTGCGCAGATCTTTTTTCGAAGTTGCAGAACAAGGGCCGATACACGCCCTACGGAACGGAGCCGACGGTTGTGTTCCCCGGGACATTAGGAGGAGCCACCTGGTCCGGCGTTTCCTATGATCCGAAGCTCGGATATGTTTTCGTCAATACGAACGAAGTCGGCGCAATCGGACATATGGTGAAGCAGCCACAGGGGTCGAAGGTCGCCTGGCGGAGAACGAGTCCTTCCGGAGAGTATGCACGATTCTGGGACCCGAACCTGTGGCCTTGCCAGAAGCCTCCCTGGGGCCTGCTTACAGCAGTGAATATCAATACGGGCGAGTTCGCCTGGCGCGTACCTCTCGGCCAGATTGCGGAGTTAGAGGCTCGTGGAGTTCATCAGACCGGTGCATTGAACATCGGCGGCTCTATTGCGACTGCGGGTGGCCTTGTCTTCATCGGGGCGACAAACGATCAGCGATTCCGCGCATTCAATTCGCGCAACGGAAAAGAGCTTTGGTGGGCTGAAATTGATGGCAGCGGACACGCTACGCCGATCACTTATCTCGGCAAAGATGGACGGCAGTATGTAGTCATTGCCGCGGGCGGGGGCGGCTACTTCGGCAGCAAGCCGGCGGATGCGGTGATCGCGTTCGCGCTACCGGCGAAAAAATAGTCTGCTCAAGAGCGATCCGCTAAGTCGCGGGAAGATGGATAACCGGGAATTCCCGTCGCGCTACGGACAGCGTTATTGATGGCTCGCGCCATCGCTTCCGCTCCAACCGAACCGATCGTGGTAATGTCGGCCCTGATATTGACGGTTCCGGTCGCGGCGGCAAACACGGTATCGCCATCGGCTGCAGTATGAACCGGATTGATGGTACGCGCCAGCCCGTCATGCGCCATTTGCGCAATTTTCGACGCTTCGGTCTTCGTCAGCGTGGCGTTTGTAACCACGATGCCGATGGTGGTGTGAGCACCGGAATGCGCCTGGCCGCGGTTCAGTGTCTCGCCCCGCAGGATCTGCTCCATGCTATTCAAAAATCTCCGGCCATCCGGCTTGCGCGCGCCGGCCAGAATTCTTCCGGTCCGGCAATCTCGAACATCGCCGGCAGCATTGACAGCCACAATCGCGCCGACAATTAGTTCGGATCCAACCCGGATGCTCGCTGTCCCCAGGCCGGATTTCATCGCGTTCTTTAACCCGAAAAACTTCCCAACCGTAGCGCCAGCTCCTGCGCCTACATTCCCCTGCGGCACATGCGAATCGGAAGCGGCTTGGCAGGCTGCATAACCGGAGTGCCGGTCCGGCCGGATCTTTCCGTCGCCAAGGTTAAGATCGAAGAGAATCGCCGCCGGAACGATCGGAACTACGTTCGTACCCACGCGATAGCCCTGGCCGTGTTCTTCGAGATACTGCATCACGCCCGTCGCCGCGTCCAGACCGAAGGCGCTGCCTCCCGAAAGCAGAATTGCGTTTACACGCTGAACAGTATTGATGGGATTCAGGAGGTCCGTTTCGCGCGTACCGGGTGCGGACCCACGAACGTCGACTCCTGCAACGGCGCCTCGATCGAAGAGGACAACCGTGCAGCCGGTGGGTCTACGCGAATCGGTGAAGTGCCCGACTCGCAAGCCGCCAGCTTCAAGGATGCTGCCGGGAAAGAGTTCGGGCTTGCGATCCTGACCATTGGTCTCATGATCTTGACCTTGCGCCGCATTTGCAGCGGCCATTGATGCAGCCGCCTCAAGAAATTTCCGGCGTCCGAACGCGAGACCATCTTCCATTGCCATCTGCTTCCTCCAGTGTCTCTCGCCGCTGGATCGCGATCAGTGTGTTCGTGCTTTCGTCCACCCTCAACTACCTGGACCGCATGCTGCTAAACACGCTAGCGCCGCTGATCATGGTCAGTCTGGGCTTCGATCAGACTCATTTTGGATTTTTGATTTCAGCTTTTTCGATCGCATACGCCGCAAGCACGCTCTTCTCGGGCTGGTTCCTGGACCGTTTTGGAGTGAATCGCGGCATGACCGCCGCGGTGAGCTGGTGGTCCGCGGCAGCCGTCGCTACGGGGCTGGTGCGAGGGTTTGGGGGACTTGCAATTTGCCGCGTTGCCCTGGGAATCGGCGAATCAGCGGGAGTACCGGGTTTCGGCAAGGTGAATGGGCTCTATCTCAAGCCGGGAGAACGCGCATTAGGAGCGGCGGTAAACCAGATTGGTTTGAGTCTGGGCGCCGCTCTCTCGGCACTCTGGATCGGCTTAGCCATCTCGCGCGGCTGGCGCGCGCCGTTCATGATCACAGGCTGCTTCGGTTTGCTATGGATTCCATTCTGGCTGTTTGTGAGCCGGAAAATTCCGCCGCAGTTCGGGTCTGAAGAGTTTTCGCCCGCCGAGGACCAGAACCGCCGGCGACGGCTCGCCATTCTAGGTGAGCGTAATCTGATTTTGATCGTCATCGCAAACGTGCTTTGGATGGGCAGTTATTCGCTCTGGTCAAACTGGACCACGCTTTATCTGACGCGTGTGCATCATCTGACCCTGAAGGAATCGGCCGCTTATGTCTGGATTCCGCCTCTCATTTCGAACTTTGGCGGATTCTTCGGCGGATGGCTGTCGCTGCGCTGGATTAAGCGCTCCGTGGACCCCATATCCGCACGCCGGAGAGCGGTTTGGGTAAGCGCCGTTGGAGCGCTACTCACGTTATTGCTCCCGTTCGCACCGGATGCAGGTTGGGCAACAGCGCTAATATCCGTAAGCTTCTTCTTTGCCCTGGCGGGGAGCGTTAACATCTACGCCCTTCCGATTGACATCTACGGCGCGGCGCGTTCCGGCGTGGCGATCGCCGCGCTCACCTGCGCGTTCGGAATTCTGCAAACGGTTATTTCGCCCGTGATCGGCTATCTATCGGATCACAAAATGTATACGGACGTGGTCTGGATTGCCACCTTGCCGCTGCTACTCAGCGCGTGGGTGCTGATGGGATGCAGGAAGCCGGAAGGGTTACGGTAAGTTTCGCAACCGGGCCTCAAATTCGGTGAGGGGCAGAGTGTTCAGGACGTCAGAGGCTTCCAACCAGCCGCGCCGCGCCGTGATGACGCCATAACGCATGTTGTGCAGGTGCGCGGTCCGGTGCGCATCGGTAGAAATCGTGAACTTGCAGCCTTTGCTTTTCGCAGCGCGAACAAGGTGACTGGGAAGGTCCAGGCGTTCCGGGCTGGCGTTAATCTCCAGGAAAACACCGCGCTCCGCGGCCTTAGAAGCGATACGATCGAAATCGAACGAGTACGCCTCGCGCTGCAGCAGAATGCGGCCGGTGGCGTGCCCGAGAATCCGCAGCGATGGCGATTCCAGCGCCCGCATCAGACGGTCCGTCATTTCCCGCGATTCGAGATTGAAATAGCTGTGGACGCTCCCGATCACCAGGTCGAGTTCGGCAAGCGCGTCCTCAGCGATATCCATATCCCCGTCCCGCAGAATGTCACATTCGAGGCCGGAGAATACGCGCAGGGGCAGACCATCCCGGTTCAGCTCGCGAACCTCCCGGGCGAAACTTTTTACGCGCTCCTCATCCAGGCCATTGGCCATGGCAAGCGCTTTGGAGTGGTCGGTAATCGCGATGTACTCGTAACCGAGCGCCGCGGCAGCATCGGCCATCTCGCGAAGAGTAGCCCTGCCATCTGTCGCAGTTGTGTGCATGTGCAGGTCGCCGCGCACTTCCCCAAGCTCGATCAAATGGGGTAACGTGCCATTGCGAGCGGCCTCGAATTCGCCGCAGTTCTCACGAATCTCGGGTGGAATCCAGGCATAACCTAATCGCTCATACACCTCGATTTCCGTTTCACCGGCCACTCGCTGGTTCCCTCCGACGGCGAAAAGGCCATATTCATTCAAGGTCAGGCCCTGCTTGATCGCATCCGTTCGTAGCGCGACGTTGTGCTCTTTGCTGCCGGTGAAATACTGCATTGCCGCGCCGAAACTTTCGTGCGGCAAGGCGCGAACGTCCACCTGCAAACGCTCCATGCCGAACGTGACGCTGGCTTTATTCTGCCCCTGGCCCAGGAGTTCTTGAGATGCGGGGTGAGCCACAATGCGATTTAGCGCCTCGGCAGCGCCGGGACCGGTCACCAGAATATCGAGATCGCCGATCGTTTCCCGTCCGCGCCGGAGGCTACCGGCCGCCTCCACTCGTTCGATACCGGGAAGAGCTCGAAATTCTTCAATGAGGTTGTCCGCGGTCCGACGTCCAAAACTCAACAGGAAGCGGCCAGCGCTCTTTCGGTACGCTTCGATCGAACGGAGCACCTTCTCTTCCAGTTTTGCCCCCATGCGAGGCATCTCGCGCAGCTTGTGGTCATGGCAGATGCGCTCGAGGTCGTCGACCGATTTGACCCCGTGATGTTCGTATAGGAGAGCGATGCTCTTCGGCCCCAGGCCCTGAATTTTAAGAAGCTCGAGCGCTGATGCTGGATATTTTGCGAGCATCTGGTCACGACGCTCGAACGAGCCGCGCTCACAGATTTCAGCTAGCACAAAGGCTATGCCCTTGCCAATCCCCGGAATATCAGTAACCTTTTTTTCGGGGTTACAGACGATATCGGTGATCCGCTCCGGATAACCGGAGATTACGGCGGCGGCGTTCCGATAGCTGCGAATGCGGAATCCGTCCTCTCCGGCGACCTCCATGAGGTCGGCAGTTTCGTGAAGCAGGTGTGCGATCTGCTTATTTTCCATGCATACGCCCCAGCGATGCAGCGCGCGGAAGAGGGGCTGGTAAAGGCAAAGGCGATGGCTCAACATGCACAAGAACGTCGGCCACCCAGGGAACGGTTCCTTTAACGGCAAACTTCACCCGCCGGGCGATCTCATGAGATTCGCGGACCGTCATTTCCGGTTGCACTTCGAGATGCAGATCGACGTGGTATTTCAGACCAGTCCGCCGGGCGAAGCATTTCTCAATTCCGAGCGCACCCGGTACGCTGAGCGCCGCGGCGCGTATCTCGGCCATTTTGGAGGGCTCGGGCATGGTGTCAACGAGCTGGTCAACAGTACGCCGCACAACCTTGATGGAAAGGAAGAAGATAATGACGCCGATCACGATTCCACCGACGTGATCTGCTATACCGAAACGGGCCGGATTCATGAGAGTCAGGAGAACCGATACGAGGGCAACGCCCGTGGAGAGCAGATCTGTGATGTCGTGCCATGCATCCGCTTCGAGCGATGTACTGGCTATCTTGCGGCCCGTCCGAAACTTAACCGCCGCGAGGGCGACTTTAATGAATATCGCGGCAATCAGTGGATAAAGGGCATAGGTCTCAAGGCGGGTGCGCGCTCCCAGCGAAACGACGCTGTGCCAAGTTATAGCGGCCCCGGCCAGCAGTAGCATTGCGCCAACGGCCAAACCGGCAAGCGTCTCGTAACGGCCGTGGCCATACGGATGCTCGTAATCCGGGGGTTTGCTTGCAAGCCAAAGGCCCGCGTAAACGATAGCTGAGGAAAGGACGTCTCCCGTGGCCTCGAGGCCGTCCGAAAGGACTGAGGTAGAGCCGACCCGGATACCGACCAGCAACTTGGCTACCGCCAGTGCCGCGCCGATGCTCATGCTAATCAGCGCGATGCGTCGTCCGATCAACTCCTCCCGGCTGATGGTGGCGCTTGTTCGAGCGGCTGCCATACGCTTCGAGGATATCGCGTGAATATAGGAATCAGAGAAAGGCGGACCGGGAACGGAAAGCGCCCGCCAGGGGCGCATCCCGTCCTGAAACTTCAAAAAGTCTACTGCTCACCAGTGATGGCGATGCTTGCGGCCGCATCGCTCGCCGCGGCGTCGGCACCCCACACGGAGCGAGCACCCCACACGGAGCGGGTCCCGGAATCTGTCTGATCTGCAGCCGTGCTTTGGCCCCATACGCTCTGGGCGCCCCAGACACACCGGTCGCTGCTGTCCAGCAGATTGGCGCCCCACACGGATCGAGCGCCCCAAACACCACGCGCGCCCCAAACTGAACGGTCGCTCCAGACCGAGACCGGATCGTAAGAAAGAGACACGCTACCAGTAGCAGGATCGTAGTTGGCAACGGGAGATAAAGCCGGGGCACTGGCCGGAACGCTGCTAAGCCCTGAGAGAGCAGCCTGCAAGTCGAGATAACCTGCACCGACGGTGAAGATGTCATAGTAATCCGTGAAGGTTTCGCTCGTTGCCGGATCGGTTACGGAACTGGAGTAAGGAAACACTTTGTAAGCTGTCTGCATCAGCAATGCCTTGACCTGATCGGGTGTCAGGTTTGGATTGGCTTGCAGCAGCAGAGCTGCCGCGGCACTCACCACGGGCGCGGCCATACTGGTGCCGCTGAGAGTGAAGTACGTCTTGGAATATTCTGACCCGGTACGCGCTTGATAGTACGATCTGCGCACGAGATTTGCCGGATACTCCCTGGAAAGCGTGGATCCGGGCGACAGCAGTGAAACCACGAGGTTACCCGGCGCGACCAGATCGGGCTTCACGATGTGATCGATCTGAGTGGGTCCTTTCGAGCTGTAGCTTGCAATCAGGTCGTCCGTGCGGGTATAGGTACCCTCCGTTTTCATAGCCCCGACGGTAATCACGTACGGGTCATTGCCCGGTGCTTCGATGGTTCCGTAGCCTTGTTCGCTGAAGGTGTTATCGCGTCCATCGTTTCCGGCGGCTACGACCACCACGATGCCCGCTTTCCACGCGGCTTCCACCGCCTGGCAGAGGGGATCGTGCGTGTAGCTCTCAAATACCGGTCTGCCGAGGGAAAGGTTGATCACTCGAATGTTGTACGTATTCTTAAGAGCGATTGCCGTTTCGATGGCGGCAATGACCATACTGTCGGAGCCTTGGCCATTTGCATCCAGAACCTTAAGATTGATCAGTCTCACTCCCGGCGCGACCCCTAAAAACAACCTGGTGCAGTTTCCGCAATACGAATCATGCCCATTGGATGCAAGGATGCCGGCGACGTGCTGCCCATGGCCAAATTCATCCGGTGCGGGGCTATTGGGCAGCGGTGGATTTTTTAACGAATTGGTTTGAATGCCGGCGGCAGGTAGGCCAGCCAACGCGTCTTCGATTCTGCTGACTGCGTTCGTGGCGGTAAAGTCATAACTGAACGCGAGCGATTTGCCATAACCGACATTGGAATCGTTATTGATGCCGCTATCGATAACAGCGACTCCCACTCCGTATCCACTCAGCCTTTGCGCCCAGGCCGCGGCTGCCTTGACCGCCGCCGCTGTATTGTCCAGCTTCGCTGCAATCGGGCGATCCGGTGTGATATATGCAACCTCAGGATCGTTCGCGAGCCTGGATAACGAGCCGCCAGGGACAACGTATGCGCCACCCTGGAGCGCATTGAAGCTCGCCGTAACAACACCGCCGAGTTTGGATACTTTCCTGTCTTTCGAGCGGTCGGAAGCCGAGGCGTTCTTCCACTGAATGATCACAGGCACCTGGGCCTGTGGGTCCACACGTTCCAGATCTTTAGAAAGTTTCGGCCCATGCGCCGCGGAGCAGGCCAGGGCCGCAAAGAGGAATGACCCTAACAACCGTTTCATTGCTTTCGTTCTCCTTCGATCAAATGCCTTTCGCGATTGGGTAATTTGTGCCGCGAAATACATTTCCACATGAGCCTTATCGAGGGCTGGCCCAGCGAGCTTGAATGGTTGCCCGGCGTATGCCGTTTTTTGAGTACTGGTTTAATGGATACGATCGCCCATAAGGTTGAGCGTCGACGTATAAATATGGAGTCGCAGCATCTATTCGAGGAGCTTCGAACCCTACTCAGAGCCAGGTCGATTTCTGCCGGCATCGAATTGCTCGATGAACGCCGTGAAGACATTGCAGCGATTGCCCCCGGCTATGCCGAAGCGGGGCAGGCGCTGGGCTGCTTAGCCCAATGGCTGGACGTTGGCTACGAGGACAGAGGTTTGCTTGGGGAATTAGTGCAGCGGTTCCCGAAAAATCGACGCCGCGACTTACCACTGGCCGACTACGTATATCTACGCCTGGCAGAGGCGGTACTGGCCATGCGCCGTGAGGAGCTCATGACAGCGTTAGGCCATCTCGAGACCGTCCTGGCGCTGCGGGGAGAACTGGGAGACGCGGAGGTCGAAGTCATCGCGAGTCTCTGGAAAGCGCGCTGTTTGCGGAAAGCGGGCGACTATGATCAGGCGTTGAGCGTAACAAGGCGCGGCATCGCGGTGGCCCTGCAAGCGGATCTGCGGCACGTAGCAGCAGTGATGAGAACTCTGGAGAGCTGGATACTCTTCCAGAATGGCTCGCCGAAAGAGGCCGTAAGCATCTTGCAGGAGGCGGAAGCCGTGCTGCGTGAAACAGATGATTTCATCACCCTTGGCAATATTCAATCCGCTTACGGCCGCATCGCGCTGCGCGAGGGCCGCTACGATCATGCCATGCAGTATTTCGAAGCGTCGATTGACTATTTCCATAAGCGCCCGTCGCTGCAGGGTTACCTGGCCCGTTCGCTGACGAACATTGCACAGGCTAAACGATTTCTTTCACTTCAATTGCGGCGGAGCATTGACGCGCAGCGCGAACGGCAGCGTAGCGGACAGAGCCGGAACGGCCAGTTGATCTCGAGCGATAAGGCCAGCCAACTGGAGCGAATGTACGAGCTTCTACACAAAGCGCAGACGGATTTGGCCCAGGCCGACGCAATCTATAAGCGCATCGGTAATCATCACGGCGCCGGCAATGTCGATGTCAATCTTGCACAGATTTACCTCGATCTAGGCAACCTGGACAAAGCCGAGGAAAGGGCGCGTGAAGCCTTCGACCTGGCGGCCACGAAAGCGGATCACTTATTGATGTGCCGGGCCCGGATTGTGCAGGCGATGGTAGCCGATGCGCGATTCGAAGAACAGATGGGAGAAGGCGACGATCCCAGCCGCTTCGCCCAGCTTGCGCATGATTGCGCG
Organism: Bryobacteraceae bacterium; assembly: GCA_025980435.1. Classification (GTDB taxonomy): domain Bacteria; phylum Acidobacteriota; class Terriglobia; order Bryobacterales; family Bryobacteraceae; genus Bog-105. Next base: position 9,654 of record JAICXK010000032.1, read on the forward strand.
AAAGAGGCTGTGGATCTGGGGGAGCGCACGGAGAGCCGGAGGTTGCTGGCGCAAGCGCATCTGTGCCATGGCATGACTCTCGTGAACGGTTTTTTCGTCAATACCGAGGCGGCCCGCGCCTGCTGCGATCGCGCCGAAGCCTACCTCGGCAACGACCGCCACGACGCGCTCTGGCAGGAAGTGGAGATTCTGCGCGCCCGCATACTTCACGCGGGCGTTGAAGACCCGAATTTACGGGCATGGTCGCAAGGAGTCGTGGGCGACAAATCTCTGCAGCAAGTGGTGGGCGATTTTGAAGAAATGCTGATTCGAAAAGTCTGGGAACACGAGGGACGCAAAGTTTCAAGAGTGGCACACCGGCTTGCTGTATCGCCCAAAAAAGTACGGCGCGTCCTACGGCATCTGGGACTGCTGGTAGAGCAAGCCTGAGCCGGGCGGAAAGCCGCTAACCGCTTGCTGGCGCGCGGCTCGGTAAGCCCTAAGGTCACTAGCGGGTTGCTTCGGTGGGCAACTGCGGCGGCGCACTCGCGGGCTGTTTCAAATATTTGGCATACCAGGCCAGATACCGCTCATACCGGTCGTGAATGAAGCTGGGCCGCTTGAAACCGTGGAACTCTCCCGGATAAATGATCAGCTCGGTCGGGACACGAAGTGTTTTTAGCGCCTGATACATTTGTTCTCCGCCGGCCAGCGGGACGTTGAAATCTTTGTCGCCTCCCATAAACAAGGTTGGCGTGTGGATACGGTCCGCGTGAAAGAACGGATAAGAGACCTTGAGCCAGCCATTCAGGTTCTTCCAGGGCGGGCCCAATTCGTTGTCATATTGAAAGACATACTCATCCAGACCGTACATGGAGATCTGGTCTGCGCTTCCGGCGCCGCTAATGGCCGCTTTGAAGCGTTGATCTGAGGCGATAGTGTAATCGGTGAGAATGCCGCCGTAGCTCCAGCCACCGATGCCGAGGCGTTCGGGGTCGGCGCTGCCCATGCTGACAACATGATCGACAGCGGCCAAGAGATCGGCGACTTCCTTGTCACCCCAGTCCGCGAAAATGGTTTTCTGATAGTCTTCGCCGCGTCCTGAACTACCACGGTAATTCACGTTGATGACCAGATAACCGTTTGCCGCAAACAACTGGTTATCGAACCGGAATTCATGCCCGTCCTGCCCGTTAGGACCACCATGAATGCGGAGCAGCGTGGGATACTTCTTTCCTGCCTCGAAGCCGGCCGGCTTTGTGAGCAAGCCGTGCACTTCGGTCCCATCTTTCGATTTGAAGCTGATATCTTCTACCGCGCCAAGGCGGACCTCGGAAAGAAGCGCGTCGTTATGGCCGGTAATTTTGCGAAGCGATGCGCCGTCGAGGGCAAAGACCTCTTCCGGGGCATCATCGTTGGAAACCAGCAACGCGGTGTGTCCGGCTTTAGACACCAGGTGGGAGGCAACGAATTTCCCGGGAACCAGGCGCTCAACGGAACCGCCTTTGAGAGATACTTTCGCCGGATACTCGGATTGATCGTCGGCTGTGACAAAGAGGAGAGAGCGCCCGTCGTCTGAGAACGCTGGAAACGAAACACCCCGATCGAAGCGACCGGTCAGCAACCGGGAAGGACCTCCGTCCGCGGGGACCACCGCGAGACGCTCAATCTGATAGGCGCTATACTTCTGTTCGATTCCTTGAAGATAGGCGATCAGCTTGCCATCAGGACTCCAGGCGAGGCGGCCGCGATCCGGACCTGGATTGGTAGTCAGTTTGTGCGCGGCAGCGCCGGGTCGCGCCTGAACCACGAAGACATCGGTATTCTCGCTGCGGTCCGGATCCTTCTCCTGATTGCTGATGAAGGCAATCCTGTCGCCATCAGGAGACCAGACCGCGTCCGTTTCATCGAATTCATCGTTTGTGACTTGCTCCAACTTTTCCGTCGCGATGTCGAACAAATAGATGTGGTTGTGCTTCGGCCCGAGATACCCGACGATATCCTCTTTGAAGTGATAACGATCGATCACGATGGGTTTGGGCGGCTTGGGTTTTTCCACCTCACCAGGTTTTACATCAGCGGCATCTGGCTCTAATTTCTGTTGCAGAACGAGCAGAAGCTTCTTCGAATCCGGAGACCACTCGTGTTCGGAGATGGTGTAGTCGTTGAAATGAGTGAGCTGCCTGGCTTCCCCGCCCCGGCGATCCATCAACCAGATTTGAGAGCCTTTCGTCTTTCCCGGACGCGACGACACAAAAGAGATGTATTTGCCATCCGGACTCCAGCGCGGCGAACTCTCGGATTCGCTCCCGAACGTCAGTTCTACATTCTGCGAACCGTCCCAACTTGTCATCCAGAGATGGCTTAGCTTTTTGTCGCCTTCCTTATCGATACTTGAGGCGGTGTAAGCCACCCACTTGCCATCCGGCGAAAGCTGCGGGTCGGCCACGTCGTGGAGACGGTACATGTCGTCGACCGTGAGAGACCTCTTCGCAGCGGCACTCTGGGCAAGAGAAGGAAGAGATACAGCAAGCGCGGCGGACAGCAGGATCAGGGTTCGCATACCAGGGAAAGACTACTATACCGAGAACCAATCAAGTCCGCGGTCCGGGCGTGCCTATTCTGGTTTTGATCCCGGATTGAGCTTAATACTGGTCTTCCCGTATGGGCCCGATATCTTGAAGGGCACTACCTTCGTGTGATGCCTTTTCCTGAAGAACGGCGTGAGCGCTTTTACCAGAAACGATTTGATTCCGGTAGTTGCGTCGGAGACATCTCCTTTTGTGATCAGCAGTCCAGATAAGTTGCTGTTATAGTTCGTCAGGCTAAACGTCCCGCTGAGCAATGCCTTGGCACCGGGTACCGTGAAAGATACGTGCGAGAGGCGCGCGACGCCATCGGTCGCGTCTACCTGTCCATCAACATTCGAGAGCACTGTTTGGGGATTTTCCCGGTCCTCTTCCTTGTCGCCCTTGATGGCACTGACACTCAGGCGGGCGAGTTCGCGCTCCGTTTGCCGGTCGGTAAATTTGCTCGCTTCGACTCCGAACGCCCCTTCGATGCTGACTCTTTCAAGCAAGGGCGCGGCTCCCGGGGGCAACACGATGTGGCCATGCAAGCGAATGTCGCCCGTCATCGGGGAACGGCTCGAAGAAATGAACAGGTCGATAAGATCCTCAATACGCGCGCCACTCGAAGAGACATCGAGAGACACCACTTTGCCTGGTTTAGGCTTCTCACCAGCAATCGATCCGTCGAAAACGAGGCTCGTGCGGTCAAATTCGGTAACGACGCGGTTTAGGACAACATTACCGTTGGTGGCATCAATGATGGCCTCGTAGCGAGCTCTCACTCGACGCCGGTGGCTAGTGTCCTTCACCTGAAAATCGGTTATTTCCGCTGTGCCGCGCGCGAAGACGCGGCTCAGGTTTCCGCTGAATTTTCCATTCGAGTTCAAAGCACCGCTGATTGCCGGAAAGGCGGCCAGATTGGCATTACGATATACGTACTTGCCATGTAGCGGTGTCATGCCAGGCTGCTTGGGTTTCCAGGGGCCCCATGCTCCCGTAGAACGAATTTCCCCAGGCAGGTCGGAATTGTTGAGAGTTACATCGTAGGTGATCGGCGTGTCGCTACCCACATTGTGCAGAGCCAGCCTACTGACGTTCATTCGAAACGGCTGCTTTCCCGGACTATGCGACTGAAATTCCAGGATGGCGCCATCGGCGAAAATCGTATCGATTGGCAGCGATTTCGAAGATTTACTGTAGGTCAGGGGCATCATCGGACTGGGTTCCCCGGCCGGTTCCGCGGCGGGGACCACCAGGTGCAGGCCAACCACTCTCACCACCGTGAGCCTGTGGCGAAACAATAGCAGTCCCGGATAGCTGTCTTCGATAACAAGTTTGCCGATGCTGAGGAGCGGCGGCCTATTTTTGTTCCTGACATGCAGAAAGCGAACGCCTTCGGCGACGCAGCCCGGCGGGAAGTAAGTGTCACGGAACCGGTCGATTGTTACGGTCCGGAGCGATCGCTCCTGCAAAGTATCAGTGAGCGCTTGTTTCGTGAACGGCCAATTGAGCCAAAGGACGACGGTATAAAACAGAACCACGCCAATCAGCGCAAGAGCCACCCACGTCCATAGGCCGAAACGCGCTTTTCGCCGTGTGAAAGCTTCAACGCCAGAAGGCAACACGGCCACAACTCTCCCCGCTTAGCTAAATCACTCAATTACTAGCGACGCCGAAGGTATTCGCGGTATGCACTGTTAGAAGGATGCGGAAAAAAGCATAACAGAACCGCTCCCTCGCGGTCGCGGCTCGGTAAGCTGCTGTAAACACGTAAATCCGATTCTGAGCCGCGCGCGCCAGCAAGCGGTGTTCGGCGTTTTCCGCATGCTCTTAGGAATGAAGCATGCGCCTGACCGGCGATACTCGAAAAATTCCGGTAAGAATGGCGCCCGCCGCGACCGCCGTCAACACACCTTTCCACTTGTAACTCAATGGCGCAAATATACCCGCGGCGGCGGCCGCAGATCCGACTCCAAGCCGTACTTTATGCTCAACGTCGCTCATGGCTGCGCAGGCATGACTTGTGCTGTATGTGTTTTCCATAACCGATAGACGCCGTCGGGGCCGTTTCCTTACGCTTTTTACGAAAGGCGGCCCGCCCCTATCTGGTCCTTGCAACTTATCTCTATATCAAGCATCTCTACATAGAGGGATACCATGAGAACTCCGGCAAAGGAAAGAATCCGCGCGCGCCAAGGCGTACACCTCTGGCTGCTGCTGTGGAAGGCAACCAAGTCGCTGGAGAGGCACGCGCGACGGAGCGTCGAAGCCACCGGTCTGGGATTGAGCGATTTCGGAGTGCTGGAAGCGCTGCTTCACAAGGGGCCCCTGCCAGTGAATGCTCTCAGGGAAAAGGTCTTGCTCAGCAGCGGCTCCATGACGGCGGCAGTGGACCGCCTGGAAGCAAGCGGGCTGGTAGAGCGAGCAACCACTCCGGCCGACCGCCGCACGCGTATCGTGCATTTGACGGAGAAAGGTTCTGGCCTGATTCAAAAGCTGTTTCAGGAGCATGCGCTTGATATGGAACAGGCATTCTCGTGCCTCGACAACACCGAGCGAGATTCCTTAGCGAGCCTTCTGCGAAAGTTCGGGCGGCTAACCGGAGAACCGCGCGCCATATAACGAGAATTTAAACCGAAATAGAAAAGGAAGGACTTGAGAAATGACAGAACGAAAGAAAGTGCTGGGAGTGTATGGAGCGGCAGGCTCTCATTGGGTAGGAGATGGTTTTCCGGTGCGCACCGTGTTTCCCTCAAACGCAGTGCGGGATTTGAGCCCGTTTTTGATGCTGGATTACGCGGGTCCTACGTACTTCAAACCCTCCGATCAGCCGCGAGGCGTCGAAGAGCATCCGCATCGCGGGTTCGAGACGGTAACCATCTCGTATCAGGGTAGTGTCGATCACCGCGATTCCGGAGGGAACTCAGGCACGATCGACCCCGGCGACGTGCAGTGGATGACGGCTGCTTCGGGGGTTGTGCATGAAGAGAAGCACGGAAAAGATTTTACCGCCAAAGGCGGCACCTTTGAAATGGTGCAGCTCTGGGTAAATCTCCCGGCAGCCGTCAAGATGTCCACACCGGCCTACCAGGCCATCCTGAGCGCGCAGATTCCGGAAGTGGAACTCGGGACTGGCGCCTACGGCCGTGTGATTGCCGGCGAACTCAATGGCATCAAAGGCCCGGCGAGGACGTTCACGCCGGTCAGTGTTTTCGATGTGCGGCTGTCGGCGGGAGGCCACGGCGAGATACGCCTGACGGAAGGCACGAATTCAGCGATTGTATTGCTGCGGGGCGAGGTTGCGGTAAACGGATCGTCTCTTTTAAAAGGCGAGGTGCAAATCGCGCCGTTAAGCGTTTCGGGAGAAAGTGTGCTGCTCGAAGCAAAAACGGAATCGCTACTTCTGGTCCTCAGCGGCGAACCGCTTAAAGAACCGGTCGCGAGCTACGGACCATTCGTTATGAATACCGAGGCAGAGCTGCGGCAAGCATTTGCGGATTACCGGGCCGGCCGTATGGGTCACATCAACTGACGGGCACCAGTCGGACGATTTGTCCATTCCTGAATCATCGAAATGGCAAAATACCAGAGATGCGACTCAGCGTAGTATTGCCGCTGTGTTTCCTGGTTAATATCTGCTTCGCTGCGGGACAGAAGAAGCCGCCGGGAAATTCTGCCCCGCAGGGAGCGATAGAAAACGGCCAATCTCTGTTTCTTCAGAATTGCGCCTTTTGCCATGGCCGCGATGCCGCGGGCGGCGAAACCGGTCCCGACCTGACGAGTTCAAAGCTGGTTGCCGGTGACGTAGCCGGAAGCAAAATCGGCGTTGTGGTGCGCAATGGACGCCCGCAGAAGGGCATGCCGCCGTTCGATTTTTCGGATCAGCAAATCGCCGAGCTATCGGCTTTTATTCACGCCGAGAAGACCAAGGCGGCTTCGCAACAGGGCGGCAGGCGCGGAGTCGATGTAGCGGATCTCCAAACCGGCAATGCCGATGCCGGGAAGCAGTATTTCAACGGAGCCGGCGGCTGCTCGTCGTGCCACTCGCCGACGGGCGATCTGGCCGGAATTGCGAACCGCTATCAGGGATTGAAGCTCGAACAACGGATGCTGTACCCGGAGGGCGCGGCGGCCACTGCAACTATCACACTTCCTTCGGGCGAAATCGTCACGGGGAGACTAGCGTACCGCGATGAGTTTACTATCGGACTGCAAGATGCGTCGGGATGGTATCACTCCTGGCCGGCAGCCGGAGTGAAGTACACAATCAGCGCGCCTGCCGAAGCTCATGTAGATCTGCTGGGGAAGTATACCGATGGCGACATACACAACCTGATGGCCTATCTGCAGACGCTGCGTTAACCCTCAAATGAAACTTGCATGTTTTTTTATTATCGCGCTCGCGTCGAGTCTGCCGCTGCTTTCACAGGGACTCGATCCAGCAGCACTCCTAAATCCGCCAAAAGACAGTTGGCCGGGATATCACGGCGATTATTCCGGACGGCGGCACAGCGCCTTAACGCAGATCACTCCGGAGAATGTGAACGAGCTGGGCTTGGCCTGGGAATTCCAGACGGGCCAAAAGGCCGCGCTGAAGTGCTCGCCGTTACTGGTGAACGGTATTTTGTATTTCACCGTGCCGAACAACGTATGGGCCGTGGATGCGCGCTCCGGCCACGAGATCTGGCATTACACATATCCGGCCAATAAAGGTTTTCACATAGGCCAGCGCGGGGTTGCGATGTACAAGGACTGGCTCTACTTCACTACACCCGACGCGCATCTTCTTTGTTTAAACGCCAGGGACGGCAGCCTTCGGTGGAACATCACCATCGCGGATTCTCACAAAGGGTACTGGACAACCATGGCGCCACTGGTCGTACGCGATCACATCATCATCGGCGTCTCAGGCGACTTCGATAATCTGCGCGGGTTTCTGCGATCGGTCGATCCGGAAACGGGAAAGATGCAATGGACATGGTACAGCACGCCGCCGGTCGGAACACCGAACGCCACTTCGGGCGGCATGACATGGATGACGGGGACCTACGATCCGGATCTCAACCTGATATTTTGGGGCACCGGAAATCCGACGCCGGTATTGAATGGTAAGCCGCGTCCGGGCGCTGACCTGTATACCTGCAGTATCGTGGCGATCAACCCCGATACCGGAAAACTGGCATGGGCGTTTCAACCCTCGCCGCACGACACTCACGATTGGGATGCGGTGGAAACGCCGGTGCTGGTGGATGCGGATTTCAGCGGCAAGCCGCGCAAGCTGCTGATGCAGACTTCGAGGAACGGCTACTTTTTCGTTCTCGACCGCACCAACGGAAAAAACCTTCTTACGATCCCTTATGGACCGGTGAACTGGGCCATCGGAGTCAATGAGAATGGGGAGCCGGTTCCCAATGCCGCCAAAGAACCCGCGCAAGACGGGCGTCTCATCGCGCCGGATGAAGGCGGTCTCACAAATTACCGTTCGCCCAGCTTTGATCCGCAAACAGGATTATTTATCGTCGATGCTCACCCGAGTTATGGGATATATTTTGCCAAGCAGGCGGACGGAACTTTCGGCTGGGCGGGAGCCGATTACGGCATCTGGGGCAAAGGCGTGCTGGATGCCATCGACTATAAGACCGGCAAAATCTGCTGGACCCATGAACTTGGGCCGGGGGGTTCCGGCGCGGGCGTGTTGACGACCGATTCGGGGCTGGTTTTCACGGGCGACGCCTTGGGGAACGTGCTGGCGCTGGCAACCACAGACGGCAAAACACTGTGGCATGCGGGCGCTGGGGCGCCGATGGAGAGTTCTCCGATTACGTACGAACTGGATAGCCGCCAGTATGTTGTGACAGGCAGCGGTGGAGTACTTTTTGCCTGGGCGTTGCCGGTCAACTCAGGCCATGCCACCTCAAAATAATTACCCGCGACTTCACAACGCCATGTGGCCCGGCCTGGTTGGCAAGGGACCGGGTTCGGAGCCCTATATCGATCTCGACACCATGCTCGATTTGACCGCGAATGCGAGCGTAGATGACCTGCACTTCGATGGGATAGATCTCTTTCTTTTCGAACCGCACGTCGATATTGATTCAAGCGAGGAGGAATTGACGAGGCTGTCCGAGAAGATTTCAGCCAAAGGACTGGTGGCTGGCTCTCTCGTTGCACCCGTGTGGCCGAACACGGACGGCGGAAGCGCGATGGGAAGTGATGACGAGCGGAAGCGATTTCTGCTGCAGATAAAGAAAGCCTGCCGGGTCGGTTCAAAGCTTCGCAATCTCGGCGTGCGCAGCTATGGTGTTATCCGTATCGACTCAGCGTGCAGCCCGGCAGACTGGGCGAAAAGCCCGCAGGAGAATACCGCTCTGATTGCCCGAACGTTTCGTGAAGCGTGCGAAATCGCCGAAGGTTATGGCGAACGCCTCGCGGCTGAGGGCGAGATCTGTTGGGGCGGGCTGCACAGTTGGAAAAGGACTCTCGAATTATTGGAACGAGTCGATCGGCCCCGGACACTCGGGTTCCAGGCCGATATGGCGCACACGCTTCTGTATGCTCTCGGCTACAACGCGCCGGAAGATCGCCTGCTGCCTGAAGGTTTCGACTGGAATGACGGCGCCCAACTCCATGCGGCGCTCGAGACGCTTACGTCGACGTTGCGGCCATGCACCATCGATTTCCATGTGGCGCAGAATGACGCAACCGTGAAGGGCTCCGGTCTCCACGACAAGACCGGCCATCACTGCCTGCCGGACGATCCGCACGGCAAATTGGATATCATCCAGTGCGCCGGTTTGTGGATGCGCGATGAGCACGGAGCGCTCGTGAAAGCCTTCCGGCATATCTGCTGGGATGGCTGCATGTTTCCGAACAGCGTGATGGAGGATCCCGGAACCTGGAACACGATTCTCTCTACCATGGTCGCGGTGCGCAACGCGCATGGCTGGCTGGAATAGAATGACGAACCGAGCCCTTCGCATCGGACTCGTGGGTTACGGTTTTATGGGCCGGGCGCATTCAAACGCTTACAAGCGGGTGAATGACTTCTTCGATCTGCAGTATCGCCCGGTTCTAAAGGCGGTCTGTGGGCGCAATCGGGACAATCTCGAACAGTTCGGGGCACAGTGGGGATACGAATCGATAGAGGCGGACTGGACGGCATTGGTACGGCGGCCCGACATCGATGTGATCGATATAGCCAGTCCGAACCATACGCACGCTGAAATTGCGAGTGCGGCAGCTTCGGCCGGAAAGATAGTGCTATGTGAGAAGCCGCTGGCGCGCGACCTTACAGATGCGGCGCGGATGGTTGAGGCCGTTGAATACGCCAGAGTTCCGAACATGGTCTGGTACAACTACCGGCGCGTTCCGGCGGTGACGCTGGCGAAGCAGTTAATCGATGAAGGACGATTGGGCCGCATCTTTCATTACCGTACGAAATTCCTGCAGGACTGGACTATGTCTCGCGATCTGCCTCAGGGAGGACAGGCGCTATGGCGCTTGGATGCCGAAGCCGCCGGCAGCGGCGTTACGGGCGACCTGCTGGCTCACTGCATTGACACAGCGATCTGGCTGAACGGACCCGTCCACCAGGTAACCGCCACGACGGAAACGTTCATCAAAGAACGCCGGCATCAGAAGAGTGGACAAGTTGAGCCGGTTCGAATCGACGATGCCAGCGCCTTTCTGGCGCGCTTCGATAACGGATGTTTGGGAACTTTTGAGGCGACGCGCTTCGCTCGCGGTCATAAAGCTCTGTATACATTCGAAGTAAACGGCGAAAGCGGATCGCTGGCCTGGGACCTGCATGATCTGCACCGGTTGCAATTCTTCGATCATCGCGACGAATCAAAATTGCGGGGCTGGCGATCCATCCACGTGACCGACGGCGACCATCCGTATATGAGCCACTGGTGGGTTCCCGGCTTACAAATCGGGTATGAGCACACCTTTATACATCAAATGGCTGACTTCCTGCAGAGCATTGCGAGCGGAACGCCGATCACACCCTCCTTCCGCGATGCGCTGGCAACCGAAAAGGTCACGAGCGCAGTTTTGAAATCGGCGCGGAGCGGCAAATGGGAAGTTTGTAATTGAGCGAGACCGATCAGGCAAGTACAAACCACGATGGTCTGCGCCTGGTAATGCGATATACGGAGGCCGGGGGAACATTGAAGAGCGCGCGGCCGACGCAGGTTGCGTGCAAGCCCAGGCGATCGAGAAACGACCGCGGGACCGGGCAACGCGGGCCGTACGTGAACTGATAAAACGCGCCGCTCGGCCGCATGTACCCGAATGCGCCGCTCAGAATCGCCAGAGCCTTTCTGGGCGGCATGTTCAGCAGAGGCAGGCCGCTGACGACCGCGCCCACCGGTGAATTCTGAAACAACTCGCGCTGATGCAGACCCGCGGCGTCCATGGAGAGCACCCGCGCTTCCGGAAAGCGCCGTTGCAGCAGCTTCACAAAGTCGGATTGATATTCGACCAGGGTAAGGTCTTCTTCCCGGACTCCGCGCGCAAGCAGAGCACGGGTAAAAACACCTGTGCCGGGCCCAAGTTCAATAATCGGTCCGGAATCGGCTGTGATTTCGCTCGCCATCAATTTGGCGAGGGCTAGTCCTGAAGGCGCAAGTGCGCCTACCGAGCCGGGATCGGAAACCCAGGCGCGAAAGAAGGACAGCACGTCGCTCGTGCTCATGCAGTGCTTTACAAGCTTCCCTATCGCTATAGTATCGACACTCACAATTTCGGACCTCTACTCGGCCGCACACTGGTAGACTTGTTGCTGAAACCGAACCCGCGAGTCTCTTCATGCCTCATCTTGACTTGCCCCGCACGCTCGGCGCGCTTCGCGCCGGCAGATTTTTCGATCATCTCGATCCGGATCGCACCCTGAAAGAAGAACTCCGATCGAACCTGATCTGCAAACTGAATCGCGACGAGACCCTGTTCCCGGGGATTATGGGATTCGACGACACGGTAGTTCCTCAAGTCGTGAATGCGATTCTCTCCCGCCATAATTTCATCCTACTTGGCCTGCGAGGGCAGGCCAAGACACGGCTGGCGCGCCTGCTTACGCGCCTCCTGGATCCCTGGATGCCGTATATCGCGGGCTGCGAAATCCGGGATAATCCCTTGCGGCCCATCTGCAAGCAGTGCCGCGGCAGAATCGCCGAACGGGGCGATGAGACCGAGATTGCCTGGATGAGTCCCGGTGAACGCTATATCGAGAAGCTGGCAACACCGGATGTCACCATTGCCGATATGATCGGCGACATCGATCCGATCAAAGCGGCGCGCTCCGGACAGGACATCTCGAACGAACTCACGATTCACTACGGCCTGGTGCCGCGCGCCAACCGCGGTATTTTCGTGATCAACGAACTTCCGGACCTCGCCGGCAAAGTGCAGGTGGGTTTGTTCAACATCATGCAGGAAGGCGACGTTCAAATCAAAGGCTACCCGGTGCGGCTGCCGCTGGATGTCGCGCTCGTATTCACCGCGAATCCGGAAGATTACACGGCGCGCGGAAAGATCATAACGCCTCTGAAAGACCGCATCGGCAGCGAGATTCGCACGCACTACCCGTTAACGCCATCGCAAGGAATTGCGATCACAAAACAGGAAGCCTGGACGCGGCGGCGTTCTCCCGTCGAGGTCGAGGTGCCTCCGTACATTCACGAAGTGACGGAGCAGATTGCGTTCCTGGCGCGCGAGGACAAGCGGGTGGATAAGCGCTCTGGGGTCTCCCAGCGCCTGCCCATTACTGTTCTGGAGAATATCGTTTCCAATGCCGAGCGGCGCGCTCTGAAGTCGCGAGAGACAAACGCGGTTCCGCGCATTCTAGACCTGTACGCCGCGCTGCCTTCCATCACGGGAAAACTCGAATTGGAGTATGAAGGAGAGTTGAAGGGCTGCGACGCTGTCGCGCGCGAGATTATCCGAAGCGCGGTCGGCAAGATTTTCAGCTCTTACTTTGATGGCGTTAATCTCCGGCAGGTGGTGCAATGGTTCGAACTTGGCGGCTCTCTGCGTCTGGATGAGGACATGCCAGCGCAGCGGATGGTCGAGGAACTTGGCCGAATTCAGGATCTGTTGCAGTACACCAAAAAGCTCGGCCTCGGTTCCAGCGAAGGGGAGGCTATGCGCGCCTCCGCCGGCGAGTTCATCCTGGAAGGGCTCTATGCTCACAAGCGCATCAGCCGAAACGAGGAGCTGGCGTTTATTGCCGGTGAGCGGCTATCGCGGGAAGAGCACGGGCGCGAAGAGCCGGAACAATTCGGGAGGCGCGGCTACGATTCGCGCCGCGGCGGAAGCGGCTCCGGTGGAGGGCGGCGGAATCTGAACTGAACTGGCGGAGCACGGGGATGAGGCGGATCTCTTATACGAAGTTCACCGAGGACGACCTCGGCATCGAAACAGAGGATCTGCTGCGCGCTCTTTCCGACTACTTCCTGCAGAGCGGCTTTCAAGACCCCTACCTGCAGTTTTCGGAAATGAACCAGCACACGCTGGAGCAGCTCAAGCAAGCGATCGAGCGCGCCTTGCAGAGCGGAGAGTTGTTCAACTCCGAGCAACTCGAGCAGATGCGCCAGCGGCTGCAGGAAATGTCCGCGCAGCAACGCGAACAATTGGTTGAGCGCCTGATCCAAAAGCTGGAAGAAGCGGGATACATCAACACGGATGGCGGGGCTCCTGAGAATCCGTCCGCACCCGGATCGCAGGGCGGCCCCGAAACCCGCATGGAATTCGAGGTCACCGACAAGGCTATCGACTTTCTCGGCTTTAAGACTTTGAAAGATCTGCTTGGCTCTTTAGGGAAGTCGAGCTTCGGCGCGCACGATACGCGCGATCTGGCCACCGGAATCGATGCCAGCGGCGGCGCGAAGTCCTATGAATTCGGAGACGTGCTGAATCTGGACGTCAGCGCGACTCTGTTCTCCGCGATTCAGCGCGACGGTCTCAGCTTGCCGCTGAACCTGGAGTACTCCGACTTGTTTGTGCATCAATCCGAATATCAGAGCTCGTGCGCGACCGTGTTGATGCTGGATTGCAGTCACAGCATGATCCTCTACGGAGAAGACCGCTTCACACCTGCAAAGAAGGTTGCCCTTGCGCTCTCGCATCTTATCCGGACACAGTACCCGGGCGACTCGTTGCGCTGCGTGCTCTTTCATGACACTGCGGAGGAGATGCGGATCTCAGAACTCGCGCGCGTCCAGGTGGGGCCGTATTACACGAACACACGCGACGGTCTGATTCTGGCGCAGCGCCTTCTTGCGCAGGAGAAGAAGGATATGAAGCAGATCGTCATGATCACCGATGGCAAACCTTCTGCTCTGACGCTCGAAGATGGCCGCATATACAAAAATGCTTTCGGTCTCGACCCGCTGGTGATCAGCCAGACTCTGGAAGAAGTTGGACGCTGCAAGAAGCGCGGCATCCTGATCAACACCTTCATGCTGGCTAGCGATTACGGCCTGGTGCAGTTCATCCAGAAAGTGACCCAAATGTGCCGCGGGAAGGCGTATTTCACTACGCCTTATACACTTGGAAACTATTTGCTAATGGATTACATGAATCGCAAAACGCGAACAATCCATTGAGGGGAGAGTGTTAGCATGGGCCTCGATTGAAAAACCGCTCCCCGGCGGTCGAGGCTCGGTTCCGGTTCGTTTCGTTTCATGGAGCCGGCCCTTTTTCGCTACGTTTGGTGGAGCACAGGGCCGCCCTATCAGAACGCAATCCCTAGCAGAATGTCTCCCTGATTCAAATTCGTGTGGAACCCATTCGCCTGGAACGACTCATTTGCCCAACGTGTGTAGCGAGCTTCGGGACTCAACTCGGACGGCCCTTTCTTGAAAGTGAATCCGATTCCGGTCACCGCTCCAAAAACTGTTTCGGTTATGCAGCGCGATGGAATTGTCCGCAATTTGGGGAATCAGGAATCCGGGCGCATACGTTGTCTGCCGAATGCTAGAGATGTGCCGGAACGAAGCGCCGGCGTCGATAAACGGGCGGAAATGCCCCATCGAAACATTGAATTTAAACAGGCCCGGGATCTCCCACTGATTGAAGGCAGTGGGCCTGTAGGCCAAATCGCCCGCAGGCCCATAGGGCAACGAACTGTTAAAACCTCCGCGCTTGAACAATCCGTCGATTTCAAATCGCAAGTTTCGTGGCAAATGGAATTCACTGCTCACGCCAAACTCGTAGCGCGGTACGGCCGACGAAAACGGCGAATTCGGAATTGCACCATTGAACTGGGAAGTGTTCCCAGCGCTGAACATTTCCGTAACCGGGATGCCAACTTTGAACCCCAGGGTGACCGGCATGTGGGTCTCCGAATCCTGCGCGTAGAGCGAAGCGGCTCCCATAAAAATCACGCCCGTTACCAGTAATTTACACCTCAATTCATACTCCTACAAAATAGCATTTAGATGTTTATTGCCAAAGCAATATCCGTGCGCACTGCAAGGTGACGACAGAGACCGGCACATCGTTTCAGCGGGATGCCTGGAAGTCGGAAGCTTTATTAGCGAGATTTCTTGATTTAATATCTGTTGATTAGATCAATAAAGCTCAGGTGATTTTACTTATCATTGAACTGAGGAGATAGACGACGGGAAGAGCAAACAAGCTGCTATCCACGCGATCCAGCATTCCGCCATGGCCAGGCAAAATCCCGCTGCTGTCCTTCACGCCGGCGCCGCGCTTCATGGCGGATTCGGCCAAGTCGCCGAACTGGCCCGCGACGTTCCCCAATACGGCGAGAAGAATGATCTCCCAGCGCGGCACCAGCGGCAGAAAGTATCCCATGTAGAGCAGACCAAATATCACCGAGCCGGCGACGGATGCCACAGCGCCCTCCCAGCTCTTCTTCGGACTCACCACGCGCGCCAGTTTGTGCCGTCCAAACCGGCGACCGATATAGTAGGCGGCGGTGTCGCCGGCCCAGTTCAGCGCGAGCGCGAAAAACAGCAGATGAACGCTCTTATTTCGCAAGTCGATCGCGAATCGCCAGGGTGCAAAGGCATAGAATGCGCCGAGCAGTATCGCTGCCACCTGCGGCAGCACGTCCCCCAGATTGGCATCGCGCAGCGAGTTTACGAACGCCAGCACCATAAGCACGGTTAGGCCGGTAAGCAGTCCGATTCCAGCGGCGCGCGCAACGTATGGCGAAAACAAAATGAGCAAGCCCGCGAGCAGACCGAAAACACCGGGTTTTGGAATGGAATGAGAAGCAACCAGGCCCGCGTACTCCCAGTAACACAAAACGCCCATGCACACGGCTGCCGCCACGAAAATCGCGTGGGGGGCGAAGAATATCAGGTACAGAGCAATGGCGAGGAGCCCGATTCCGGTAATCAGGCGGCGCATGAGAGGCGTGGTTTCACCCTATAAGGCTTATCACGCCAGCGGTAATTCGAGTGCTTCCTCTTCGAGCAGGAGTGGGGAGGTTTCTACGGGTGCGGGCGAAGTTAGCGTCAATCCGCCGAAGCGCCGTTCCCGATTCTGGTAATTGGAAATCGCTTCAAGCAGTTCCGTGCGCGTGAAATCGGGCCAAAGTGTCTCGGTCACGTACAGTTCAGCGTACGCGATTTGCCAGAGAAGAAAGTTACTGATACGCATTTCTCCAGACGTGCGTATCAGGAGGTCGGGGTCCTTCAGGCCAGCGGTATAGAGGTGCGTCGCAATCGCTTCTTCGGTGATCTCGAGAGAATCCAGATTGCCTTCGAGCCGGGCGTTATCGAGAAGCGCATTCATCGCATCGACGAGTTCCGTGCGGCCGCCGTAATTGATGGCAAGGTTCAATCGCATTCCACGGTTCAAGGCGGTTTTGTCCATCACTGCCTGCAACTCATCCTGCACAGGACCAGGAAGGGACTCCAAGCGCCCGACGGCGACCAGTTGGATATCGTTCCGCATGAGGTTCGGCAGTTCGCGGCGGAGATAAAACCGCAAGAGCCGCCAAAGGCCTTCCACCTCATGCCGCGGGCGCTTCCAGTTCTCAACCGAAAACGCGTAGAGCGTCAATGCTTCCAGGCCAAGTTGAGCACCGGTCTCAGCGACCATTCTGACCGGATCAACGCCGGCTTTGTGCCCCAGGATCCGCGGATAGTTCCGTTGCCGAGCCCAACGGCCATTACCGTCCATAATGATCGCGATATGCGCCGGGATGCGCTTGGGGTCCAGCCGGGTTGCAATTTGCCAGTCGCGCTCACCGGGAGTAAGCGCCTGAAGCAGTTCCTTCATAACGTAAAGTCCTATAATACACGAAGGCGATTGCTTTTATCGCCTGCCAATTAACGGAGCGATTACCGCGCCAAAGCACAGGAAACTGCCAAACGGCAGCTCGTAGCTGGCTGCATCCTTCCGCTTCCACAGGATATAGGCCAGGCCCAGCACGGAACCCGTCACGGCACCGAGCAGCAGCGCGAATAAGCCATTCTCCAGACCTAAAAAAGCACCCATCGCGGCCAGCAACTTTACATCACCGAGTCCGAGCGCGTCGCGTTTCCGCAGACGTCCGTAGGCCCAGCCCAGCGCCCAAATCGGAATGGACAAGATAAGCCCTCCGATCACCGCGTCGGTAAAGGAACGGCTTCGGGTCGCGGGTCCTGAAATCCAGATTTCGGAGAATCCCGGAACGCTGACGAATACGGAAAAAATCAATCCGGCAAGAATGCCGCCGATTGTAAGTTCATCGGGAAGGATGCGCTCTTCAAAATCTGTCCAGAAGAGGGCGACCATGATGGCGTCAAAGACAGCCCATTTCAGCGCCGGGAGCGTGGGCCCATATTCGGAAACAGTGAGAGCGAACAGAACCGCAGTAGTGAGTTCTACCAGGAAATAACGAATGCCGATGGGCTTGTCACAGTACCGGCAGCGGCCGCGCAAAATCGCGTAGCTGACCAGCGGCAGGTTGTCGTACCAAGCAATCTGCACGCCGCACTCCGGACAAAAGGAGCGTGGGGCGACAACAGACAAGTCGCGCGGCAGCCGGTAAATGCAAACGTTCAGGAAGCTGCCGAACAGCAGTCCAAAAATAGCGGCAAGAATGACGTAGAATAATTGCGGCTCAGCGGGCAAGCGCCCTCCCGTAAGAGGCCAGCGTCGCGTGGAGCAGATGGGTAAGAGTGAAGCGCGACTCGATGTTCTGCCTGGCGTTTTGGATCAGACGCCCGGTAAGTTCAGGATCTTTCAGGAGACGCTGCATGGCGGCGGCCACCTGGTGAGGATCGTTCTCAACCAGGAGACCCGAAACGCCGTCCTCGACGATTTCCGGGAGTCCCCCGACGCGGCTTACGATCACCGGCACTCCCATGCTCATGGCAAGCAGAGCGGCTGATCCAAGCCCTTCCGATCGGGTCAGGTAAACAAACATGGACGCTCGCTGCAGATCTTGCGCGAGTTGGCTGGAGAGCACAAATTCGATGTTGGCGATGCCGGCTGCCTGGATGAGCAGATCGCGGCCTTTTTGGGGATCGGCGGATGCGAGAGCGACAGCGGGGTGCCGCGGGTTCCAATCGCCCGATGCGACGGTTGGCGCGACCGCGTCGTAGACCACATCAATCCAGGCGGCTGGAACACCCCCCTGGACCAAGGTTTCCGCCACGAACCGCGAGACCGCAAGGTAGCGGCGCGCGCGGGCGTACTTCCATTGAGAAAAGGCGGAACGGCC
>JAICXK010000357.1 GCA_025980435.1 Bryobacteraceae bacterium
AGGTCATGCATGTCGTTTGCATGCTCCTCCTCGTTCACAAGAATGCCTTCCATCATCACGCGCGTCGTGGGGTCTTTATCGGCGAAGAACCGGATCAGCTCCCGGTAATGCTCACACGCGATTCGCTCCGCGATCAGGTTCTCCTTGATCATTTCGATCAAATTCGCGCCTTCGGTATACTGTGAAGCCGACCGTGTCGCCAGACCTTCCGGGTTGAAGTTCGGTTTTCCGCCAAGCTGATTGATGCGCTCGGCAACCGCCCGCATATGCTGCTGCTCTTCTTTGGCGTGCTCGTCAAACTCTTCCTTTACGCTGTCGCTCGATATTCCGGTGGCTGCGATTGCATTCATCGTGTACCGGAGCACGCACACGATTTCGGTAGCCAGTACGGTTTGCAGAATGTCGATAGTTTGCTTCACATCGGCCAGGTAGGAGGGAGTTACCGCGCCCTTCGCAATGCTTGCGCGCGCTTTGGCTCGTAGTTCCTTTACATCGGTCAGAAACGGTTCATCGTTTTTCTTCATAGCAATCCTCTTCGGTTCATAGAGTCTGGTTTCCCCCCAGGCGTCACAAAAATTGATGGCATCATCGCGCTGTGCTATTCGATCTCGAATTTCACTCCCTGTGCGAGCGGCAATTCATGCCCGTAGTTGATCGTGTTCGTCGCGCGCCGCATGTAGCTCTTCCATGCATCCGAGCCGGATTCACGCCCGCCGCCGGTCTCCTTCTCACCTCCAAAAGCCCCGCCGATCTCCGCGCCCGAAGGTCCGATATTGACGTTTGCAATGCCGCAATCCGAGCCTCGGGCGGACATAAATAACTCCGCCTCCCGCACATCCGTTGTAAAGACGGAAGAAGCCAGCCCTTGCGGCACGTCGTTGTGCAGCCGGATAGCCTCCTCGAAATCCCGGAAACGCATGACATACAGAATGGGAGCGAAGGTCTCACGCCGCATCGTCTCGGTCTGTGCGGACACTTCGGCCAGAGCCGGACGGACGTAGAACGCGTCTGAGAAGGTTCCGCCACACATCCGTTCTCCGCCTGTAATCTCGCCACCCGCCGCCCGAACCTCTGCCATGCTCTTCTGCATGGCCTGGTACGCGGAGCCGTCGATCAGCGGGCCTACCAATGTGCCATCGTCGCGCGGATCGCCGATTCGGACTGAGCGGTAAACCTGTTTCAGCAGCGCTATTAACTGGTCGTACACGCCCTCATGTACGAACAAGCGCCGCAGCGTCGTGCATCGCTGCCCTGCTGTTCCCATCGCTGCAAAAGCAATCGCGCGAAGCGCCAGGTCCAGATCGGCGGAGGAGCACACAATCGCGGCATTATTTCCACCCAGCTCTAGAATCGCTCGCGCAAACCGTTGCGCTAAGCGCGGGCCTACCTGCCGGCCCATTGCTGTAGATCCCGTAGCCGAAACCAGCGGCACCAGTGGATGATTGACCAGCGCCTCGCCCACCTCCCGGCCGCCAATCAATACCGACGAGAGTCCTTCGGGAGCGCTTCCGAACCGCTTCGCTGCGCGCTCGAAGAGAGCCTGGGTGGCGATTGCGGTGAGCGGCGTTTTCTCCGATGGTTTCCAGACAACCGCGTTTCCGCAAACGAGCGCCAGCGCGGCGTTCCAAGACCACACCGCCACCGGAAAATTGAAAGCAGAAATAATTCCTGTGACGCCTAGCGGATGCCACGTCTCCATCATGCGGTGTTCCGGACGTTCGGTTGCAATCGTTAACCCGCACAATTGGCGCGACAATCCTGCCGCGTACGTGCAGATATCCACCATCTCTTGTACTTCGCCCAGTCCTTCGGAAACGATCTTTCCCGCTTCAATCGTCACCAGGCGTCCTAATTTTTCTTTGTTCGCTCGCAGTTCCTCGCCCAAGAGCCGGATCAGTTCGCCCCGGCGCGGAGCCGGAACTTTGCGCCATTCGAGAAATGCGCCATGAGCCGCTTTGATCGTTACGTCCGCTTCGGCCGGATTTGTGCTCGATAAACGGGCGATAACCTCGCCTGTTATCGGCGATTTTGCCGCGATATCGCCGCTTCCAAAGGCCTCGCACGCGACGCCCAAACTCGCAAGCAGCTCATTCGCTTCTTCGGGAACGCTGGAGGAAGTAACGCCCATGAGGAATTTCTACTCTATACCGCGTTGACCTTCACCTCGAAATTCTTGCCCTCCCAACGGCCGGGTTCCAGCCAGTAGAACGTGAAGCTGATCGTGTTGCCCGCCCGCAGCCGCGAGGCGTCGAGTATTGCGTAGTGCACACCTAAGCCGGAATCGACCGTCTCAGTGTCCTTCGTGGTTTTCCAGTCGTCAAGGCTCCATCGAACCCGGGCCGGGCTCAGGCAATCAACCCGTAGATTCTTCCCCGCTGCCAGGCGTGCCCGTAACTGCCCGAACGTCCAGATTGCGAACGATGCGCCTTTTTTGGCCGCCTGGTAACGTTCCACCGTTTGCGGCGGCATGTCCCAAACCTTCCGCTCTTTCAGCGAACGCAGCAGTCGGACATATTCGGCGTGCGCCCATACTAGTGGCATGCCGCTACCCGTCGGATGTCCGTTATAGAGTTGATGCTCTGGAATATCATCGGCATCCCACACCTGTTCCGGAATCATGCCGCACTCGCTCGTCTGAGCCTCTATGGTCGCCCGCAGCTTCTCCGCTTCCGCGAAATTTCCGCGCGCAATCTCGTAATGCGCTCGTTCACCCGCCAGCAGCGGCCAGCCTCGCCCTTTCCCAGTCTTGCTGAACGGCGTGCCATCCGGATGCTCGCCGTATCCGTCATCGCTGTAACGATGCCATATCGGCCCGTTCGATACTTCCTTCTTCAGGGTCGCATCCACTACTTTCAAGCTGTCCAGAATGCGCGGATCGTCCGCCGCGCGTAAGCCGAACCGCACCAGCGCCAGAACGCCGGGGCTCAGCACGTTCACGGCGCGCGCCTCGGTGCATTCTTCAGATTTGTTTTTCAGGTGAATCTTCGTATCATTCCGAAGGCCGCCCTGCATCGCCTCTGGTGGAGCAATCCGGATGTAATATCCCTTGACGCCATACTGCCGTGCCAGATTCGTGTCTGAGGCGTAAGTGAGCTCATCGATCGCCTCGTTCCAGGCATCTGCCGTTTCCCTCAGGAACCCGGCCAGCTTCGTCTCCTGCTCGGCATCGGCGAAATCCGCCGCCGCCAGCACTGCGGCAATCTCCACCGCCATGGTGTTCGGCGAATAACCTGCATTCTCTTCCCACCTCTCCTGTTGGGTCACCGGGCCTTTCCGAACCAGAAAGCCAGCGGCCTTGCGCACCATTTCCCACGGATTGCAATCCTCCAGCTCGTTCGTCCTTCGCAGCAGATCGGCCAGCAAAACGCCGTAGCCGGTGCCGTCCATCTGCGTGCCTGTCCAGTTTGGTGTGCCATCCAGCCACATGTTCTGCGGCCAGTTCCCATCCGCTTCCTGCGTGCATCTCAGATAGAAAAGTGTTCTGAGGGCGCTATTGGAATCTCCGCAGGCCAGCTTGCCCATCGCCCCTTGCACCATGTCTCGCGGCCAGATCACGTGATATCCGGCCACGTCTTCGTCGCCGCGATCGAAACCCCAGGGAATCGACAGCCCGGCTACCATTGCTCCCGGAAAACGCTTCGATTCGTGTACCTGCAGAACGGCAGTGCTCGCCCGATAGACATTCAACCCGTTCTCGCTGGCTCGGCCCAGATCCAAAAAGATCTTCTGTTTCTCCTTCCACTGGCGGACATATTTATCTTTGGTTGCCCCAAAATCTCGAACCAGTCCCGCGCGGGCCTGCTGTCCCGCTTCGGCCCCGTGTCCTCCGAATCCCACCGCCAGCCGGAAGCCCGTCTCCAGAGCCTCGCTGCCGATCTTTCCGCACAGCATCACATTCCCGTCTGCCGCCTCGGTGTAGCCCCACGTCATCCGTTTGTGCCGGTGAAGATCCGTCCAGCCGTCGCTTTCGCCCGCGAAGCCCACGCTCATCTTTTCGAATCCCGAGCTGCAGGCCAGCGCCATCGCGGTTTGCTCTCTTCTGCCGAATAGCATGGCGATCTTCTTATACGCCCCCGCCCACGCTTCGTTGTGCGCTCCTGAGTCGCCCACGTGCGGATCCAGCACCACATACAGGCTCAGGTTGGGGGCCGATGGCTCAAATTTGACGTCCATTAACAACACGTCCCGATCGGGATCGGTCAGCACTTCTTTCCGGATCCTGTAC
>JAICXK010000206.1 GCA_025980435.1 Bryobacteraceae bacterium
GGCAAGCGCGGCAAGCGCCGAAATTCCCATTACGAACGCTATACTCGGTATCACGAATCGAGTTTTTGGCATCACTCGCAATCTTCTCCTATACCGTTTTCTCCAGCTTGTAACATTCCCGATTGTCGCGCTGTACTTTGCGGCCCGGCTCCTGTCGACTCGCGCTTACCGGCCCGAATTCACCCAGCGGCTGGGATTCCTGCCCCGATCGTTTAATCGGACGAGGTCCGGCTGCCTCTGGTTGCATGCAGTCTCGGTCGGCGAAGTCGCCTCGGCCATTCCTCTGATAAGGGAATGGAAGGCGAATCAACCGCTCGTCCCGATTTATCTCTCCACTTCCACTGTGGCCGGACGAAAAGCCGCGCTGAGGCAGGCTGCCAGCTTGGTAGACGGGATCTTCTATTCCCCGCTTGACTATGTCTGGTGCGTGCGGCGCGTGCTGCGGACCATCTGCCCGGCGCTGGTGGTCGTTTTCGAAACCGAAATCTGGCCGAACTTCTTCGCCGAGGTGAAGCGAATGGGAGCGATGCTGGCGATTGTAAACGGGCGCATTTCCAATCGCACCTGGCCACGGTACCGCCGCTGGCGAACGTTTTTCCGGCCTATCGTTCAGTTGCCCGACCTGGTTCTCGTCCAGAGCACGACCGACCTGCAGCGCTATGCCGGGCTGGGCGCCCTTCCAGACCGGTTGTCCATCGCAGGAAATCTGAAATACGACGCTTCGATACCCCAAGCTTCTCTTACCATCCCCACCTTCGATGCCGGGCAGGTTTGGATCGCGGCGAGCACTGTGGGACCGCACGAACGCGCCAGCCTCAAGAAACACGCCATCGACGAAGACGATATAATACTTCGAACCTTTCAGGCGCTGGCGCAGGATTTTCCAAAACTTCTACTCGTCCTGGCGCCTCGGCAGCCGGCTCGTTTCGATGAGGCGGCAGGCAAGTTGAAGCAAGCAGGTATTCGCTTTCTGCGCCGAAGCGCGATGTCCTCGGATTCGGCGCTGGAGTTACCTGGCGTCTTGCTGCTGGACACGATTGGGGAATTGGCGGGCATCTATCACGCTGCGGATGTGGTCTTCGTGGGAGGGTCGATCGCGCCTCGCGGCGGGCATAACATTCTCGAACCCGCTGCGGCCGGCACGCCCGTCATCGTCGGCCCGCACATGGAGAATTTTGAGGCGATCGCACGCGACTTCCTGCAAACCGAAGCCATCATTCAGGTCTCCGGTGAGGAAGAATTGGCCTCTGCCGTGCGCCACCTTCTCTCTCAACCGGAAGCTGCAAGGAAACTGGGAGCCAGGGCGCGGAATCTGGTGGAGGCTCAAAAGGGCGCGGCGCTCTCCATTGCCGCACGCCTCACGGTTCTCTATTTCTCCGCCACTCTGCGGCCGCTCCGCAATCTTTTCGCCGAACTGGTGCTTGGCTCCCTCGCTTGGATGTGGCGTCAAGGCGGGATCTTGAAGCGTCGGCGCTCCGAACGCGCTCCGGAGGCCCAGATCTCACTTCCAGCGTCGGTAATCAGTATCGGCGGAATCACCATCGGAGGCTCGGGAAAGACGCCCTTCACCGGTTATCTTGCCGAGCGGCTCAAAACACGAGGACATGCGCCCGCGATATTGACTCGGGGCTATCGCCGCCGTTCCCCCGACCGCGGCTCCATCCTCTTACCCGGCGCGCACGTGCCATCTGCTTTTACCGGGGATGAAGCGCAAATCTTCCTGCGCTCCGAAACCGCGCCCATCGGCATTGGAGCGGACCGGTTCATTACTGCCCACATGCTGCTGGAACGAATCCCGCAAACGGATGTGCTTCTGCTAGACGACGGTTTTCAGCACGCGCGCTTAAAACGCGATCTCGATGTTGTGATCATTGACGGACTGGATCCGTTCGGTCAGGATGAGATCGTTCCCCTGGGCCGGCTTCGCGAACCGCTCTCAGCACTGAGCCGCGCCGGCGTTCTGGTTGTAACGCGCGCCGAAAACGATCTTCGCTACCAGGCCATTTCGGCGCGCCTCCGCAAATACAACCGGAATGCGCCGATTTTCCGCACCAAATTGGTGGCACGCTGCTGGCGCGACTACCGGACCGGTGTCTGCCGCACGGACCTGGATGGCCGCCCGGTTGCCGCATTCTGCGGGCTGGGCAATCCTGAAAATTTTTGGCGAACACTGGAATCCTTGGGATTGAAAGTAGTATTCCGCTGGTCGTTTCCCGACCATCATGCCTACAAGCCGTTCGAGTTGCAGCGAATCGCCCTGCAGGCCCGCATGCAGGGCGCGAAATTATTGGTCACAACGGAAAAGGACCGCATCAACTGCCCCGACCACCTGGAATCCGCGATCGCTCCGCTCGATCTGGCCTGGCTGGAGATCGATTTGAAGGTGGAGGATGAAGGGCGGTTCTTCGCGATCTTGGAGAACAGCATTCGGAAACGGCCGGCAGCCCGGTGATTCGGCACCCGGAACGCCCCTCTTTCATCTGCTATCGTGGCGGTTTCAACCCGTAATGCAATTCTCTGACCTTGAAATTCCCTTTGAAGAGTTCGTTCTCGATAACGGCCTGAAGGTCATTGTCCACGAAGATCACAAAACTCCGATCGTGGCGCTGAACATCTGGTATCACGTCGGATCGAAGAACGAGAAACCCCGAAAGACCGGATTTGCCCATCTTTTCGAACATCTCATGTTCGGCGGCAGCGAGCACCTGCAAGGCAGCTATATCGAAGCCATGGAAAAGATTGGCGCAACCGACCTGAACGGCACCACCAGTGAGGATCGCACTAATTATTTCGAGAATGTACCGACTTCGGCGCTCGATTATGCCCTGTTTGCCGAATCCGACCGCATGGGGTTCTTCTATGACACCATCAGCCAGGACATACTCGATCTGCAGCGCGGGGTCGTGAAGAATGAGAAGCGGCAGGGCGAAAACCAGCCATACGCGATCGTGGAAGACCTCGTCGTAAAGTCCACCTACCCGGCTGGCCATCCGTACGATCACACCGTCATCGGATCGATGGAGGATCTCGATTCCGCAACGCTCGAAGATGTGCGCGAATGGTTTAAGACCTACTACACGCCTTCGAACGCAATCCTCGTTATAGCCGGCGACATCACATTGGCGCAGGCGAAAGAGAAGGCGAAGCGCTATTTCAGTGAGATTCCTTCAGGTCCCCCTGTGGCGCATCAGCGCTCCTGGATCGCCAAAATGGCGGACGAGCACCGTGAAACCGTGCAGGATCGCGTGCCGCAAGCGCGCTTGTACAAGATTTGGAATGTTCCCGGTTACGGCACACCGGCCGCGGACCATCTGCGGCTGACTGCAGCCATTCTTTCCAGCGGCAAGAACTCACGACTGTACAAACGCCTGGTCTATGATGACCGCATCGCGACCCAGGTTGCCGCCTACCTCGATGAGCGCGAGATCGGAAGCCAGTTCGCCATAGTCGCTACCGCAAAACAGGGCGAGGACTTAGGTAAGGTTGAACGTGCTGTCGATGAAGAGCTGGCGCGCTTTCTGGAAGAAGGACCCACTGCGCGCGAGCTCGAACGCACCAAGGCGCAATCGTACGCCGCTTTCGTGCGCGGGGTCGAACGGATTGGCGGTTTCGGCGGCAAGTCGGACATCCTCGCCACTAGCCAAACGTATTCAGGTTCTCCGCGGGCCTACAAGCAGCGCCTTGCCGCGCTGGAACAGGCCACTCCAGCCGGTATCCGCGACGCGGCTCAATCCTGGCTCTCGGATGGCGTGTATGCGCTGGAGGTCCAGCCTTTCGAGGCCGTGGCACCACTATCGAACGGTGCAGCGCGCTCCGGGCTGCCCCAACTCGGCGCCGCGCACGAGCTAAAGCTTCCGAAGCTCCACGAAGATCGGCTCTCGAACGGTCTCCGCATCCTGGTTGCCGAACGTCACGAGATTCCGGTCGTGAATTTCTGGCTGGACGTGAGCGCAGGCTATGCAGCCGACCAGTTCGCTACACCAGGCACGGCCCGGCTCACAGCCTCGCTTCTGACCGGCGGAACCGGCCGCCGCACCGCGCTCGAGATCAGCGATGAGTTGCAGATGCTCGGAGCCCAGCTGAACAGCGGCTGCAATCTGGACATGTCCACGGTTTATCTTTCCGCGTTGAAGGCCACCCTGGACGATGCTCTCGATCTTTATTCCGATGTTATTCTGCACCCCTCCTTTCCGGAGGCGGATTTCGAGCGGCAGCAACAACTACAACTCGCCGCGATTGCCAACGAAAAGGTGACGCCCCTGCAGATGGCGTTGCGTGCCCTTCCTCCTATCCTGTTCGGTCCCAACCACGCCTACGGTGTTCCACTGACCGGTTCAGGTACAGAAGAAAGCGTGCAAGGCATGACCCGCGGCGGCATCGCCGCGTTTCATGGAACGTGGTTCAAGCCCGGGAACGCGACGCTGATTGTGGTCGGCGATACCACCATTGACGAAATCAAGCCGAAGCTCGAAAAGTTCTTCGGTTCATGGGCGGGCGGCGAAGTTCCTTTGAAGAATCTCGGCACAGTCGCTCGGCCGGACAAACCCGCCGTCTATCTTGTCGATAAACCAGGCGCCTTGCATTCAGTCGTCATCGCCGGAACCGTTGCACCGGCGCCGGCAGCGGAGTCCGAAATCGTGCTCGAGACCATGAATAATGTCTTCGGGGGCACGTTCGGCGCCCGGCTGAACATGAATATCCGCGAAGACAAGCATTGGTCCTACGGCGCGGGTTCGGTTCTCTATGGCGCTCGCGCCCAGCGGCCCTTTCTGGCTTACGCTTCCGTCCAAGGAGACAAGACCGCCGATTCGATTTCTGAAATGCTGAAAGAGCTGACCGGAATGGCGGGGCAGAAGCCGGTGCGGCCGGAGGAACTGGAGAAGGTCAAGCAGCAGCAGATCTTCGAGCTGCCCGGATCGCATGAAACCATGAACGCCGTGGGAAATCTCTTCGGAGATCTGCTGCAGCTCGGATTGCCGCTCAACTTCTACGACACGTATGTCAGCCGTGTTTCCGCTCTGACCATCCCCGAGATCGAAGCTTGCGCCAAAACGCTGCTCGATCCCCGCCACATGGTCTGGATGGTGGTGGGAGACCGCACCGCGATTGAGGCGTCCCTGCGCGCTCTCAACCTGGGTGAAATTATTCCGGCGGAAGCATAGCCCAACCGCGGGGCCACACCTGACCCAGCGCGCCCCTGATAATCGGCACGATAGCGCGCCGCCAGTAAGTCAGAAGCAGCCGCAACAGACGAATCGGGATATACAGCGCTTCGAGTGAGCCGGGCAAGTGAATCAAGGCGCGATCACGCGCGCCCGGCCTCAGCTTGGTTGCCAGAAATGTTGCCAGAATCCGCAGCCGGTCGCGCAATCGCTCGCGGCTCCGGACGAAAATCAGAGTTCTTTCGAGATCGACGGGTAACGGGCGGGAGGCAAACAATCGGGAGCGTATCTCCCGGCACATGATCCTTGCCGCAGCGTGGTAAGCCAGCGCGCGTTGCACCGGTCCGGGGAGATCGACCGAACAGATATCTGCGGCGAGTCCTGCGCCCACAAGCAGCATCCGCCGGCAGCCGAGCGCGCGAGCACGCATCAGCAAATGATCCCAATCGAGATTCGGAAACGCTCGCATTGCCTCGGCAATGTCGCAGACCCATTTCAGGCTGCCCCAGCAATGATTCGTGCCGTGCGCGGAGAGGAGCAGCAGCAGGTCTTCCGGGCTTATCGTTTCTACCGGCGCGCCCTGGACAGCTATCTCTCGCCGCGCGGCCCAGAGTTTGTCGAAACTGAGCCCGAAACCAAACGACCGCTCGGCAATGGCCCAATGAAGTTCAACCTGGAAACCGGCATTTTTGTGAATGAGCAAGACGTGCTTCGCCAAATGCGTTTCTGCTCTCCAGTCCGGCCGGCGCGGGTCCGGTGCATACCCGAGTTCCTGGAGCGCTTCGAGAGCGCGGTCCATCTGCTCGGGCGGAACGAGAATGTCGAGATCCCGAACCGTTCGAAGCGAAAGCTTTCCATACAAGACTGCCGCCAGGGCGGGCCCCTTAAAGGCAAGCGCCGGTATGCTTCGCCGCTGCAAGAATTCCGATAAGCGCGCCAGTTCATCGCCATACAGAAAACTGTTGGCGGCGCTCGCCTGGAATTCTTGCCGCAGGGCCGTGCTCACTTCCGGGGGAAGGCAGGCAAAATCGGGCGAAAGCGCCTCATAAACGAGCGGCACGATGCCGTGCCGGCACGCATTTTCTACAAGTTGGCCCGACGCGGCTTTGTCGCGTGCAAGCTGCAAAAGTTTGCTGCGGTTGCCTGACTCGTAATGAGCTCGGAGACAAGCCAGAATAAGTGTGATCTCGCTGGAGTTCACGTGCAAGTCAGACGGCATCTGGACTGGCTTTAGTGGGGGCGCTTCGGAGGCTTCGGTTTCGGCTTCGGCTTCGGTGGATCTGCGTGCGAATCCCCGGACTGAGCCATGGCCGGCGTCGGCGCAATAATCGAAGTAATCACCGGTAGGAGCGCGACCGATCCGGCGGCCGCGCCAAGCCTGCGGACCAGCATTCGCCGCGACGGCAGGGTCGCGTCAAGCGCCGCCGGTCGACTGGCCAGCAGACGAGCCCGCTCCAGAGCCTTCAGTGCGTGGCGCACAATATCCGGATCGGGCGGCAAACCGCTCTCCGGTAAACGGGCCGCCATGTCCTCTATCGTTGTCCGGCCATCGCAGCAGGCCCAGATAAAGGAGGTGCTGTGATTCAGGCAATGCACCCGGTGCCGCTTGTGATCATAAACGACGGTTTCCGAAGGGAGCTGCTCTATTGTCAGGTCAGTCTTCCGCGCAAGCGGCCCAACGGTTTGATTTTCCATATTCTGTCCTTCCTTAACACCAATCCATAAGCTCATCGAGAGTTCGCAGAATGGCAGGCGCATTCGCCTCGGCCTCTCCGCGAGCGGAACGAATCGCAGTAGCCGCACCCGCAAGCATGCTCATATATCGAATCGCCTTGGCCGGATCCGAACGCACCGCAACCGTGTTCCTCAGAAGCTCTAACGAGGCTTGTCCGCGTGAAATTCGCGAGGGACTCCAGGCTCCATCAGCCCGATAATGCGTTATGACAATTGCGCCCGCCCGACAAGGCTCGAAGGCGATCTCCGCGCCTTCCTGTTCGGCGCTTACCGCGATTCTGCCTTCCGAAGAACGAATCGAGAGCGGGCGAGCAAAGGGGTGAACCAGCCCCTGCGCATCGATACGCGCAAATTCGTCTGAAAAATACACGGCGCCTGCGCGGATCAAAGCTCGAACCAGCGTCGACTTTCCGCTGCACGTGCCGCCGGGAAACAGCACCGCCTTCCCACGCCAGCCGATTACCCCGGCATGTAAAAACAGGTGCTCGCGCGAGTGCTGCGCAACCGTATGCTGAACGCTGGAGGAAATGGATGTAATCGCACCCTCCAGGCTGGCGCGTCGGGCTAGCGCTTGAGATCCGCAATAAGCTCCGTAATGCTCCGGTTCGTGCTCCGCTTCGAGCGAATACTCGAAATCGAGGCTTGCGAAATCCGTGGAAACCGAGCCAGGAAGGAAAAGGCCAGGAAGTCTTGAAAGTAACTCTTGGCGGTTTACTCGAAAGCCTAGACGAAGGCCCTCTGAAATAATGGCCGAGCTCTTAGTCGAGGGATCGTTACGGATCGTTTGCACCGATTCCCGTACATGCAATCGGTTAACCCGTAGCCGAGATTAACTGGTTGCGATTAGCAGCACCTAGGTTTACCTCCAATTTAGGAAGACTCGCTCCCGTGCCGATCGCAGTGCATTCGGGGTTGTTTGGGATTCTTTCCCAGATTTTTTCTACGTTTTCTGAGGCCAGGTCAGTTGGCCGCCCCGCCGCAAAGCCAGATTTCCGATGTGACCTGCCAACGCGCAACTGACACCTGCCTGGATCGGTGCATGCGGCTCTTTCCGGCTTCGCACGCAATCCAGGAAGTTCTGCATGTGCGGAATCGTGCCATCTTCAAAGCTGCGCTCGCTCAGAACCGGGTTCCCATCCCGCACGCCCTCGCGATAGATATGGAATCCGCCCCGGTCGATCTTGAGGGTCCCCTCGGTACCGCGAAATTCCAGGCCGCCATCATCGATGGAGGAAACCATGGTTCCTTCATAACCGACTTCGAAGCCGGGATAGCGAAACGCCGATTGGATTGTGTCCGGGCATTGCCACTCTTCGAACACGTACCGGTCTCCAATCGTCTGGGCAAAGGTCGGCGCAGACACCTTCATCGCCCAATGCACCACGTCGATCCAGTGCGTAAACAGATCGGTCATTGCGCCACCGCCGAAGTCCCAGAACCAGCGCCAGTTCCGGAACTTCTCTTCTGTAAACGGCTGTTCTGGAGCAGGACCCAGCCAGCGCTTCCAATCGAGCAGTTCGAGATTGGTCGGCTTTCGCGGCGTGTCCTCCTGATAGTTCTGAAACCAATAGGTCCGGACCCGCGTGACCCGGCCGATGTTGCCTCCCTGGATCAATTCGGCCGCGCTCTGGAAATGCACCCAGCTTCTCTGCTGCATGCCGGATTGAAGAATGCGGCTGGACGTACGCACCGCACGCGCCAGAGCTTCCCCCTGCTCAATCGTGTGGGTGACCGGCTTTTCCAGATAGATGTCCTTACCCGCCGAGATGGCATCGGTGGCCATCTGCAGATGCCAGTGATTGGGCGAGGCGATAATGACGGCATCCACATCCTTTCTGGCGAGCACCTCGTGATAATCGACATGCGTGCTGGCGAGGTTGCCCGATTTCTCCCGGAACTCATCCCGCCGTGGCTCATACACATCGCAAACGGCGACGATCTCACAGCCAAGCGCCTTCTGGGCCGCGCGTGCCAGCGTTCGCATCCGCCCGCCGCATCCGATCAGGCCCAGGCGGATCGTTTCAGCAGCGCCAAAGGCTTTGGTCGCCGCCGCGGCGGTCAAACCGCTGGCCATCAGAAAA
>JAICXK010000152.1 GCA_025980435.1 Bryobacteraceae bacterium
AGGAGAGTGAGACTTCGCGCTCTGTTCCGCAGCAGATCGTGCAGATCTCGCCGTTTACTGCCGGACAATGGCGCTTGGCGCGGCGCTTCCCGCATATCTTACACAAGATGGGTTCAGGCATCAGCTACCGAGTATTATCGGATCAGAGCCGATGCAAAGAGTGGACCTGTACATCAAAGTGACGGTTGATCTGGAGGAAGAGGAGAAGCCGGAGCGGGTCGCCGGTGAGATTTGCCGCCAAATCGAGAAGCTCTACGTCGTACGTTCCGCTGAATTGTCCAGCACCGTTGTCCGCGATTAGGTGTCAGATTTGCTCAGGCCAAGTTCGTCACAACCACTCCCTGGCGGTCGTGGCCCAGAAAACGGTTCCAACGTTTTCAGCGGCTTATGAGCGTTGGGGAAGGTGGTTGACAGTTTAACTGAGGAGTTCCTGGTGCATCCGGGTGAGGAACGCGTCTGTCATTCCAGCAATGTAATCGCACACGACGCCGGCAATGGGTTCGTCCGGGAAGTGTTCCCGATACCCGGTCGAGATATGTTCGGGATGCTCTATCAGAAATGCGAATAGCTCTCCCATTTTGCGGACGGCGGCGTTGCGGTCTTCCGTAAGCTGCGAATGCGAGTAGAGCCGGCCAACCAGCAGAGACCTCAACCGGCGGTTTAGATCCGCTGCCGCGGGGGTCATCTGCGCGAGCCTGTGATCCAGCCGGCGAATATCGTCGACCGTCTCGACTCCGGAATGCTCGGCCGCGCGAGCGGTGCCTTCAATGAGGCCGCCGATCAGCAGGTTCATCAGCCTGCGCTGGATCTCCCAGAAGCGCACGCGATTTGCCGCGCCGGGGAACTGGGTATCGATCTGTTCGGCGAGGTCGGCGGCAATGGGAGCCGCCTCCGCAATTTCTTCGATCGAAATCAGCCCGGCAGAGAACCCGTCGTCCAGGTCGGCCGTGGTGTAGGCAATCTCGTCCGCCAGATCAATCAACTGCGCTTCCAGCGCGGGCCGCTGTCCCGGCAGGAGGTCCTCAAGACCTTCATCTTCGCCCGGTGGCAGTTCGCGCGAGTGTTTGATGATGCCTTCGCGGACTTCAAAAGTGAGATTGAGGCCATCGAAGCGAGCGTAGCGTTCTTCCAGAAGGTCCACGATGCGGAGCGCATGCCGGTTGTGCTCGAATGAGCGTCCAAAAGAGCGCATCTGCCGGTCCAATTCCTTCTCGCCGATGTGGCCGAAAGGCGGATGCCCCAGATCGTGAGCCAACGCGAGTGTTTCCGTATATTCCTCGTTGAGCCCCAAGGTAACCGCTGCCGTGCGGGCCACTTGGGAGACTTCGATGGTGTGGGTCAGGCGATTGCGAAAATGATCGCAAAGGCCGGGGGCAAAAACCTGCGTTTTGCCTTCCAGCCGCCGGAAGGCGCGCGAGTGAATGATGCGATCGCGGTCGCGCTGATAATCGGTGCGGTAGGGGTGGGCGGGTTCGGGGAAACGGCGGCCGCGCAGGCTTTGGGGACCAAGTCGTAGCTGGTCCAGCATGTTCGGCGTATTACTTCGGAGCTTGCGTCGAGAGCTCGCTGACGGCCCGGCTCACGGCCGGCCGCGCATCAGGACCCCGCAGCGACTGCAGGATGTCCTTTGCCTGCTGCGGATTCACGCTTTCGTCGAGGCTGGCGAGCAGAATTTGGGCTTGCGCCTTGGAGACAAGATCGGTGGGCTTGTTTACCACGGAACGAAGCAGTTCCTGCGCTTCCGGCACTCGCTTTTCACCGGCGTAAAGTTGAGCGAGCGCGATTTTCGCGAGGACGGCGGATTCGCTCTTGGAATCGGCCACCGCTTTGAGATCGGTTTCCGCACCTTTGGTGTCGCCCTTGGAGGCTTTCAGGGTTCCGAGATAATACCGTGCAATCCACCCCTCGCGAGTTCCGCTATCCTTCGCGGCGACATGCGAGAGCGCCTTGATTGAAGCTTCGGTCTTGGCTTCCTGCGTGGGGAACGTTTTGGCAAACTGGCTGGACGGTCCAACCTGGGCATCCAGCACCGTGAAAGCGGCTTGCAAATCCTGTTGCCGAACCGACCGGCTATGGGCCGAGTACCAGAATGCGCCGCCCGCGATGGCTAGTACCACCGCGACAGCAATGGCCAAGATGGTAACCCTGCGACGATGCAGAGCGACGTAATCGAGCGTGCGGGAGACTGCATCGGTAAACTGATCGTGCTGCAGTTGCTCCTTTAATTCGTGGCGGGTCAAAGCGTACTACGGCCTTTCCAAACTGGAGACGGAATCACTAGTAGCTTAGCACGGCAGGGAGCCCCGCCGGTTTACGCGCGCAAGTCGGCTAAATCCCGCCGTATCGCGAACTTCACTAACCCGGCGACATCATGAATGTCGAGCTTGCGCATCAGGCTGGAGCGATAGGTATCGACCGTCTTCGGGCTGAGCGAGAGCCGAGCCGCGATTTCTTTGGCGCGGACGCCGTCTACCAGCAACGAAAAAACTTGAAATTCGCGGCTGCTGAGCGATTCCAGGGGATCTTCGGCGTGATTGCGGCCGTTACTCTCGCCGAACAGGGACATCACTTCGATCTGGGGTGACACGTAAATGCCGCCCTGGGTGAACTGGCTGAGCGCCTCGGCCATCTGTTCGCAGGAGGAACTTTTCAAAAGGTAACCGCATGCGCCGGTACGGAGCACTTCGAGCACGGTTTTACGGTCTTTTCGAACTGAAAAGACGGCGCACCGGGTGCGCAAGCCTTCTTCGCGAACGCGCCGGATCACTTCCGTGGCGGCGAGATCGGATAAGCCCAGGTCCAGCAGCGCAATAGCCGGCTGCAGGCGGCGTATCTCCGACAGGGCCGCGGATGCGCTCCCTACCTGGGCAACTACATGAAATCGCGGGATGGAATTGCACAAGGCCGCGAAGCCTTCGCGGACCAGCGTTAATTCATCGGCAAGCAAAATCTCGATCGAACGCGGCTCAGCTAACGGTAGAGCGACGCTTTGAGGGGCAGAACCAGGCATGGCTGTATTGGCACGCTATGTGCTGATAAGAAGGTGGATTACCCCACCCACTTATCTCAACCAGCCTGGATCTTACCCTTGTCCAGGGCCAATCCCCTCCTACCGAAAGCTGCGGATGGCCTCCGCTTCGTCGTCGTATACCTCGAATACGGTGTACAGTTTTGTGATCTGCAGCAGGTCCTTGACGCGTTTCGACAGACCCAGAAGCTTCAGTTGGCCGCCGTTGTTGGTAACGGTCGTGAAACCCGAAACCATCTCTCCGATTCCGGAGCTGTCGATGTAGGAAACGTCGGCCAGATTGAGAAGCAGCTTCTTGTGCCCTTTCGCCGCGAGGTCGCGGATCGCGTCCCGGAAGGCGCTCGCGCCTTCGCCCAGCGTAATTCGACCGGATGCATCAATTACGGTGACATCGCCCACCTGGCGAGATGTCAATTTAACACTCACTTCCGCCTCCTTCGTGGATCAGATACGTGTACAGCCGAACTTCAAGACTGCGGTAAATTTTTGACCAGACGAACTTCCGTTCCTCCGCCCGGCCGCGCGTGGAGGTCGAAATCGTCCATGAAAGCGCGCGCCAGCAACAGGCCGCGGCCGGACTGGCGCAGCAGATTCTCCGGCGACAGCGGATCGGGAAGGGCATTGAAATCGAAACCCTCGCCCTCGTCTCCGATGATAACCGTAAGGCTGGAATCGGCCCGCTCGATTTCCAGGTGAATCTTTTTGTTTTTGTTATAGCGGTTGCCGTGTACCACCGCATTGACCGTGCACTCGCGAACGGCCATGCCGATCTGATGCTGCTCATCTTCATCGAAGCCGAGTTTTTCGGCTTCGCGCAGCGCCAATTCCTCAGCCTTATCGACGCTCTGCAGGTTCGAGTCAAGTGTGGTCTGAATCTTCTCCATCTTGCTGCGTGGGCGCCAGGGCATCGCTAAGCCTGACCGCCAAGCCGAGTGTATCCCGCCCAGCCTGAAGGGCAGCCGGCGCGCCGGGCGCAAAACAGAACAGTTCTGTTAACTCTGATCAAAATTAGTCCCGCACTCTTTGCCAAGGTACCGTCCCGCGAATCGCCGGACGATTAGCTGGGAGATTGGCTGTTCCTAGCTTATATACAAGCAGATCCGGATGGGAAAGGACATGAGCCGAATCGCCTACGATAATGCAGCAGGCAGCCCGAAGTCAACCGCTATCAGTACCGCCGGATAGTCGCGGAGAGTTCTTCCAAGCTAACCTAGAAGTAACCTCTAGATGTCCACGAGTGTTTTGGACCTGCCTCAGCTCGAGGAATCATACCGCAGCCTGGAAGACAAGGTGCGGAAGCTCCGGCCCAAGGAGGATCTGTTGCCGCTGGACCGCGCTTTCCGGTTCGCGGCGGAGCATCACAAAAGCCAGAAGCGAAAATCGGGTGAGCCGTACATCAGTCACCCGCTGGCCGTCGCCCACATTCTGGCGGACATGCAGATGGACTTGGTTTGCCTGCAAACCGGTTTGCTGCACGACGTTGTAGAAGACACGGCCGCGGGGCTTGAACAAATTCGTGAAGTGTTCGGCGAGGACGTGGCGCGGTGCGTCGATGGAGTCACGAAGCTGAGCAAGATCAGCTTCGCCAATCGCGATGACCGGCAGGCGGAGAGTCTGCGCAAGATGCTCCTGGCCATGACGAGCGACATCCGCGTTGTGATTGTGAAGCTGGCAGACCGTTTGCACAATATGCGGACTCTGGGCTCCCTGCCGCCGGAGCGGCAGGAGGCGATTGCGCAGGAAACTATCGACATCTACGCGCCCATCGCGCACCGGCTGGGGATGGGGAAAATGCGGGGAGAACTGGAAGACCTCTCATTCCAGGTTCTGCACCCGGAAGAAGCCGCCGACCTGATGCGCGAGATCGAATCGAAGCGCCAGGAGAACGAAGAATGGCTTCGACAGGTGCAGACGACGATTGAGCAGAAACTAGCGCGGGAGGATATACCGGCGCGCGTCGAAGGACGCGTAAAGCGCGCCTATTCCGTTTATCTGAAACTGAAGCGGCAGAGGATTACGCTCGACCAGGTGTATGACATTCTCGCGGTGCGCATCATCACGGATTCCGTGAAAAACTGCTATGCCGCGCTGGGAGTCATTCACAATGAGTGGCACCCGATTCCGGGGCGCATCAAGGATTTCATCGCGATGCCGCGGCCGAACCTTTACCAATCGCTGCATACTTCCGTGATTGGCCCCGGCGGCGTGACGTTCGAAATTCAGATTCGCACCGAGGAGATGCACCGGATTGCGGAAGAAGGTATCGCCGCGCACTGGAAGTACAAGGAAGGCAGCAAGGGGCCGGGCACGGATGATCAGCGGATCGCATGGCTTCGGCAATTAATGGAATGGCAGCGGGATATGAGCGATTCCGGCGAGTTCCTGTCCGGCGTAAAGATGGACCTTTACGCCGAAGAGGTCTACGCTTTCACGCCGAAAGGCCGGGTGATTGTTCTGCCGCGCGATGCAACGCCGATCGATTTCGCATACGCGATTCACAGCGACGTAGGGAACACTTGCACCGGCGCCAGGGTCAACGGAATCATTAAGCCGCTGAAAAGCACGTTGCGGAACGGCGACGTAGTGGAGATTCTGACGCAGCCCGGACACCAGCCGAGCCGCGATTGGCTGGCTGTGGTGAAGACCTCGCGGGCACGCAATAAGATCCGCCACGTGATCAATACGGTCGAGCGCGCCAAGGCGGTCGAAATCGGACAGAAATCGCTTGAAAAAGAGGCGCGCCGGATGGGAGTGAGCCTGGGGCGCATCTCGAATGACGATCTTGCCAGTGTCGCTTCCGAATACGGGGTCAGCAAGACGGAGGACCTGTATGCCGCGCTTGGATTCGGCAGGTTTTCGGCCCGGCAGGTTCTACAGAAAGTTGCGCCTGAGAATGGAACCGAGGAATCGGCCGCCTCCCCTGCATCGCAATTGCCGTTGCCGCAGCCACTCAGTCCGGCCGATGGCGAACTGACGATTCGTGTTACCGGGGCCGAGGATGTGCTGGTTTACCGCGCGAAGTGCTGCAATCCGGTTCGAGGGGAGCAGATCGTCGGCTATATCACGCGCGGGAAGGGGATTGCCGTACACTCGGCCCAGTGTCCGAACGTTCAGAAACTGCTGTACGAACCGGAGCGCAAGATTGGAGTGGAGTGGGCGCGAACCGCCAGCGAGCCGCTACCCGTAAAAGTAGTCATCTACACAGACGACCGGCCTGGCATTTTGCATCAGCTTACTTCCATCCTGAGCGACGAGAAAAGCAACATACGGACGCTCGAAGCGCGCGGCGACGAGAAGCGGACAGATGAAAGCGCCGTGATCGACATTACGATTGATGTGCGCGATAAGAAGCAATTGGAGCGGGTCATCACCGCCTTCCGTCGCATCCCGGGAGTGAGAGACATTGAGCGAATGCAGAGCGCGTAATCGCTGGAAGAGAATTGAATGCAAGAATTGGAAATGCAGACGGCCGCGGCCGATCCGGAACACATTGCGATCTCCAAATCGACCGGTATTAAGATCGACTGGCGAGATGGCCACTACAGCGATTATTCGCTGGCATATTTGCGCGACGAATGCCCCTGCGCGACCTGTACCGGCGCGCACGGTACCGAGCCGCAGAAATCAAACTATGCGAGCCCGAACCCGTTTCCCATGTTTAAACCCGCATTGAAGATGAATTCAGTCGAGCCGGTTGGGCAGTACGCGATCCGGATTTATTGGAACGACGGGCACAATACCGGGATCTACTCGTTCGACCATCTGAGGAAGATCTGTCCCTGCGAGCAGTGCAAGAGCAAAGGGACGCAATCGTGTCTGGATGTTTAGCACGACGGCGAATCCAAAACAGAAAACAGGTCCGCAAAGCTCAATCGAATATCGCCGGCCACGAGATCTTCGCTAACTAGAACAGGCTCTCCGCTGCGTCCGTAGCTCCATGCCCGACGTTTCTCCGGATCGATGACCCAGCAGACCGGAACACCCCAGTCGTGGTAGCGCTCACACTTCGCGAATGTCGCGCCCAGACGGTCTTCTGCAGAGAGGATCTCGATACATAATAACGGCGGCTGTTCCGCATAGCTTTCATTCTGCGCAATATCGCGAAGCTGAACGGCGACATCGGGCAAACGGAACTCTGTTTCCTTCAGTCGCGAGTGAACTTCCGCCGCGGCAAGATATCGGGGAAATTGGCGCATAATCGACGCCGCTATCCAGGCCTGCAGAACTCCGTGCATCCACGTGGGCACAGGTTTCTCGACTACAACGCCGTCGACATATTCACAGCCGGTATTGTTGATATTCTTGAGGTAGTCTTCGACCGGCACAAATGTTGTGCTCGCCACGGTGGCCTTCAATTACAGCAAGCGGAAGTTAACTTCCACCTGAGCCTGGGTGGCGACGGGATGGCCGCCTTTCATGCCGGGACGGAAGCGCCACTTCATAACGGCTTCGATGGCCTTTTCGTCGAGGCCTAGACCGAGTGGCCGAATCACGTGAATATCGCGGGGCAGTCCGTTCGCATCCACCACGATGGAGAGCAGGACCGTACCCGAGTACTTGGCTTTGCGGGCTTCCTCGGAATATTCAGGCTCGACTTTGTTAATGAGAATGGGAGCCGACACATCGCCGCCGATGCGGTATACGCCGCCGCCCGTGCCGCCGCCTGTTCCCGGTCCATAGCCACTCCCGCTCCCTGAACCAAGGCCGCCGCCGGGTCCTGAACCCAGCCCATTGAGGCCCTGTCCGGCCGAAAGCGGATCAAGCTTGCTCATGGGATCGCCATAATTCTCGGCCTGGATCACAGGAGCCGGCGCAGTGATGGTCGGAGTGGCCGGCAGTTTGGGTTTTACTACCGCTTCGGCGGGAGGGATGAACTGCTTAGGAGCAAATTTCGGAGCAACACCCTTGTTTACCGGTTCAGGCGCTTTCTGGCCGCCGCCACCGCCGCCGCCCGCCTTCTGGGCTGCAGGAGGAAGCTTGGGCTTGTAGTCGGGGATGTAGACAATTTTCCCGAGATCCACGATTTTCTTACGCACCGTCGGCGATTGAAAGATCAGAAGCATCAATACAACCGCTCCGACGTGTATCAGGAGAGAAACCGCGCCCGACTTGGTTTCACCGCCGCCGTAAGCTCCCCAGATGCTGCCCACCTCGACCGGCTTGGATGTGACTTCAAGAGGCGGTAGTTTGGGCGGTCGAACGAGATCCCGAACGTTCTGGATAAACGATTTGAACCAGGGTTGCTCCATGTTGCTGAGGTTTCCCAGTTCTGCGCCCTCCACCGGTCTGGAGGTGAGCTCGAGGGGGGGGAGCTTGGGTGGATGAATTGCTTCCCGGATACTGCGGACAATAGATTTAAACCAGGGTTCTTCCAGATTGGTGGTCACAAGGAGACGATCCAGATGGTCATCGCCTTGGAGTACGGGGGGCTGCTCCACAATTTCTTTCTCTAGGCCGCTAGTCACGAAAACACTCCGTCACTGAAAACCTCGCGCGACTTGATGCTATGCACCCGTTGGACGTGTTACAAAAAATCACAGTTGCAAAATTTCGATTCCCGGCGCTGGTCGATACCCTCAGTCTAGCCTAAATTGATCCGGGCGAGAGTCAATTCGCCGGGACGGAATGTTCTTTTACGAAGGCTTCACATTCCTGCCATATGGGCTCCAGCACATCGGTCAGTTCGTGACCGGACTCCACTCGTACCAGCCGGGCGTTTTCGTGATTACACACGAAGGCCACCGATTGCTCGACCGGAACCGAAGTGTCGCGGTTGCCGTGAAAGATCAGGGCAGGCTGATGGAAATTCGGAAAAGCCTCAAATTGCCCGGAATCTTCCATGAGCTGAAAGCTGAGGGGCACTTCGTGCTGCTCACCGTAATGGAAAACCGGCACGCTACCGTGTTCTTTCCACTCGGCCAGGCGCCTGGGGCCGAGTTCTTCCACCCAGAGCTGATGGAACCCGAACGCCGGGGCCAGTAATATGAGGCGGTTGATCTCGGGGTGCCGCGCGGCATACAGCGCGGCGAGATATCCACCGAGGCTGGAGCCGATCAGGATCACGGGTTCGTTTCGGGCCAGAGACTCCAGCAGTTTCAATTGTCGGCTGATGGTAAGGTGCTCAAAGTCCCCTTCGGCCAAATCCGGCACTTCGACATGAAAATCAAGGTCGCGAAGCTTGTTCGCGAAGAACCGCGCCTTGCGCGAAGCGGGGCTGGAGGCAAACCCGTGGAGATAGAGGACACGCAAACGGGGAGGCAACATCTACATGTTATCGAGCAGCGCCGCCGCCTCAAGCGGAGGAATTGAGCATCCGCAACTTGCTACATCTACAAAGGATCGCTAGAATCTACTTGAACCGAAAGGGAAACGCGCACCCGCCGAGAAGCCTCCACGGAGATCATGAGGTAGTTTAGTGTGTTGGACCCGGGCAGGATAGCCGGAGTGGTTACGAGCTTTGTCAAAACAGGAGAACAGGGAATGCCGGTAGCAGAAAAAGTAAAGCAGATCATCGTGGAACAGCTTGGGGTGGACGAGAACCAAGTCGACCCAAGCGCATCGTTCGTGGACGACCTGGGCGCCGACTCGCTCGATATCGTCGAACTGGTCATGGCTTTTGAAGAGGCATTCGATCTCGACATTCCGGACGAAGATGCGGAAAAAATTAAGACAGTCAAGGACGCGATTGACTATATCGAGGCGAAGAAGAAGTAGTTGATCGCGCGAATGAGTGCGTTTCGCTTCGAGCACGCAGATTCGGCGGCAGAGTGATGGCGCGGCGAAGGGTAGTTGTCACTGGAGTCGGACTGCTCTGTTCAGTGGGAAAAGGCACTGAGGAGTGCTGGGCCGCGATTCGGGCCGGGAAGAACGGGATTGGCCAAATCACGCAGTTCGATGCATCGGAGTTTGCGTGCCGGATTGCGGGTGAGGTGAAAGACTTCGATCCGCTCCTCTACGTTGATAAGAAAGATGTAAAGAAGATGGGGCGGTTCATCCAGTTCGCGATGGCCGCAAGCGAATTCGCCGTGAACTCGGCCCAATTGCAGATGAGGCTCGAAGATGCCGAGCAGACCGGCGTTTACATAGGGAGCGGGATTGGCGGATTTGAAGTGATCGAACGGGAGCACAAGGTCCTGCTGGAGCGCGGACCGAGCCGCATATCGCCTTTCTTCATTCCTTCCTGCATCGTTAACCTGGCAAGCGGATACGTTTCGATCAAATACAACGCGAAAGGCCCAAACTCGGCCACCGCCACCGCATGCACCACAAGCGCGCATTCGATCGGCGACTCGT
Source organism: Bryobacteraceae bacterium (assembly GCA_025980435.1). Lineage (GTDB taxonomy): Bacteria > Acidobacteriota > Terriglobia > Bryobacterales > Bryobacteraceae > Bog-105. Next base: position 10,322 of record JAICXK010000152.1, read on the forward strand.
TCCGTCTGATCCAGCACGGCGACGCGGATGTGATGATTTGCGGCGGCAGTGAGGCCTGTGTGACGCCGATGGGAATCGGAGGCTTCGCGGCGATGCGTGCCCTGTCAACGCGCAACGATGAACCGCACCGCGCCTCCCGTCCCTGGGACAAAGAACGGGACGGGTTCATCGTCGGCGAAGGCTCGGGCATTTTGGTTTTAGAAGAACTCGAGCATGCAAGGCGGCGCGGCGCCCCGGTCCTGGCCGAAATCGTCGGATACGGGATGAGCGCGGATGCGCACCATATCACGGCTCCTCCCGAGGATGGAGATGGCGGATACCGCGTGATGCGAAACGCCATGCGCGATGCCGGTATTCAGCCATCGGAGGTGCAATACATCAATGCGCACGGCACTTCAACCGGCTTGGGCGATAAGGCCGAAACGGTAGCAATCAAGCACGCTTTCGGCGAGCACGCCAAAGAGATAGCAGTCAGTTCCACGAAGTCCATGACCGGACACTTGCTGGGAGGGGCGGGAGGACTGGAAGCGGGAATCACCGTCCTGGCGATACGCGACCAGATCGCGCCGCCAACCATTAACTACGAGTTTCCGGACCCGGAATGCGATCTCGATTACGTCCCGAATCAAGCGCGGCCCATGCGTATCGAGCACGCGCTCTCGAACAGCTTCGGGTTCGGCGGCACCAACGGGTGCCTGATCTTCAAGCGATACCAGGACTAGCAGGACCGACGGATGGCGAGCAAATTGCTATAGTTTGCAGAATCGGAAAGGAGCGACCTATGAAACTCGCTCACCTGCTCTTTCCGGTGTTCTGCATAGCCGCGCTGGGTTCTGGGAGCGCACAGGCTCAAGACACCGGTGACCGTTTTTACCAGGCGATTCGGGGGGACGATATCGCCAGGGTTCGCGTTCTCGCGACGCCTCAGGCGGTGAACACGCCTGACAGCCACGGCACAACTCCACTGATGTACGCCGCGGCAACCGGCAGCATCGAAACGATGAAGCTGCTGCTCGAT
>JAICXK010000071.1 GCA_025980435.1 Bryobacteraceae bacterium
AATAGAACAGCAGTTGGAGCAGTTGAACGCGTTGCGCTCCGCGCCTGCGGATGAGGCGAAGGGGGCCCTCGGCAAGCTTCTAGGCGATCGCGTGAACCTAGTGGTGGCGAAAGCGGCTGCGATCAGCGCCGAACTTGAATGCAAAGATCTGGTTCCCGATCTGGAGAAAGCGTTCGGCCGCTTTTTTCAGAAGCCGGTCGAGACCGACCCGCAGTGCTGGGCGAAAAACGCGGTTTCAAAAGCGCTGAAGGATCTGGAGTATGCGGAATCGGCGCTGTTTCTGCGCGGACTACGGCATGTGCAGATGGAAGCGGTGTACGGCGGGCGTACCGATACGGCAGCTACGTTGCGGAGCACATGCGCGCTGGCGCTGCCGCAATGCCGGGACATCCCGCGGCAGGCCATCATGGAGCACCTGGTGAATGCGCTCACCGATAGCGCGGCGACGGTGCGCTCGGACGCGGCGCGGGCGCTCGAACAAACGGATGGCGACGATGCGGCTCTCCTATTGCGTTTGAAAGCGCGGATGGGAGATCGTGAACCGGGAGTTACGGGTCAAGTCCTAGATTCCCTGCTCAGCATCGAACGCGAAGCGGCGGTCGAGTTTGTCGCGGAATTTCTCGAATCGCGGGATGAGGACGCGCGTGAAGAAGCGGCACTGGCGCTGGGGGCATCGCGATTGCCGAGCGCGGTGGAAGCTCTGAAAAACGGCTGGAGCAGATCCAGGAGCGCGCTTTCGGGCGAACCGCTGTTGAGGGCCATTAGCGCGTCGCGGCAGGAGTCCGGATTCGATTTTCTGCTGCAACTGGTTCGCGATGGGGGTGAGCAAGAAGCGCTGGAGGCGACAAATGCGCTGCGGTTGCACCGGGAGTCGCCAGAGATTGCCGGGCGCGTTCGGAAAGTAGCCGAGGCTCGCGGCGGACCGGTACTGGAGCTCTTTCGCGAACGCTTCGCAGAACCTTCTTGAGCCGCGAAAATGCGGTCACTTGCTAGGATGACTAGAAAGCCCCACAAAGGCGGCGCGCTTCGCTGCACCCCATGATTCGACCCTTTCGCGGGTTGATGCCGCGTATTGCGGAATCAGCCTATATTGACGCCAGCGCACAAGTAATCGGTGACGTTGTGATCGGCGAGCGCTCCAGCGTATGGCCGAACGTGGCGATTCGAGGCGATGTGAACTATATCCGGATCGGCGAAGAGACCAGTATTCAGGACAACAGTGTTTTGCACGTAGACCACGACCAGTATCCGTGTATTGTCGGCAACCGCGTGACGGTGGGGCACCGGGTGGTTCTGCACGGCTGCGAAGTGGCGGATGACGCATTAATCGGCATCGGAGCAGTGGTGTTGAATGGAGCGAAGATAGGCGCGGGCGCGGTAGTGGCGGCCGGAGCGCTGGTTCCGGAAGGCACGGAGGTGCCGGCCAAAGCGCTGGCCATGGGGACACCGGCGAAGGTACGCCGCGAGGTTACTCCGGAAGAGCAGGAGCGATTCCGGAAGAACTGCCGGAATTATGTGAGGATCGCCGCCATTTACAAGGAAGAACAGACTTGATCCACAGCGTGAAAGGGATGCGAGACATCCTGCCGCCATCGAGCGCGGTGTGGAATGAAGTGGAAGCGGCGGCCCGGCGCGTTTTTGCGAGGTTTAACTATCGGGAGATTCGGACGCCCATTCTGGAGGAAACGGCACTGTTTGCGCGCAGCGTCGGCGAAGAGACCGATATTGTCAGCAAGGAGATGTACACTTTCGAGGATCGCGACGGCAGTTCCCTGACGCTGCGGCCGGAAAACACGGCTTCGGTTCTGCGGGCGTATATCGAGCACAGGCTGGACCAGCAGCCCGGACTGCAGAAGCTCTATTACATCGGCCCGATGTTCCGGCGCGAGCGGCCTCAAAAGGGGCGGTACCGGCAGTTCTATCAGATTGGGGCCGAAGCGATCGGTTCGGATGCGCCCGCCGTCGATGCGGAAGTGATCGAGCTGGTGGTTGCGATTCTGCGCGAAGTGGGAATCGAAGGTTTTGAACTACTGATCAATTCGGTGGGTTCGAAGAAATCGCGGGCACGGTATAACGACGCGCTCCGGGAACAGTTGAAGGAAGTTGCTGGGCGCATGTGCGCCGACTGCCGGCGCCGGGCCGAGACGAATCCGTTGCGCGTGTTGGATTGCAAGGTTCCCGAGGATCAACCGATTATTGAGCAACTGCCGTCGATTCTGGATTTTTTGGATGAGCCAGATAAAGAGCACTTTCGGCGCGTGCGGGAGCTGCTGGACGATCGGGGAATTACGTACGCGGTAAAGCCGCGCCTGGTACGCGGGCTGGACTATTATGCGCGGACGACGTTTGAGATTACGCATGGGGCGCTGGGAGCGCAGAATGCGATTCTCGGCGGCGGCCGGTATGACGGACTGGCGGAGCTTCTGGGTTCGAAGGTTCCGGCGCCGGGCATCGGGTATTCGATTGGCGAGGACAGACTGGTGATGGCGGTGGAAGAAGGGCAGACGCTCCGGCCGCAGGCGCTGGATCTTTATATTGCGCCGATGGGCGACACTGCTTTGCGCCATTGCGCTGTGCTCGCGGGAGAAATTCGCCGGTTGGATCTTTCTGTCGAGGTGGGAACGGACCGGAAGCTGAAGCGCATGCTGGAGCTGGCGAACAAGCTGCAGGCGCGTTTCACGCTGATTGTGGGCGACAACGAAATGGTGACGCAGACTTACGCGCTGAAGGACATGCTTTCCGGCGCACAGGAAACGCTATCGCGGCAAGCACTGGTAGACCGGCTAAGCAGAGCGAAATAAAAAGGACATGGCTGACGTGCAATTGGATTTTCTGGGCAGCCTGCGTCGGACGCATATGTGCGGGGAATTGCGCGCGAGCGACGCAGGGCAGCCGGTATTGTTGATGGGCTGGGTACACCGGCGGCGGGATTTGGGAGGAGTGATCTTTATCCACCTGCGCGACCGCGAGGGCATCACGCAGTTGGTTTTCGACGAGAGCCGGAACGCCGCCGCACACAAGAGAGCGCAGGAACTGGGACTCGAATTTGTGATGGCGGTCGAAGGCGTAGTGACGACGCGGACCCCCGAAACAGTCAATCCGAACATCGCGACGGGCGAAGTAGAGGTGGCGGTCTCGAAGATTTGGATATTGAACGAATCGCGAACGCCGCCGTTTCCGCTGGAGGACAACGTTGATGTGAAGGAAGACATCCGCCTGAAGTACCGCTACGTGGACCTGCGCCGCCCGCGCATGCAGCGGAATATCATCATGCGGGCGAAGATCGCATTAGCTGTCCGGCAGGCGCTGTATGGGCAAGGATTCTTGGAAATTGAAACGCCCTTCATGACGCGTTCGACACCGGAGGGCGCGCGCGATTACCTGGTCCCGAGCCGCGTCCAGCCGGGCAACTTTTATGCGCTGCCGCAATCGCCGCAGATCTTCAAGCAACTGTTGATGGTGAGCGGATATGAACGCTATTTCCAGATTGTGCGCTGCTTCCGCGACGAAGATTTGCGCGCGGACCGGCAACCGGAGTTTACCCAGATCGATCTCGAGATGTCGTTTCCGCAGGAAGAACAGATCTTCGAGGTGATCGAGCCGTTGATCTGGCGCGTGTGCCAAGCGGCCGGCCAGACCGTCGAGGAGAAGATTCCGCGCATCACCTATGCGGAAGCAATGCGTTCCTATGGCAGCGATAAGCCGGACCTGCGCGTTCCGCCGTTTCATTGCGTGGAAGATCTCTTTGCGGACGCCGGATTGAGCGCCGATGGACTGCCGCTAGTAGCCATTCACATTCCGAAGATAGGGCAGTTGAGCCGCAAAGAACGTGATGAGATCAAAGCGTTCGGTCAGGAGCGCGGCCTGCGGGTGTTCGATGACGCGAAACGCCTGGAGCGCGATTACCCGGAGGCGATTGCCAAGACGCGCGAACGGGCGCGGGTTGCCGAAGGCGATCTCCTGATGTTGGCCGCGTGGGCCGGCGAGCCTTCAGGCGCCTTACCGGAGCACACCGTTCTGCAGGCCTGCGGGCAGTTGCGCTTGTACATCGCGCAGAAATATAACGACCGCCACGGATTACTGGACCCGGAGAGTTTCAAGTTCCTGTGGGTGGCCGATTTTCCGATGTTCGAGTGGGACGAAGAAGACCAGCGCTGGAACGCGGCTCATCATCCTTTTACTTCGGTGCATGATGCGGATCTGGAAAAGCTCACGACTGACCCGGCGCACTGCCGCGCCAAATCGTACGACCTGGTGCTGAATGGAATCGAGCTCGGATCGGGGTCGATTCGTATTCACCGGCGCGATGTGCAATCGAAGGTCTTTGCAGCGCTCGGTTTCAGCGAGGAAGAAGCGAAGCGACGGTTTGGATTTCTACTGGAAGCGCTTGAGTATGGCGCGCCTCCGCACGGCGGAATCGCGCTGGGCCTGGACAGGCTGGTGATGATCCTGGCAGGAGAGCAATCCATTCGCGAGGTAATCCCGTTCCCCAAGACCGCGAAGGGAACGGACTTGATGTGCGAAGCGCCTTCCCCTGTGCCCGAGCGGCAACTTCGCGACCTGGGTATCCGGCTGAACGTGCCGCAGTAAGTCAAAATTCAGTGGGATACTGAGGTTACCTATGCCGGCGGCCACGCAGATTTCAGTCGAAGAATACCTGAAAACCGTATATCGGCCCGACCGCGATTATGTGGACGGGGTTGTGGAGGAGCGCAACTTTGGGGAATGGGACCATAGCTGGATTCAAGGGAACCTCATCACGTTTTTTCACAACCGTTTTCGGCAAACCGGAATTACGGCCGTCCCCGAGTGGCGCTTCCAGGTGAGCCCGACCCGGTTTCGGATTCCGGATGTGACCGTGATTCGGGGCAAGTCGGACGACCAAATTCTCCATAAGCCGCCGCTGCTGTGCGTTGAGATTCTTTCGCCGGAAGACACGGTTTCACGCACGAACACCAGAGTGCAGGATTATCTCCGGTTCGGAGTGCCTGTCGTTTGGGTGGTGGATCCACGTGAAAAAACGGTTTGGGTTTATCGACCTAACGCGGCTGTGGAGGAAGCTCAAGGTTCCGTGAGGCTCGACGGAACGGACATTGAAGTTCCGTTCGAGGAAATTTTCGACTAACATCGTCAGACTAGACGTCAATACCCACTCGCCAAAGGGCAAATCCGACTGCCTGTCGCAGAAACTGCCAGCGGAGCTGCATGGGAGTCATGGAACCGCCGGGGGGGCGCGGCGAACCGTACACCCGCATGCCATGCGCTTCGAGCAGGCGTTTGACTCGAAAAATATGATAACCGTCGCTCACCACAATGCAAGAATGCAGATTCATGCGGCGCATGGTTTCGGCGGCGGCATCCAGGCTTTGCGAGGTAGTTGCGCCTTCGGGCTCAGCGATGATGGCTTCCGAAGGTACGCCGTGCTTGGCCAGGTACGCGCGGCCGATTTCGCCTTCCGTGAAATCGGGGTCGCCACCGGCTCCGCCCGTGGTGAGTATGTAGGGAGCAAGCCCTTTGAGATACAAGACCAGAGCGTGGTTCAGGCGCGCCTGCAGAACCGGGGAGGGCTTGCCGCGGTACTCGGCGGCTCCCAGAACGATGATGACATCGGCCGGCTGCGCTTCGTCAATCGTCGATTGCTTTTCGATTTCCCGGGCGATATGGAGAAGATAGCCTGAGAGCAGAATCGCCAGCAGGATGAGCAAACCCGCTATGGCGCGCTTCATTCCGCGTGTTTCAGCGCTCGCATGTTAAACAGTTGAACTTTTAGTTTACGCCGAAAAGAGCAATTCATCTGACTGACCCGCTCACCAGCCCAAAGAATCCGCTGCTGCAGAGCGTCCGGCGTGCCGCAAAGGGCGGCCGCCCGACGGAAAGCGGACTCGTGGTAGTGGAAGGACCGCACCTGGTTGGTGAAGCGGCTCAGAGCGAGAGCAAGTGGCCTGTGGAGCAGATTCTGACAACTAGTGATGGGCTGGCGCGGTACGCAGGGCTTTTGAGGAGAGCGAAAGCAGAGATAATCGAAGTATCGGCGAAGGCTTTCCATTCTATTTCGGAGACTGGCACGAGTCAGGAGATTCTTGCGCTGGTTCGTCCGCAGCAATGGTTGCCGACCGAAGTGATGGACTCCGCGGGCCTGATTGTGGTTCTGGATGGTGTACAGGATCCGGGTAATGCGGGTACTATCGTGCGGTCGGCGGAGGCGTTCGGCGCCGCAGGAGCGATTTTTTTGGAGGGGTGCGCGAGAGTGGCGAATGGGAAATTGCTGCGTGCAGCCGCCGGTTCTATTTTCCGGGTCCCCTTTCTTGAAGCGATCAGCCGGACGGAATTGTTGAAGGAGACGAAGCGCAGGCACCTGCCTCTGTACGCGCTCTCGGCGCACGGTGAGATTCCGGTGACGGAAGCCGATTTTGCACGGCGCGGTGTCCTGGTTGTGGGGAGCGAAGGCGGAGGGATTTCAGATGTGATTCTGGCGAACGCCCGAACCCTGGCCGTGCCCACGGCAAAGGTAGAATCCTTAAACGCGGCGGTGGCGTGTTCGATTGCGCTGTTTGAAGCGGCCAGGCAAAGAGGCATGTCATGAGCCTCTTCGATTCCACTCCGCTGACAGAGCAAGTAACGGCAGAGGATGACGCCGGGCGGCCGCTAGCGGACCGGATGCGGCCGCGAACCATCGAGGAGTACATCGGGCAGGAGCATATTCTCGGGCCGGACAAGCCGCTACGTGCGCAGATCGAGAGCGGAAAACTGGGCTCTCTGATCCTGTGGGGCCCTCCGGGATCGGGTAAAACGACTCTGGCGTTCCTGATCGCACGGCAAAGCCGAGCGGATTTCGTCCCCTTCAGCGCGGTGCTGAGCGGGATCAAAGAGATAAAGACGGTGATGGCCGAGGCCGAGCGCCGGCGGCGGGCAGGCCGCCGAACGGTGCTGTTCATCGACGAGATTCACCGCTTCAACAAAGCCCAGCAGGATGCCTTCCTACCTTATGTAGAGCGCGGGGACGTAGTGCTGATTGGGGCCACGACGGAGAACCCGTCGTTTGAAGTGGTCTCTGCCTTGCTCTCCAGAACCAAGGTCTATTCGCTGCGCGCGCTGGAAACTCCCGAGATTGTGATCCTGCTGAAGAGAGCGCTTGAAACGCCAGAGCGCGGCATCGGACATCTGGGCCTAAAGATTGCGGACGAACTGGTCGATGAGATAGCTGTTGACTCCAGCGGGGATGCCCGCTCTGCGCTGAATACATTAGAAATTGCGGCGGGCCTGGCGCGCGAAGGGGTTATCGACCAGCAGGCCGTGGCAGATGCGATGCAGCACAAGGTGCTGCTCTATGACAAGTCAGGGGAGGAGCACTACAACCTGATCTCGGCCTTGCATAAATCGGTGCGATCCAGCGACGTGGATGCCGCTCTGTATTGGCTTGCGCGCATGATGAAGGCGGGAGAGGACCGGTTATATCTGGCAAGACGGCTGGTGCGGATGGCGATTGAGGATATCGGGCTGGCAGACCCCCGCGCCATCGAGCAAGCGATTGCCTGTATGCAGACGGTGCATTTTTTGGGTATGCCCGAAGGAGATCAAGCGCTGGCGCAACTGACTATCTATTTGGCAATAGCCCCCAAGTCAGATGCTTCCTACCAGGCTCTTAATAAGGCAAACGGGACGATTGAAGCAACGGTCGCCGAGCCGGTCCCGCTGCATCTCCGAAACGCTCCGACCAAGCTAATGAAGGAGATGGGCTACGCGCGAGGGTATCAGCACGCGCACAAGGAGAAAGATGCCGTGACAGCCATGCAGTGCCTGCCCGAATCCCTTGCCGGGAGTGTATTTTACGAGCCTACGGAACGCGGCTTCGAGCAGCGGATACGAGAGCGGCTGGAATGGCTCAGAAAAGCCCGACATCCAGGGGGTCCAAATGGCGGCCAGTAGGAAGATGTACTTGCGTTGTGTAATCTTAAAGATCGGAGTTGTACAATTGTGTCCGAAAGTACCCTGACTCTAGGCAGGCGAGTTGAGACTCCGGAAGTGCCTACAACGGAGCGGCGGCGCTCAAGCCGGTTTCCGATCGAGCGTGAACTTCGCTACAAGACCCTGAACCAGCGCGCCGAGATTCTGGCCGGCAGCGGCAAGACCCTGAACATCAGCAGTTCCGGTGTTCTATTTACGTCGGACCATGATCTGCCGGTCGGCACTCGTCTGGAAGTGTCTATCAGCTGGCCCGCGCAGTTGAACGAGAAATGTCTCCTGAATCTTGTGGCCCGGGGCCGGGTAACCCGCCATACCAAGGGTCAATTGGCCCTGCAAATTCAGCAGTACGAGTTTCGAACCCAGAGCCGGCCGGGTAAAGAGAAGTAAGGCGGGGCGGGGATTAATTGCGGGGGAAAATCCGCAGAACCTCTTTATAGAAGAGGTGATCCCAACGGTTGAAGTGTTCGATTGCCTTGCTCAATCTCGGATCTATCTCCGACGGGGCAGGTAAGCTACCGATATTGACTCTCGTTAAACCAGCGGTGGCATGCCATCCAAACCGGTTTTGCAAGCTCGCAAAGGAAGCGGCGGAAGTCTCCTGATGGCCGACAAAGGTGAATGCCGTACGGAGGTTCCGAAGGGCCAGTTCAAAAATGTCGCGTGTCAAGGTTCCTGGAGGGAACACGCGTTGATCTACCCCGCTGAAGCAGCGCACGAGGGCATTGTCAAAATCGACCGTTAGCCGCCGCTCGAAAACCTCCTCTAAGGCGAGAAAGCGCCCGTTTTCGCTAACGAGATCCGGTTGAGCTTGCCGGAAATAAGCATACTGCGACAACACGCGAGCCGAGGGTTCGCGCACGACGGTAATGTACTCGGATTGCTGCGGCAAGGCTTGATGCATGCCAAACTGGAAATGACCGATGACAATGCGGTAGGAGCGGCGCTGCTCGATAGGTAAAGCGCGCAAGTCATTGATCAGGAACCCCGGCGGTGTCGGATACAGGTAGGCAATTTCGGAATGCTTGTAATTGGCCGCTATTGCTTCGCGAAAAGCAGTCCCGGCGGTTTTCGCGATGTGCATAAACAGCACAGTGGGGCTGGGTGAACGAACACCGGCCGGAATGTTCAGAAGGCGTGGAGCGCCCGCCAGCGACGCTCCGGAGGGCAGACGTATGTCAACCGATGCCTCTGTTTCTTTAGGGAATAGCCAAGCCAGATCGGCATAAAACGCGTAATTACCGGCATAAATTCCCAGTCGGGCGAGGTCCGGGCGAAAGTGGACGGCAGCTACGCATGCCACCGGGCGTTGATTCACTAACACGGTCAGGAAAACGGGCCTGGAGGGCTGATTTGGGTCCATGGCCCAGCCATAGATTCTTCCGTCTTCGATGCCATCCAGAAGACCCTGAATTCCAGGTCGCGCGGACTTTTTGTCCTCGCGAATCTTCGTTGCGACGCGATGTTCCGCGATCTTGCTGCCGGCAGCCAGTGCCAGAAGTGCCAGGCCCACACGCAAGGTCGAGCTGTCCAGGTTAAGCGCGTAGATCGGAGGAATGTAGAAAAAGTCCAGAATCAAAACCGCGAATACCACGGTGCAGAGTCCCGCGACGAGCCCAAACAGATAGGTAGAGATAACGACGGCAGCAGCAAAAATCAAGGCGGCCGTGGAGCCGAAGATCAGTTGGGCGCAGATGGTGATGATAAGCGCGGCCAAAACCGACGCCGTTGCCAGGAGGAACCGGCTGCTGCTGTGGCGGATGAGGACTACCTCATGCACAAGCGATTTGAGGGCAGAGCTGGAAACAGCAAACGCCATTTTGAGAGGCGGACTATTCGACGACGGTCCGGACGCCCGTTTCCAGCTTACTCTTCCCGAAGCGCGGTCATAGGATCGATACGCGCAGCACGGCGGGCGGGCAGCCAGGTGGCAAGGGCTGCAACTACACCAAGTATCCCGAGCGAGAGTACGGCGGTCAGTGGGTCGGCCGGCTGCAGATGGAACAAGGTATGCTTCAGCAAGCGCCCGACCAGATAGGCACCCGGCAAACCAGCGGCAATTCCAGCGCCGACCAGCCAGAGCGAATCTTTCAGGATCAGGTGCACCACATTGCTTTGCGATGCACCCAGAGCCATTCGGATGCCGATCTCATTCGTGCGCCGGGCGACTACATAGGCAAGGAGGCCGATCAGGCCGATGGCGGAAAGAACTAGTGCAAGGATGCCGAATGCGCTCGACAGAATACTAAGCAGGCGATCGGTCAGAAGCAGGTGATCGATCAAAGCCGTCTGCGTTTTGATTTCAATCACGGGAACGCTCGGATCGACGGCGGCCGCGGCCCGGCGAATCCCGCCGGCGAGTTGGCGCGTAGGGATGCCCGAGCGGATCACGAAGTTGAGATTAAATCCCGGCCAGAGCTGTGTGCTGGAAGGGAAATACATGGTGGGGTGCGGGGCTTCGCGGAGCGAACTGTAGCGGCTGTTCCTCACCACGCCGACGATGCGATATCGCTCAGTCGTCTTCGGACCGGTTCCGAACTGCTGTCCAAGCGGGTTCTGGCGCGGGAAAAAGCGCCGGGCGAACAGCTCATCGACGATAACAGCATCGGATTTTGAGACCATGTCACCGGGCCGGAAAGTGCGCCCCGCGAGTAGCGGAATGCCAAGCGTTTCAAATAGCCCGTCGCTGACGCTGTTGATGAGCACGCCGTGAGCATCGTCTTCGCGATACGGCTGACCGGGAATATTCACTGTGGTCATATTTGAGCCTCCGGACAGGGGCCGTTCCTGTATCCCGGCCACTTTCAAAACGCCAGGAATTGCGGCGAGCCGCTCCCGAAGGCGATCTATATACTGCGGTACCTGCTCAGGTTTGTATCCGGCGCTCCAGGGGTTAACGGACACATAGATAAGGTTGCTGCGATCAAACCCAATGTCCATGGTCTCGAGATTGGTGAGAGATCTGCCCAGCAGGCCGGCTGCAATCAGGACTGTCAGGCTTAAACCGATCTGAAGTACAACCAGCACACGCGGAAGCCGCAGGCGACCGACGGCGAACGTGCGGCCGTGCGCTTTCAGGGCATCGTTGACGCCGGCTCTAGCCAGTTGCCATGCAGGCGCAAGGCCGAACAGGAGAACGGTCAGGAGCGAGATCAGCGCCGTGTAGCCGAGAATGCGCACATCAATGTGCAAATCGAAGCCGCCGATGTTCAGATCGGCCCGAATGAAGGAGTGGATTGCTTCCGCGAGCACGTGACTAAGGAACAGGCCGAGCACACCGCCTGCCACGGCCAGAGTGATGCTCTCAACAAGATACTGGCGGAGTAACCGGAAGCTTCCCGCGCCCAGCGCCAGGCACACCGCCGATTCGCGCCGCCGGACAACCGCGCGGGAGAGCAGAAGATTCGCTACATTCGCGCAGACGATCAGCAGTATCAGTCCGACCAGAAGGAGTAAAATCCAGAGAGCTTGGGCCTTGTCGGTTCCGATGGGATCGAAGCCTCGCGAACCCGGCCCGGTGATAAGCTTGGGAATTTTGCCGGGTGGAATGGTTGCACCTTCCGGAACAACCAGGTTTCGAAAGAGCGCGGACACTTGCCCGATGGCGTGTTGTTCGCTGATGTCCGGTTTCAAACGGCCCATCAGCCGCACCCACCAGTAGGTGTCCGCTTCGCCGAGCGACTTGTCGAGTTTCACACGTGGGCTGAGTGCGACCTGGGCTGCTAAAGGAGCGTAGAGGTCCACCCAATCGCCGATCCGCAGACCGAAGAAGCCGGGCGGGGCGACGCCCACAATCTGCACAGGAACGTTATTGATGCGAAGCCTTTGGCCGAAAACATCTTCCCGGCCGCCGAACCGGCTGCGCCAGAGCCGATCGCTGATGAGGACCAGCGGCGGCTGGCCGACGCGATCGTCCTCGGCGGAGAATGCGCGGCCCAGACGAGGCGGAACACCGAGGCTTTCAAAGAAGTTCGCGCTGACGTACTCGAGCTGGAACTGCTCCGCGGGCCGACTCCCGAAAGCGACCCCAACCATACCGGGATCGGAGAAACCGATGAGTGAGGCAAATCCCTGCGGGTGCGCAGCCAGGCGCCGGTAGACCCTGGGTGCGATGGATGAGCCTCGTAAGGGTCCAGTTGGAGACCCGGTTGTATCTCCCGTGAGCCAGAGACAGAGGTCTCCCGGCCAACCCTGGTTTGTGCTCCACTCGAGCAGGCGTAACGCCTGGGGATCCTTCACCGGAAGCGGTTTCAACAAGGCAGCATCAACGAGGCTGAAGATGGCAGAATTTGCGCCAATGCCGAGTGCCAGCGAAAGAACCACTGCCAGCGTAAGGATCGGGGTCCGGCGCAACTGACGAAAGCCGTAGCGAGCGTCGCGGAGCAGGGATTCGAGCCAGACAAGAGCGCCTTGCGCGCGTGTGTCCTCTTTGAGCCGGGAAGGATTTCCGAACCGGACTCTGGCGGCGCGCGGATCGAGGCCGTCCTGCGCCTTCATGGCGAGATGGTACTGAAGCTCTTCCTCGATTTCTTCGATGTGGCGTTCGGAACGGAACGTCCGGAACAACCTCGACCACAAGCTCATCACACACCTCGCGTTAGACGGTTCGGAGAACTTTAGCGACAGCGGCGGTCACTGAGTGCCAGCGTTTTTCTTCTTCTTCGAGCCGCTTTCGACCTTTGGCGGTCAATTCGTAGTATCGGGCACGCCGGCCGGCCTCCGAATTTCGCCACTCGGCCTTCAGCAAGCCGCTCTCGGTCATGCGGTGAAGCGCAGGATAAAGAGAGCCCTCCTCGACGCGCAGGACCTCGTCAGAGGTTTGCTCAATGCAGGTGGCGATCGCGTAACCGTTATTCGGTCCGCGGCGAAGGACTTTGAGAACCAGGATTTCCAGCGAGCCCTGGAGATGGTCGGCTTTCGGCATATAAAGATATCTATAGTAGATATCGCATCTAAAGATATCTATAGTAGATAACTTAGTGTAGAGCCGATCAAATCCGCCCGGCAAGAGAAAAACGCACGATCAGCATGGTAAGCACTCCCAAGGCGACAATTCCGAAAGACAAATATCCCAGCTTCCGCGTGATGCCCCATTTCCGGACCTGGTGGTGAACCAGCGGAAGATTTGACAGCGCGCTGGCCATTGATGTCAGAACGGTTGCCATGCCGGCGGTTTCCGGCGAGATGCTTCCGCGCATGGCCAGGGTGGCTGCGGCGCCGGCTGTACTGGCGCTCGATATCAGGCCGCCGATGAAACTCACCAGCAGAAAACCCAGGTGGCCGAGATACCGCTGCCCGAGACTTCCGACGATCTGGATGATCAGAAAGATCAGCCCAAACTTTAATACTTTTACAAGCGAGAGCGGAGAGGATAATTTCAATTCGCCGATCTGATTCCGCCCGCGCCCTCTCTGCTTCCAAATGAAGAAAAGAGCAGTCAACGCCATGACCACAAGGGGTCCGGCGGCGGTCAGGACGGCGGCAGGCGCAAAGAATGCGAGGATGAGCAGATTGCGGACGAACATTGCGACAATGGTCAAAAGATCAACCACAATGGCTAAGGGCATGGCATCCCAGAGAGGAGCCGCCAGGAACTGGGCCAACTCGGCAATGGTTGCCGTGCTGTTCACCATTCCGCCGAGCACAGCGGTGTAATAAAGGCCGCGCGAACTATACAGCTTCAGCAAGACGTAGTTGATGAAACCGAGCGCCGCAATCACAATAATTGTCAGCCAGGCTTCGCGCGGATTAACGAGCTGCAGCGGATCCACGGTGCGGTTCGGCAGCACCGGATAGATGACAAACGCAAGCAGCCCGAGCAGCACCGCGCTGCGCACCTCGTTCACCTGCAAGCCGCCCGCGAAATGGGTTAAAGCCGGTTTCAACGATAACAGCATGGTCATTACGACCACCGCGGCAATTGGCGTGTAGTGGTGTCCTTCGCCGACGAGCACGCCGAGGACAAACGTGAGGATGACAGCGACCGAGGTTGTGGCCTCTACGGGTTTGCCGTCATGGATATTCCGGATGCCGGCCAGGAGCACGATCACGAGAATCCCCGCGAAGGATACGTAACCGAAGGTGGGACCGGCAAGTACACTGAGCGCACCGAGCATCGCCGTTATCGCGAATGTGCGGGTGCCCAGCTCTTTTTGAGACCACTCCCGTTCCAGGCCAACCAGCATTCCGATGCCGATCGCAAGCGCGAGCTTAACCGAGATTTCGAGCGGAGAAAAGTTTGTGGCGGCCGGCAATAGCTTCAGCTTACGGCGTCCAATCCAGTTTCACGAGTCCTGGGACAGTTGTCAGTTTCTCAACGATGGAAGGGTGCGGGTGTTCTCGCCGCCGGGCACGCCACCAGAGCTCATAGGTCAGCTCACGAAGGCGATCGGGCTGCGTATAGGTGAGGCTTACGGGCCCGATCCTGTAATTTTCGGATGCCAGCAAAGCACGAATCTGTTCGTCATTCGGGCCGGTGGCGTCGGTGACCAAGCGGAGCGTCGCGTGCCGGTCCTGCTTTGTCCGCTGCTCGACCCACTGGAGCAACCAGAGCACGACCAATCCCAAACCGAGCCCAAGGAGACCCAGCGCGATCTGCCCGCCGCCGAAGCACAGCCCTACTACGGTGACGAACCAGAGAGTGGCCGCGGTTGTTACGCCAATGATCAGGTTGTCGCGCCGGAGGATTGCGCCGGCGCCGATAAAACCCATTCCCGACAGGATGCCGAGGGGCAAGCGCATCAGATCCAGTGTGATGAACGAATCCGGCGCTTTGCCGGTCGTATTCAGCAGCGCGTTTGCCTGCATCATGGCAAGACACGCTGCGAGGCTAACCAGTAACGTGGTCCGCAAGCCGGCGGGACGCCCGTGTTCTCCTCGGTTCAGTCCGATCAGCACTCCCGCGAGGAACGTCAGACTGATGCGCAAAGCGATGTCGTGCGGTTGTAAGGCGAGCGGCATGGAAGCTAAGATCCTTACGGTCAGACCGCCGCGGGGTTGACAAGTTTCGCGGCATTGCAGGCTGTACGGGAGCATGATATCGGAAGCGCTTTCACCAAATTGCTCAGCCTGTATATACAAGCCAGGTATTTTCATGGTTGCAAGCGCTTGCATAATTCGATATAGTCTAGCCCGATCCGGGCTTTGCCCGGCAATGGGGGGACCATGAAGTGTCTTCGAAGTCGAGGCTTGTGGTGCTTGTGTTTTGCGTTGTTCTACGGAGCAGCGCTCTTTGGTCAGGAGACGGCGACCATCACGGGCACGGTTTCCGATCCATCCGGATCGGTCATCCCGGGCGCCAAGGTGACGGTTGCAAACGTGGGTACCGGCCAGGCGCGGAACGCCGAGACTAATTCGTCCGGCAATTTCATCGTTCCAGATCTGCCGATTGGAAGCTACTCGGTTCGGACGGAAGCGCCGGGCTTTAAGAGTTACGAGCGAACCGGAATCACACTGAACGTCGGGGATACGAAACGTGTTGACGTTTCCATGCAGGTCGGGGAAGCAAAGGAAAGCGTGACGGTCGAAGCCGCGGCGGTAGCGGTGCAGGCGGACACCAGCGAGGTGAGCAATCTCATCTCGGGCCAGCAGGTGGCGAAGCTCGCGATCAACGGCAGAAACATTGCGCAACTGGCGACTTTGACGCCGGGCGCTTCGGCCGATCTTCCGGATTTCAACCTTCCGATTTCGGTTGGCAGCAGCGCGGGCATCAGTTTCAATGGCCAGCGGCCTGAGCATAACATCTGGATGATCGACGGCGGCGAGAATTACGACCGGGGCTGCGGGGGCTGCATGACGATCATGCCGTCGGTGGACTCGCTGGCGGAATTCAAGACGTTAACAAGCAATTCCAGCGCGGATTTCGGCATTGGGACGGGCGGCACCATGAACATGGCGCTGAAGTCCGGAACACGCGATTTTCATGGGTCAGCGTTCGAGTATTTCCGTAACGACGCCATGGACGCGAACAACTTCTTTGCAAACCTGAACGGATCGAGCAAACCCGAGCTGCGGTACAACATTTTCGGATTCAATGTCGGGGGACCGGTGTTCATTCCCAAGCTCTACAACACCGATAAGAGCAAGACGTTTTTCTTTGTTAACCAGGAATGGCGGAAAATCGTTCAAGGCAACCAGGTCTTCGCGCCGGCGGTTCCCCAGGCCCAACGTAATGGAGACTTCAGCGCTCTGGGGACGCCCATTCTCGTGCCGCAAACCAATGATCCGGCGCAGCAGGCGAAATTCGCGGCTCTTGGCCTCACGCCGGGGAAGCAGTTTCCGGGCAATATCATTCCCGCATCTCTGATTGACCCGAATGCAGCATTATTTTTCCAGAGCGGCGCAATGCCGCTGCCCAACGCCGGGGCAAATAACTATTCAGGATCTCGGGGAGTGCCCGTGGATGTGCCGGAAACTATTCTTCGCGTCGATCATTACTTCACCAGCAAGCTCTCCATCATGGGCCATTACATCCACGACGGCACGAATTACCAAACGGCGGAATCGCTCTGGAGCAGCCAGACGTATCCCACGCTCGGCACCAATTTCAAGAACCCGTCCTGGAGCGCCGTTGTGAAGATGACGTACCTGATCAGCCCGACCCTGGTGAATGAAGTCGCCTATAACTTTAACGGCAATAACATCACGCTGAGTCCGGTGGGTGTGTTTGCAAAGCCGTCCGGCTGGTCCGCGAAGGAATTCTTCCCGACAAATGCAGACAATCGCATGCCCACGATCCACCTGGGCGGTATTTACGGTGTTTGGTACGATCCGAATTCCTGGCCCTGGTATAACGCTGCCGCGGATAACCAAGTGCGCGACGATCTGACCTGGACGAAGGGGTCGCACAACTTCCAATTCGGTGGACAGTTCATGCGTTACCACAAGAACCAGGACATCTTCGGCAATACGCAGGGCAACTACAACTTCGATGGCTCATTCACCGGAAACGCGGTGGCCGATATGTTGTTAGGCTACTCCAAGAGTTACACCGAACTTGCTATCCAGGACCGCGGCCACTGGCGTACCAGCACCGGGTCGGCCTATGCGATCGATAACTGGCGTGCGACGAGCCGGCTGACTTTGAACCTGGGAGTGCGTTGGGAAATCATTCCACACGCATACGACGTGCAGAACCGCATGTCCAATTTCTATCCGAATCTCTACGATCCGGCGCAGCGGCCCATTTTCAATGCAGATGGAAGCCTGGATCCCAACGGCCCTGGTTTAAGGACGGTATCGGGTGTGCCGCTATCCAACGTTCCGTTTTACTTGAACGGCGTTGGCCTTGCGGGAAAGGACGGCATTCCGCGCGGACTGGTGCAGAACACGTACGGGAGTGTTGGCCCGCGTGTGGGCTTCGCTTACGATCTGACAGGCCAGAGCAAGACGGTCATTCGCGGAGGCTTCGGCATGTTCTATGAGCGCATCCAGGGCAACGATGTCTATAACACCGGCCCGAACCCTCCCTTTAGCTTCAGCCCGACGGTAAATAGCGTGTACTTCTCAAATCCGGGCATCAGCGCCATAAACGGACTGCAAGCGGCAAGGCCGATTTTCCCAGCGGGCTTCACGGCGCTGTCGTACTCCGATTACAGGCTTCCGACCACGATGAACTGGAATTTCGGAATCCAGCACGAGTTGGCGCAAGGAGCTGTTTTATCCGTGGCCTACGTGGGCAACCAGGCATATCATCAGCGCGATAACCGCAATATCAATCCAGTTCCACTGGACGATCCGAACCGGCTGGCGATCAGCCAGGGGAATTACAATCCGGATTTCGACCGGCTCTATCCGGGGTTTGGGCAGATTACGCTAGGCGAAACGGCAACCACTTCCAATTACCATTCGCTCCAGGTAAACCTGCGCATGGAGAACCGGCACGGCTTCACGGGGCAGATCGCGTACACGTATTCCCATTCGTTCGATTATTTGAGCGGCGATTTCGCTCAGATCTCCAATCCTTTTGACCGCAGGTTCGATCGCGGCCCGAGCGATCTCGACCGCCGGCACATTTTCATTGCGAACTATATTTACAATCTGCCGTTCTTCGCGAAATCGAATAACGCCTTTGCGCGTTCCGTGCTGGGGGGCTGGGAGATTTCGGGAATCACGACGTTCGAGACCGGTTATCCGCTGACGCCGACCCTGACGTTTGACAATTTAGGACTTGGCGGCGGCGCGACAGCACGCCCGGATTTGATCGAGAGCCCGAGCGGCCCGAAAAGCTTGAGTGAGTGGTTTAATACTGGGGCTTTCATTGCGCCGCCTGCGCTATCGTTTGGCAACGCGGCGCGCGGAAGCATTGTCGCGCCAGGCCGCAACAATTGGAATCTGTCGTTATTTAAAGTGTTCCGCATGCCACTGCCCGGCACGAAGGAGGGCGGCCACCTGGATTTTCACGTGGATACATTCAACACGTTCAACCACACACAATTTCACGACGTGGATACCGGGTTCGGCGGCCAGAATTTCGGGAAAGTCACTTCGACCTATGACCCGCGGGTGATTGAACTCGGGGTGAAGTTTCTGTTCTAAGTGCTGACAGGCGAAAGCGCCCAACGTCGTTTACTTAGGGCGGGGCCAATGATAGAGATTGCGTTGCTACGATCTTGCGTCTTGAAACGGAGTCGTGAACATAAGCGAACTTGACTACTTGACTGTACTTCCGTCTGGTCATGCGTCGCTTACGCTCCGGGCTCGGTTTCGGCCCTGGACTGCGAGCGAAAGGGGACTCTGATTCATGTACTTTCGCTTAAGTCAATGGCATTGGGCGCTTTCGCCTGTCCAACAGACGGCTCGTCTACGAGCGCTGGGCGGTGGCTGTGCCGTCCAGGATCATAGTGAAGCGTTTGAAGACTTCGCGCAGATATAGCTCGTCGCCGCCCGGGAGCTCCACAGTTGCGGTGCCATGGTAGCCGATGTCTTTGAGTGCCTGGTGGATGGCCTTCCAATCAATATCGCCCTCGAGTAGCGGTACCCATTCCGCTATCGACTGTTCCGTCTTCGGCACATGGCGGAAAGCAAAATCCTTGATGTGCAGCTTGACGATGCGATTCCCCAGCGTACGAATCCAATCCTCCGGATATCCGTAGAGCTTCACGTTTCCGACATCGAAATAGGCGCGCACCCAGGGCGTTTTGAACTGATCGATATAGGTCGCAAACTCAAGGGGGCTTAGCAGAAATTTGTTCCACACTTCCTCAATCGCTACGATTACCTGCAGTTCCTCCGC
>JAICXK010000155.1 GCA_025980435.1 Bryobacteraceae bacterium
ATTCCAACGCCAGATTACTTTGCCGTCCTCGGGGTCGATGGCTTCGATGAAATGCTGAATGTCGGTCTGGTCGCCCGATGTGCCGATGATCAGCCGGTTTTTCACCAGCAGGGGCGCGACGCTAACGTAATAGCCGAGCTTTACATCGGCTATTTCAACGTCCCAGACCGGTTTTCCATCACGGGCGTTTAAGCAAATCAAGTGTGCGTCCGGCGTGCCGAAATAAAGCCGGTCTTTGTACATGGCAACCCCGCGCTGGCCGACGTGATCGCCTTGCGATGGACGGCTGTAGTGCCAGATGCGGCGTCCGTTGCGGGCGTCAATAGCCCAGACGTTATCGGGAGTTGTGAAGTACAAAATGCCATTTACTTCAAGAGGCGTGGACTTCAGTGCAGCCGAATGGGTCTGGAAGGCCCACGCCATTGTCAAAGAACCAACGTTCCTTTTGTTGATCTGGTTGAGAGTGCTGAAGCGGCGGCCGGAATAATCGCCGTTGTAAGTCGGCCAGGTGGTGGTTGGCGGCTTCGAAAGGGCGGCGGGATCCAATCCTTGCGCGGACAGAGACCAGAGGCTTGCCGCAAACAACGCGAGCGTTCTCACTTCAACGTCTCCAGATAGGCGAAGAGATTATGAACGTCGGCCTCGGTGTATTGGTGCAGCAGTTTGAGATGCGCTGCCAGCGGATCGTGAATCTGGAATTTAACGTCGCTGGACGGCCACGAGCGGTACCAGCCATCGTGATCTTTAATCGCGATACTGAACGGATCATGGTAGACCAGTTCGCCTGTAAGCTCCTTGCCACCGCGGGTCGTAATCGTGGCCGTTTTCGGTATGTCCGGTGGGTAGAGAAAATGCGCCTGAAGATCCGCCGGCGCATACTTCTTAGCGATTCCAGCCAGATCGCCGGAGGGAGAATGGCAATGCGAGCACTCTCCCGCGCCGTTGAAGAACGATTTTCCTGCTCCAGCGCTACCGGTCAACAGGCGCTGCAGAGAAAGCTCATGCGGATCGGACGGGTTGGCACGGCTGGTCTCATCAAGCTGCCATTTCAGGAATGCAACCACGTCTGCAATTTGAGCTTCGTTGAGTCCGACAGCCGGCATGCCTTTGGAGGGGCGGCCTTCGCGAATCACCGGGCCGATGAGGTTCCCGTTATCATCGTGGCGGACCAGCGAGGAGCGCATCAGGTCGGGTCCTTCCGTGGTTCCGGTCGCGTCCCGTCCATGGCAGAACCCGCACGATTGCGAAAACTGGACCTGCCCACGCTTAGCCGAGGCCGGTTGCGAAGACTGCATGGAAGGAAGGAGCGCCAACGCGATCCAAAGAACCAGAGGATAGATCAAAATAGATTATCTGCCATAGTCGCGCAGTCACTCAGGACTGCCGCGTCCCGACTCATCAGGACGCCGGGAGCTTCAACCCGCATCTTTTCGGGCAGTGCTCGCGCCACCTGTTCGAAAAGCCTCGTGTAAGTTTGGCGGCGTCGAACGAAACGGTGCTCACGATTGCGGAGGAAGTCGAACCCGAGGGGCGAGTACCTCTCCAATTCCGCCAAATACGACCGGGTATATGCTCCTGGAGCATTTGCGGCGTTACGGATCAGCAGCAACCGCGAGCTTCTGGCAACCAGTTGTTTCAAAACCTCGGCCGCGTTTGGAAGCCCTGCCATTTGCGCCATCACGCATCTTGAAAAATGAAACGTCCGGTTCGTAATCGCATCCAGCGGCCCGCTTCTTACGGTTTGCGTGAACAGAGTCTGGGAGCCGCGCTTATGGTCCGAATCAAGGTCCTGAAGATCGTCCCCTAACTGAAGCACAACGCCCCAGTTGAACGCGAACCGTGCTTCGGGTTGCGCTAAGTTCCCCGCCGCCAGGTAAGCGTCTGCCAAAACGGACGTTCCACCCTTCGTAAACGTCAGGCGGACCAGATCGATGTTTTCGCTCCGCCGCATCTGCATAATGCTTTCGTGTTGGGCAGCGTGGATGGCCAGCAGCGAGGCGTAAACTTGCGGAAACTGCCCACGCGGGTATTCCGATTCAATCATGCCGATGAGTTGCCAGATCAGCTCCTCACGCTTTTCCTCGGGATCAAGGGAGTCTCCTTCCAGGCGACGCCGGAAACGCTCGCTGAAGCGTACTTTCGCGCCGCGCGAGATTCTGGTGTCGTCAAGAAGGTTATCGCTGTAGGGATAAAGCATGCTGTAGGCGAAGATGGCGGGCGTCAGCCGCAACTCTTTACCGAACAGTAACTGCAGCCCGCAGGCAGTCCAGGCATTGCGGGCGGCTTGCAGAATGTCAACCATGCTTACTTTGGGATCGAGGCTGCGGGCACGCCGCGCCAGTTCCGAGCCGATCCCGGAAAGGCCGTCGCGCAATAAACCTTCCATGTAAGGGTCATCGAGATTCAGCGCATCGGTTGAAATCCGCGCGAAGAGCGAAATAACGCGCGCGATGGCTGCTTGCGCGGATGCTCCTCCGCGCGAGGTTTTACGCACTTCGGCATCGATGGCGTCGAGGTGATCATCCAGCTGGCATTCGCGGCATCTCTGCTCGTCGCTCGAGTAAGGCGATCCAAGCTGCGGAAAATCGAGCCCGCACCCGTGCCACGCGGCAAGCGAGTCTTCGACCATATCCTCGATCCCGAAAGGATTCGGGTTCCGATCGCGCGGGGTCACATTTGTCAGGACGTAACCTGAGCTTGGTATGTTCAGGGGCTTTTGCGATGGTGGGCGCTGCAGGGATCGAACCTGCGACCTCGTGCTTGTAAGGCACGCGCTCTAACCGGCTGAGCTAAGCGCCCATAACCTTCCATGTTCGCATGTGAAAGCTTCAACTGCCTATCAGTTTCGCGTACACTCCGCGCGCTATGCCGATATCAGTAGTTCCCTTCACAATCGCGCGGCCGTCCGGGAAAAAGGTCAGGTCGTATTTCGGGATCGCGATTCTTAGGGCGAATTCATTCACCCGAACCTCGCCGAATGCCCGCAAACGATCGGCAAGCTGGCCGAGGTCCAGCGGCCTGGCGCTCTCGTGCAACTGCACCGCATTGCGGCCGCACAAGCTGACCGGCGCCCGCCGCTTCCCATCCAGATATCGAAACTCCCTTGCCGCACAGACGCGGCAATCCGGATCCCGTTTGCCCGCCCCGACCTGCTTCGCTGCCCCAGTCCAGATGTCGAGCGTATGGATGCGGCACTCGAACTCCGGCCAGCCGACCATCAGCCGCAAAGCCATTCCAACTTGCACAGCTGCCACCGCCGCGGTAGCCGAAGCAAGCACGCCGTCTACATCACAAGTTGGCTGAAGCCCCTGCGGTGACTCCGGATAGACGCACGCGAAACACGGTCCAGAGTCCGGCACCACGGGCATCGCAATGCCATAGCTCCCGATAGCCGCGCCATAGATCCAGGGCAAATTCCGCTTGACGCTAAGATCGTTGAGGAGATACCGAGTCTCGAAATTGTCGGTGCCATCCAGGATCAGGTCGCATTCAGCGATTAGTTCTTCTGCATTAGACGGCGTCAGGTCGGTGACAAGCGGTTCCACCTCAACATGGCGATTCAATTCATGCAGCCGGTGCGCGGCGGCTATGGCCTTCGGCGATTCCTTCTGCGCGTCCGTTTCGCTATAGAGCCACTGCCTCTGCAGATTCGTGTAGTCAACATAATCCCGGTCAATCAGCCGCAGCCGACCGATGCCCGCGCGTGCCAGCGCCTCCGCCTGAAAGCTTCCTAGTGCGCCGCAGCCGACGATACAGACCGCAGCTTTCCGGATCCGTTTCTGGCCCGCTTGCCCGATTGGGGCAAATAGGATCTGCCGGGAATAGCGATCCTTCTCTTCCGGCGCCATATAAGACGATGCTAACAATGGCTGCGCCCTGGCGTTGCGTGATAGCCCTGTTCTCTTTGTTGTGCTCCTTCGGCCCGTCCGCATTTGCGCAAGAGAGCCGGACGCCGCTCATCAAAGCCGCATTGCGGTATCAAGGCCAGCGCATTACGGAGATCGCCTTTCAGCCGGAGGATCAGCCGCTGACCGATCGTCAATTGATGGAGCGGCTCCCTTTCAAGACTGGGTCCACCTTTCAAGAACGCGATCTGCGCCGCGCAATCCAAAATCTGTTCGCCAGCGGCAGATTCTCAGACCTGGCGGTCGATGCCACTGAGGCGAACGGCGGCGTTGCGCTTAAGTTCATAACCAGGCGCGCTTACTTCGTGGGCCGCGTGCTGGTTACAGGTGTGAAAGAACCGCCCAATAGCGGCCAGCTCGCCAGCGCGACCAAGTTGCGCCTGGGAACGCCTTACTCGGATTCCGAAAAGAATGAGGCCATAGAATCGGTGCAGAACATTCTGCGGCAGAACGGGTTCTATAACGCGAACATCGACGCAGAGATTCAATTCCAGCCAAAGATCGAACAGGCGAACGTGTTCCTGAACGTGAACACCGGAGCGCGAGCGCGCTTTGAGCGGCCTGTCATCAGTGGGGTGGATGCCGGCGCCGGCGAAAGCATCCTTCGCGCGACCCGCTGGAAGCGGCTCTATGGGCTGCTGGGCTGGCAGGAGGTCACCGAAACCCGTGTCCGGCAGGGCCTCGAAAATATTCGACGCTATTACGAGAAGCGAGATCTATTACAGGCAAAAGTGACTCTAAAACGGCTGGAGTATTCCGAAGAAACGAACACCGTGCGCCCCTTGATCGAAATACAGCCTGGCCGGCGGATTACCGTCCGGGTGGAGGGAGCCTCCATCGGCCGCGGCGAACTGGCGGAGTTGGTCCCCATATTCCAGGAAGGTGCGGTCGATACGGACTTGCTGGTGGAGGGGCAGCACAACATCGTGCAGTACATGCAAGCGCTCGGCTACTTCGAGGTCGAAGTCAGTTTCAGCACCGCCCCGGGAAAAGATTCGAAAGAACAGATCATTACTTATCACGTGGCGCGCGGCAGACGCCACAAGTTCGTCTTTCTATCTATTAAGGGCAATCATTACTTTCTGGAGGAGAGCATTCGAGAGCGCCTCTATATAGAGCCGGCCGAGTTCCCGCGCTTTCCCCGCGGCCGGTTCAGCGAGGCGTATCTTAAACAGGACGTACAGTCCATCGAGAACCTCTACATATCTAACGGCTTTAGGGATGTGAATGTCACGACGCGCGTTGAGGACAACTACCGCGGCGCAAGCGGCCACGTTGCCGTGTTCATCACGATTGCGGAAGGTCCGCAATGGCTCGTATCGAATCTTTCTATCGACGGCGCAGGCGCGGATCTTGCGGCGTTACAACCCATGTTGGCCTGCGCGCCCGGGCAGCCCTATAGCGAAGCCAGCGTCAGCGAAGATCGCGATCATATCCTGACTTATTACTTCAGCCAAGGATTCCTGAACGCGGCGTTTGAATATTATGCCGAACAGGCCGAACGGCCGGACCGCATGAATCTGCGCTATGTAATCAATCCGGGTCCGCGCAAATATGTTCGGCAAGTACTCGTGAGCGGCTTGGATACAACGCGGCCCGCGCTTGTCTTTCACCGCATCGAATTGAAAGAGGGGCAGCCGCTCTCTCTTACGGCGCAGACCGACAGCCAGCGGCGTCTCTATGATCTGGGTATTTTCGCCCGGGTGAACACTGCTATCCAGAATCCGGATGGCGAGGAAGATCAAAAATATGTTCTTTATGACATCGATGAAGCCCGTCACTATTCATTGAACGTCGGGGTGGGCGCGCAGATCGCGCGCATCGGGGGCGGCGTGACCAGCCTGGATAATCCCGCGGGAACCACAGGTTTCGCCCCGCGCCTCTCCTTGGGTATCAGCCGGATCAACTTTCTCGGCCTCGGCCAGACCGTTGGGCTGCAGACCTCCGTTTCCACAATTGAACAGCGCGCCTCCCTCGCTTACTTCATTCCACAGTTCGTTTCAAATGAGAATCTGAGTCTCACGACCTCAGCTTTAATCGAAAATTCGAACGATATCCGGACCTTTACCGCTCACCGCCGCGAGGCATCCCTCCAGCTTGGGCAAAGGCTCTCGCGAGCCTATACCGTCCAGTACCGGTTGGTTTTCCGCCACGTGACTCTCTCGAACGTTAAGATCGATCAATTACTGGTTCCGCTGCTTTCGCAGCCTGAGACGATCGGCTTGGGAGAAATTTCACTTATCCAGGACAAACGCGACGATCCGGCGGATGCGCATCGGGGCATTTACAGCACTATCGATCTGAGTTACGCCCCCGGACTTCTCGGGCAGACGCACTTTGCGCGCGCTCTCTTCCGTAACTCCACCTATCATCCGTTCCGCCGCGATCTGGTATTCGCCAGGAGCACACAATTCGGGGTCCTCGCCTCCACATCTCCCGCGGCCAGCATTCCTCTGGCGGAGCGCATCTATTCGGGCGGATCAACCTCCCTTCGCGCTTTCCCGGATTTTCAGGCAGGCCCGCGAGATTTGAAAACCGGCTTTCCGCTGGGCGGCAACGCGCTATTCATCAATAACTTTGAATTGCGTTTCCCGCTCTACGGCGATAATCTCAACGGCGTACTCTTCCATGACGCCGGAAACGTCTACTCGACCTTGAGCGACATCAGCTTCCGTTTTCGCCAACGCAATCTCCAGGACTTCAACTACATGGTGCAAGACGTTGGCATCGGGGTTCGTTACCGCACTCCAATTGGCCCGCTCCGCGTGGACTTTTCATTCAGTCCCGATGCGCCGCGCTTTTTCGGTTTGAAGGGTACGGAACAGGACCTTATCAACGGAACCGCGGTTGCGACCGTTCAGAAGATCAACTCATTCCAATTTCACTTCTCCCTCGGGCAGGCATTCTGATGTGGAAACTATTGGCTGTGGGCTGCCTGGCGCTGGTTCTTCAGGCCGAGATTGTCGATCGTCTTGCAATTACAGTGGGCCGGCAGAGCATCACCGAGCTGCAACTGGATGAAGAGTTGCGAGTAACCGCCTTTCTGAACAATCAGGCTGTTTCCAGAACACCTGATGCCAGGCGCGCGGCCGCGGACCGGCTGGTCGAACAACTTCTGTTAGAGCGCGAAATGGAACTGAGCCGCTTTCCGCAGCCCAGCCCGGAAGACCTCGCACAATACGTCGCGAAACTCGAATCGGCCTACGGTTCTCCGGATCGCTTCCGCGACACGTTGCGCCAATACGATCTCTCGGCAGACGTTTTGGACGAGCATCTAAAGCTGCAGCTTGCGATTCTTCGCTTTGTCGAATATCGCTTTCGTGCGGGCGTTTTGAGTTCTCCTGGCAGCCCTGGTGTTCAGATCTTGAGCCCCGAACAAACCGATGAGGCGCTTGCTGCGTGGCTTGAAGAGAGCCGGAAGCAGGTCAACATCGTGTATGTTGATAAGTCTCTGCAATAACACGTTATGATTCAGCGCAGGCGCTGGCTTCTTTTCACCGGAATTACCGCCGGCGTTCTGGCCCTCCTGTTCGGAGCGGCGGTCTACACAGCTAACAGTCCTTGGTTCCAGCAGAAGCTCCGGCAGAGCTTTATTTCGAGGCTGGAACGCTCCACCGGTGCTCGCGTCGAGGTCGATTTTTTCCGCTTTGACTGGCGTACCCTCACCGTCGATCTCAAAACCGTGGTTTTCCACGGATCGGAACCGCCCGGCGGTTTGCCGCTTTTTGTGGCAGATCGCGTACGCGCTGAATTCAAGCTGGCATCCTTCCTGGATCGCCGGTTCGATCTCGAATCCCTGGAGATTCAGCGGCCTGAAATCCATCTGATCGTCCGCCCGGACGGAAGCACAAATCTACCCGGTCGGAAGTCTGCAATGCAGAATCTGATTGCGCTTCGTGTACACCGTTTAGCGATTCAAGATGGGGGGCTGCAATTGAATTTGCGCCGCATCCCGCTCCGGTTACGCGGCCAGGATGTGACGGCTCGGTGCCGGTACAATGTTGCGAACGCTGCCTATGACATCCATTTCTCTTCAAAGAACACAGAGTTAAGGAACAGCGATTCCGTGCCGCTTCCGGCTAGTGTCGACGGACGGCTGCGTCTTGAGAAGACGCGGCTGCGTGTGGAGACGCTGAAGCTTGCGACTGGAGATTCAAACGTTACCGCAAGCGGAACCATCGCAAACTTTGCGGATCCATCCGCGGACTTCCACTTTTCGGCCGCTGCGCGTGCCAAGGACGCCGCCGCCTTTCTTCACTCAACGGGGTGGCGCGATGGGGAGGTGGTTCTGGAGGGCTCTGGGCACTACGGCCCAGGTGCCGGCGTGACGTTTCATGGGAATATCGCGGGCCGCAAACTTTCTTACTATGCCGGTTCCACCGCGCTTTCCGGTGTCGATTTCGATTCGGATCTGGTCGCTTCCGGCGATCGTCTGCATCTTCCGAACTTCGTTCTGACTGCCCCCGGAGCGAAGGTTTCCGGTAGCGCTGAATTAGAGCATCTCAAAGCTCTCAACGTCACCGCGCGTATCGACCGGTTTGATCTTCGACGGGCGGCATTGATTCTGTTCCATCGAACAATTCCATTCGCGTCGCGTGCGACTGGACGATTTCACTACTCCGGCGGCCTGACCGGGCAGCCGTCGGGCTTATTAACAGCTGAGTTGAACCTTGCGCCCGCTCCTGGCGGAACTCCCGCCTCCGGACACCTGAATCTCGACTGCCGAATTCCGATGCGAGCGCTTCAGTTCCGCGAATCGCAGCTTAACTTGCCGGCTACCCGCCTGTCGTTCTCAGGCGCTCCGAATGCGGCGCTGCAAGTTGTGCTCGACAGCACGGACCTGAATGAAGCAAAAGCCGCCATATCCTTCTTCCGGCCGTCCGGTATCACGACACTTCCCATGATCGACAGGAATGGCAACGCGCACTTCGACGGCACTGTGGTGGGCCTGACGGGACAAACTCGAATCGAGGGTGATGTCGCCCTTTCGAATTTCGAGTTCAAAGGCAAGCATTGGGATCAATTCCGGTCGCGTGTCAGCCTGACTCAAGCTTCAGCCGAGTTCAGCTCCCTTACGGCCGCGAGCGGAGCCCTGCGCGCTAACGGCAGCGCTCGTGTCGAACTCACCAACTGGGCTCCCACGGATACGGGCCAGGTCCGGCTGAAAGGCCATTTTCAGGGCGTTGATACGGCTCCTCTCGCCGCTCAAGTTTTTACCAATGAGGAAGGCCTGCGGCTCTCCGGGATTGCTTCCGGTTCTGTCGACCTTTCAGGTACCCGCTCCGATCCGGTGGGCAAAGCAGAACTGCGAATCGACAGCCCGCAATCAAGCGGCTTGCACCTGAACTACATCCAGGTTGACGCCACGCTCGATCCGTACCAGGTCCGCTTCACCCGGGGCCGCATGCAGTCCGGACCAGCCGTTGCTTCGTTCTCCGGAACTTACACCCATCATCCCAGTGATTGGCGCGCCGGAAGGCTTGCCATCAAGATCGACAGCAACGGATTTCCTCTCGCGAGTATCGCCGAATGGCGTCAACGCGAAACCGGCATCAATGCCAACGCGGAAATCCATGCCCAAGGCACGTTTCGAATCGCCTCGGGCCGTATTGAACCGGCAACCGCGGATGGAGTACTGAATCTCCGGAACATTGCGCTTGGCAGCGACCTGCTGGGATCGCTGCGGATCAATGCCGTCACTCTTGGCAATGTGCTGAAGGCGAACCTGGCCGGCGATTTTCAGGGACATCCCATAACATGCCTTGCCCGCGTCCAGCTGGAGCCCGGGAATCCGATGAACGGAGAACTTCATTTCGATCGTCTCGCGATTGCTGTTCTCCGCCCCCTGCTCAATCCGGAGCGAGGCGATTGGCGATTCCATGGAACAGCAACCGGAAGCCTGGTTTTTAATGGACCGCTTCTGCAACCGGCGCGTTGGCGCGGCAGGCTGCAAGTCGATGGGCTTGAGATCCGCTCGAGACTTCCCGAATCGGGGAGCGCGACTAAGACTGCCGGGCTGGTTTTCCATAACGCCGGCCCAATCGTGATTAACGCTGCGGACGGGACAGCCACGCTGCGCGATTTCCAGATCAGCGGTAAAGACACGGCGCTAAATGTGAAAGGATCGTTCCGGTACGATCGGGAAACCGCATTAGATGTTCATTTGAACGGATCCGTTAATCTCCAAATTCTCCAGCTCCTCGATCCGTCTTTTCAATCCTCGGGTCATGCTGCTATCGCGGCGGACATCGGTGGAACAGCGGCAAATCCCGCTATCAACGGGACTCTGGACATCGCGCGTGGCACATTTTTTCTGGCGAATTTGCCGAATGGCCTGAGTGCGGTGAATGGTCGTATTTCCTTCAATCGTAATCGCGCCACCATTCAAAGCCTCACCGCTGAAACAGGAGGTGGAAGGCTGGCACTCAGCGGTTTTGTGAACTTTGGCAGTCCCGGGCCGCTTGTTTATCATGTGCAGGCGAATGCGGATAACGTCCGGCTTCGGTACGCTGGGGGAATCAGTGTCACTACCAACGCGGACCTGCGCCTGACAGGATCCAGTCAGAACAGCATCCTGTCCGGAACCGCCACGGTCTCGCGTATCATCTTTAACCCCAATACGGACGTCGGCAACGTATTGGCCGCCTTTGACGCAACCGCAGCGGCGCCGGCCAATACCAACGAATTTGTCAATGGATTGCACTTGGATGTCGCCATCCAAAGCGCACCCAACTTACAACTCAGCACGGAATTGAGCCGCGATGTCGAAGCCGAAATCGAGATCCGCCTGAGAGGTACCCCCGACCATCCTGTTCTGCTCGGCAGCATTGCCGCCAATCAGGGCGATATAAAGGTCTTCGGGACGAAGTACAGCATCAATCGCGGTGAAGTCAGCTTTCGGAACAGTGTCCGGATCGAGCCGGTTCTCGATCTCGATCTTCAGACCCGGACACGCGGAATCACAGTGAACATCACTATTTCGGGGACGATGGAGAGGTTGAACATCGCCTATCGCTCCGATCCGCCCCTCCAGCCGAGGGACATCGTCGC
>JAICXK010000151.1 GCA_025980435.1 Bryobacteraceae bacterium
CATCTTCATCCTGCTCGGCATCGTCGGTAATGGAACCGCGCATCTGGCGTACACCCGCGCTCTTTCCACCTGGTTCGATGAACGCCGCGGCGCGGCCTTCGCAGTGTTGCTTGCGGGCGGCGCGTTTGGCGCTATGGTGCTGCCCCTGGTTGCCCAGTCGCTAATCGGTTTTGTCGGCTGGCGCAGGGCATTCGCCGTACTGGGGGCCGGGGCTCTCCTTGTCGGCCTGCCTCTCGGTTCAAGAGTGCGCGAGCGCTCCACTCACGCGGCTTCAGCACGGCTTTCCACCGAAGGCGTGTCCGTCGCCGAAGGCCTGCGTTCAAAGGCATTCTGGATCATCGTCGCCGTACTGTTTCTCTGCTCCATCAGTCAGAACGGCGCCATTACGCACCTCGCAGCCCTGCTCACCGATCGTGGAATTTCACCCGGAGAGGCGGCCCTCGCCGTCTCTTCGCTCGGCGGCGCGACTCTCGCGGGCAGGCTGTTTACCGGATGGCTCCTCGATCGCTGCTTTGCTCCGCGAGTCGCCTTCTGTATCCTTGTCGCCGCCGCCTTTGGAACCTTTCTGCTGTCCACCGCCCGCTCCCTTCCCGCCGGAATTCTGGGCGCGGCTTGCATCGGAGTTGGGATGGGAGGCGAAGCCGACATTACTCCTTACCTGCTGTCGAAATATTTCGGTTTGCGATCGTTCTCCACCTTCTACGGCCTGACCTGGACAGCCTACGCCATCGCGGGCGCAATCGGTCCCGTCATTATGGGAAAGGCTTTTGATCTAACCGGGTCCTATCGGGTGCTATTAGTGGAACTCGCCTTTTCCACTCTGGTTGCCGCGGTGCTCATGCTCTTGCTGCCCCGCTATTCGTCACCCGGCCAGCCGTCCGCTGCCGGCGCTCTTATCGCGCCGCCCCGCACTCAAATTGAAACGAACTGAGCAGGCGATTGAATACCGATTCAAACCGCGCCAGTTGATCTGCTCGGCATTCCAGTTCGAACCGGTACAAGTCCCCCTTGCGCTGCACAAAAATCACTTCATCCATCCAGGTGCCGCCGTCTTGCGGATCGTAGTATCGATCCCTGGTAAAAAGAGCGGGGTTGCCGAGAAATTCCATGCTGCGCTTCTCCAGCACCTCCATACGCTCTGCTCGTTCGAAGGTCTTCAGGCCATCCAGGTGTACTTGGAGGTTTTCCACCAGGCTGAAGCTCGCGGCATGCGGCGCGTCGTTCGATGACACGATGCCCACGTCAATTTCACCAAGTGGCCGGGAGTACTTCTTTACACCCGTCTCCACGTAGAAACCGGCGCCATCGAAGGCCTCGCCGCGAACCCAGCGGCGCGGATAGCTCAGGCAGTATCCGAACTGCTGATTGCGATACGGTTTCCAACCGCGATCCTGCTTCGGCGGAGTTGCCGGCGCGGATACCGCCGGAATGGCCATGGCCACGCACAGCAGCATGGCGGACCAGCCCGGCTTCGAGACCATTAGGGGACAGACTCTCATACTTTCAAGGAAATTTCCATAGCCAAAGCATGCGAATCGTAATAGATTTGCGCCTTCGGGTTTTTCTTTGACTGCTCGCGAGAGAGGGCAGCCCATAGGCGGCGACTCTGTGTTTGCAATCCGGAGGGATAGCTATGGACGAGCGTCGAAAGCAGATTCTGGCCACACTGGCCCAAATGGACAAGCAGTTCGGGAAGGGCTCGGTTCTGATGCTGGGATCGCGGGCCGCGCTGCCGGTGGAAGTAATCTCGACCGGCTCGATCGCGATCGACAACGCATTGGGCGCGGGGGGACTGCCGCGCGGGCGCGTGATCGAGATTTTTGGCCCCGAATCTTCGGGCAAGACGACGCTCGCGTTGCATGTTATCGCGGAAGCCCAGCGCGCCGGCGGCAATGCCGCTTTCATTGACGCGGAGCACGCGCTGGATCCGACGTATGCGGCGCGGCTCGGCGTGGATATTGAAAACCTGGTGGTATCGCAGCCGGATTATGGCGAACAGGCGCTCGAAATCGCCCAGGCGCTGGTGAACTCCCAAGCGGTCGATGTCATTGTGATCGACTCGGTGGCGGCTTTGACGCCTAAAGCCGAAATTGAAGGCGAAATGGGCGATAGTCACATGGGTCTGCACGCCCGGATGATGTCCCAGGCGCTGCGGAAGCTAACTGCGTCGGTTTCGCGGGCGAATACTTGCCTGATCTTCATCAACCAGTTACGCGAGAAGATTGGCGTCATGTTCGGCAATCCGGAGACCACTACGGGAGGCCGCGCGCTGAAGTTCTATGCCTCGGTGCGCACCGAAGTCCGGCGGACTACGACCATCAAGGACGGCGAAAACATTGTGGGCAACCGTACGAAGATCAAGATTGTCAAGAACAAGATTGCCGCGCCTTTCCGCGAAGTGGAGGTGGACATTTTGTACGGCAAAGGGATCTCACGGGAGAGCGATGTGCTGGACCTTGGCGTACAGCATGCCCTGATTGAGAAGAGCGGGTCCTGGTTCAGCTATAAGGGCGAACGGATTGGCCAGGGACGCGAGAACGCGCGGCAACTGCTGATCGACCGTCCGGAACTGCGGCAAACGATCGAAGGGGAAGTCAGGCGCGCGCTGGGTCTGGACGGAAGCCGGAGGCCCGCCGAGTTCGAATTGACCACAGTCGCGTAGCGTCAAACACGGCCGCCCAAACGGCTAAAATGAACGCATGAGCGCGGTTCAGACCGAACCGGTCTATCACCTGGAGCGGATCGACGGGCAGGAAATCCAGAAGCCTTTGCCGAAGAAGCTACATTTTTTGATTGAGCGATATCTGGTGCTCATCCTGACGCGCGATTTGCCCAGCCGCTATTTGGCCGGTCCCGAATTGAACGTCCTCTGCGGCCAGGACCGGCTGGTTCCGGATATCACTGTCGTAGATCGCGATGCGCGCTACGAGGATGGCGACCTGGCGGATCCACCGCTGCTGGCAGTCGAAATTCTTTCTCCGGGGCAGACCGTTGGGCAACTGTTCGACAAAGCCGACCGCCTGGTCAGAGCAGGCGCGCCCCTTTGCTGGGTGATCTGGCCGGAACGCCGCCAGGCTTGGACGTATTCATCCGATCTCCTTAACGAACCCCGGGAATATCTGACGGCCTCCTTCCCGAATGGAAGTCGGATCGAGATTCGTCTCGACGAGATGTGGGCCGAGCTGGATTAGCATCAGCCCAGGCCAGACTGAACCGCGCGAAGGTAATGCGCTCGTAGGGGTTCGCCGCGCCGCGTTCGTAGAGGACGCCGATGCTTCCGTCCTGAAGTGGAATGACGGTCGAGTAGGCAGCCGGTCCCGCATCGATGACGCGCGACACTGGCCAGGTTCGGCCGCCATCGTAACTTAGTTTTACGGTCAAGTTCTCACGCCGCGTGCTAGCCGCATTCGTGAAGATCAAAACATCTCTGCCGTCCTGCCGGTAGCGGGTGATTCCGGCGTTGCAGCCGGGGTCGATCAGAGCGGGATCGTGGGTAACAGGGCCAAAAGAGATCCCGCCATCGTGCGATCGCGCAATGGCGCGGGTCTGGCCGTTGCGCATGTTTTGCAGGATGATGCCGCCCTGCCACTCCACATTGTGACTCTCGTCCGTACCCGAACCGATGAATTGGCCGGCCCTCCACGTCTTGCCGTGATCATCGCTATAGGCGTTCAGTGAATGAATGATGCCCTGGGCGTCACGCACGACCAGCGGAACCAGGAAGCGGCCCGTACTGGCTTGGATGTCGGTACCCGAAGTAGAAAACATGGCCTGCCAGGGCGGGTCCTTCACTTGCGGCGTGAGGTCTTGCGGTGCAGACCAGGTCACTCCATCGTCGTCACTGTAAATTGTCTGGAACTGGAGCGTGGTTGGACCGGTTCGCGCACCGGGTTTTGCGGTCTGGAACCCGATTCCCGGAGGCCCATAGTTGTGAAAGCACCAGATGCGGCCGTTCGAACGATCCAGCAATAACGACGCATCGCCCACACCGCCTTCCCTGACTTCGCGAATCGTCCGGGTGGGCTCCCAGTGCTTTCCGCCGTCGAGGCTGCGCCGCATCACCAGAGAGATACGTGCCGGCAGATCGCGCGCGCTGTCGTGGCGGGCATCCGCTACGGCGATCAACACGCCCTTCCGCGTTTGAATGAGCGCAGGAATTCGATACGTGTGAACGCCATTGTCGCCCTGGCGAAAAACATCTGTCTGTGAAACGAAACCGGCATTCGAGGCCGCGAGGACCGGAGAGGCGGATAAAAGAAAGGTTAAGGCTATAAAACGGAATTTCATGTAGCCGTTACGGTACGGACACTCGGCGCCTTTTTTCGCCTGCCAGGCTTAACGGGCTGGCTGGAATCCGACCAGTGGCCGAGCCGATACGAGCGGCAATATCCGGCGGAGTCGTTCGATATGGTCACGGTGATAGCGCCGCTGGAATCGCACTGGTAGAGTTCGCTGACGTGCTGCGAGGATCCGTTATGAAAGCGCGTCACAGCCGCGGCCGAAAGGTCCTGTAACTCCCGGAGCGCCGGATCGAACGGGAACCGGATCTCATCCCAGAATGCGACCTCACCGCTGGGCGCGCCGTCGCAGGCGCGGTGGCTACATTCGAGGAAACGAAAATGCCCGATATTGTGAACGGGCGAATAGGCGCGGCGAATGGTCAACGGCGGCTCGCCCGGCGGCGGCAGGCGGATGCCTTTCTCAAACAGCGGATCGAAAATGATCCGCGAGCCGCAGTCCGCCTCGCGCCAGACTCCGAAGGAGCGCGACAGGCGCTCGCTGAGGCGGTAGGTTTCCGGCTGATCCGCCTGGATGGCAAGCCCAATTGCGGTTGCGGATCGAGTGTAGGCGGAACGCTGGACCCGGCGGCCAAAACGCTCCCGGAGCGCGCGTGAAACGAAAGGCAGTTCGCTCCCGCCGCCCGTTATATAGAGGGCTTCGAACTCGCCGCTTTGCTTTTCGAGCAAGTCCTCGGCGGCATTGATCGTCTCTTCGACCAGGGGCCGAACCGCTTCATAGAACTGCGCTACCGGAACCTGCACGGCGCCCCAATCGGGATTTAAATGCTCCAACTCAATGCTCAGGCGGCGTGAGTTCGGATGCAGCGACTCTTTCTTGTGGCGGCACTCTTCGAGCAGACGGAACCACGCGCCGGCCGGCAGCGCGTCGCGCGCGGAGGCGCTAACATTCGCGGCGTCGAGCGCGAGATCGGCCAGTACGTGATCGAAATCGTCCCCGCCAATCGTCGGAATGCCTTCGGAAGCGATCACGTGATGGACATTATCATCTAACTTCACCACCGATGCATCGAAGGTGCCGCCGCCGAGGTCGTAAACCAGGATGGTTGCGGGCGATGATTTCGCCTGACGGCGGCTGTGTCCGAACTCGATGCTGGCGGCGCTGGGCTCATTAAGCACTCCGAGCACAGTAAAACCAGCCGCGCGGAACGCCTCGACGGTAAGAAACCGCTGGTTGCTGTTTGCGTGGGCCGGCACGCCAAGCACGATTTCGAGCGCCTCGTCCGGCTTCAGCCGAAGATTTGAATTATCGCGAAGCGCCGCCGACAGCGCTCTTGTGAAGCCATGCAGCAAATCCGTCAGGCTGACATGCTGGCCGCCAAGGTCGAGCACGGTTCGCGGACCGGCATCTTCCAGCAGGCGCTTGATTGACCGAATAACGGTCCAGGATTCCTCCGCTTGTGTGTCCCAGGCGTCCCATCCATAGCGCCGCTCCCTGCCATTTGCCGCTACCAGGGAGGGAAACCAGTCGGGGGCGGTCCCATCGGTAAATTCGAAAGAGACCAGCGGATAATTGCCCCGGTCCGCAGCCGCGACAACCGTGCGGCTGGTACCGAAGTCGATACCCAACTTCATTCTGCTAGTGTAGCGACGAGTGGCCGAGATAAAAGGAAACGACTGGAGTGATTGTGCCGCATAAAGACGCCTGGATGGATGTTTCCCTCGAATTGAACACCGGAATGGTGCATTGGCCGGGCGATCCCGAGCCGAATTTTCATCGCGTGATGGACATGGATCATGGCGACCAGGCGAACGTGACCCTGTGCCGGATGGGCGCGCATACCGGGACACATATGGACGCTCCGTGCCATTTCCTGCATGGCGGGAAGGGGATCGATCAATTTCCGCTGGAGATCGGGATCGGTCCGGCAAAAGTAATTCAGATGTCTGCCGGCACGGCCGTGATTGGGCGAAGTGAACTGCAGGGCAGAGGTATTGCCGCAGGCGACCGAGTGCTGCTGAAGACACGGAATTCAAACCGGCGCTGGGATAACCGGGATTTCGCGACCGACTACGTGGGCATCGATCACTCCGGCGCGGAGTTCCTGGCGGAAGCGGGGGTGAAACTGGTCGGCGTGGATTACCTGTCGGTCGGCGTGTTTGAAGGAGACGGTCCGGAGACGCACAAAACCCTGCTTGCGGCCGGGATCTGGATTGTGGAAGGGCTGAATCTACTCGACGTGAGTGAGGGAATGTACGATTTGATCTGCCTGCCGCTGCGGATCGCCGGGTCGGACGGCGCGCCGGCGCGTGTGGTGCTGAAACCGCGGTGAGGGCCGGTGTTTCGGTCGTGAGCATTACCAAACTCGCTTGACAGCGTGTACCCTGAAATGAAACGCTGTAGACGGTCTGATTCAGCAAAGGAGCTTTCTCAATGGCACTCACTGCTAAAGTTCGGCGTGTTGGAAACGTAGCGATCATGGATCTGCACGGCAAAATCACCCTGGGTGAGAACACGGGTATTTTGCGTGACGAATTGCGGTCCCTGCTCTCACAGGGCACAAAGGACATCGTTCTGAACATGGCGGACGTCGGATACGTGGATAGCGCCGGGCTGGGCGAACTGGTAGGAGCGTATACGACTGCCACGAACCAGGGTGGGTCGGTCAAGCTGCTGCATTTGCAGGGAAAAATGAAAGACCTGATGCAGATCACGAAACTGCATACGATCTTTCCTTCCTTTGAAGACGAGAAGGCGGCGGTGGCCAGTTTCGGGGCCGGCGCGACGGCGTAGAAGGAAGCATCGGAAAGTTACCGGTCTTGTCTGGAGATCATCCGGCTCGCTGATCAGTACTCACGGGCACGCATGGAACCCGTGGCGGAACGGGCGGTGCTCCCGGGCGCGTGCCGTTATCAGAGCGTCAAATCGATCCTAAAAACTCGCTCGACGCGGTGCCTCCAGCGGTTCCGCCGCCCCCGCAGAAGGCTTGTCGCGATGGTTATACGGCCCTCTACACACTCGAGCCCAGTCGCTATTCCGCGATCTCGCCTTGATTCGGCGGTCGAGGCTTCGCACCTGCTTCTTTTGCTTTCTGGTATTCGTTCAGGCAAGCATTCAGCGGATTGCCTTGCGTGTAGATACATTCACAGAAACGTTGGCAGGCCTTTGGGCTGTCACTGAACTTGCACCCATTCGTGCACTCTACTTCGTCATTGCCGGGCCGGATGTCGAATAAAAAATCATTGAAGACGATTACTGACAGAGCCGCCGCGAAAATACACCCGAAAAACAGGAAAGGGAACTTGCTGATCTCTACGGCGTGGCGATCGTCGCTGGGCCGGTAAAACGGCAAAGCGTACTTCAGCCGATCACAGTCCCAAACCAGCAAGAACAGGTTCGCCAACAGCATGAGCGTGACGATGCGAGTTCCATCAAACCGCGTAGCATAGGTCAACACAAAAACGTTGAGGATGATGGGGAAGTAGAAGATCGCTCCTATAAGCGCTGTCCTTGGAATGAGCAACAGCAGCGCCGCAATCAGTTGGGCGGTGCCAATGAACGTATAGTAGAAACCCGTAAGGAATAGAGCATCGAAATAGTGGCCCAATGGATTATTCGATGGCAAGGCAGTGAACCGCTCTCCGGTCACCTTTACGATTCCTGCCGGAATGAATCCGAGAGCCAAGGCGATGCGGCAAAAAATGGCAAACCAGCGAAGCCACTTGTTCCGCCTTAATTCACCGCACACTCGTTCAAGGTCCGCAAGTAGGCTCATCGGCTGCAAACTAGACGCATTATGAAGTGCAAGTCACTGCAACGTCAAGTACTTGTTGATACAGAGTTAGGTTTAAGTTCTGGACCCGACCTCCCGCTCCCGAAGGATGCTAAATGCCCCGATTAACCCCTGTTTCGTGCAGGCGTTTACGCCTGCGCTTTTCAATTCGGTACTGATTTTTCACGCTCCCGGTAGCAAGCGGCCTCACGAACAGCTATATCCGGCGGCGAAAGTGCGCAGGCTCGTTAAATTATAGTCTTCGAAATTACGTGCGATGGAATCGTAAGGTACGTTCGCGGCCGGTTCTTCACCCAAGTAATAGCTGTGCTTTCCTGGATAAACCTCTCCAGGTGCTCAAAGATATCGACATGATTCTCGCCGATTAAGATCAGAACACGATCTTGCTTGCTTTGATCGCCTCCTGCGAAACAAAGGAACAGGTACGCGGCGATGATCCGACTGCGCTTCCTGGCGCTTAGGCTCTCCAGGTTAGGAAATAGGCTCTCCTCGTGCACGTCTTCAGCATTATTGGGATAGAAATTGCGCAGCTTCTTTTCCAGGAGGACTAAGTCCGCCTTGGGAAATTGGGCTCCGCCCTGAGCAAGCAGCTTTAGCTGAGCGCCCCGCTCCTGGTCGGACTTCGATTTGGCATACCACTCTTGCGCGCTCGCAACTTGCACACGACGGTTCTCGTCTATCTTGATACCGGCCATATTGCTAACTTGCTCGTCAAGATATTCCGCGAACCATCCCTGCGTCTTAGACATGACAGCCATGGGATCGAGCAGAGCTTCCGCGAACCTCTTACTGAGGCTGATTTCAGGATGTTGCGTGATGTAAAGTTGCGTAGCCGGATCGTTCAGGAGCGTGTTAGGGACGCGTTTGTTCTTCAGGGTCTCGAGCGGATCCCCAGTCGGAGGCGCTTCTTGCTGATAGCGGTGATCCTCTGCGGAAATAGCGATTGAGATGCCGGGCTTGTTGAAGATGTTCTGCAGGTTTCCGCGTGCGGTGTTGAGATCCGACTGACTCGTGATCTTCAGGACTTCCGGCGTTGAAGGAGGCGGAACGTTGCTGGGATTTAGAACGAGTTTGCTTTGATTCACAGCCGTATCGATTGCCTGCACGATCTTCCCGCTGCCACTGCCGAGCGCAGCTTCGAACTGTTTGAACTCCAGTAAAGCGATTTTTTGCAAAGTGTTTCGCCTCAGAACACGAAGATCTGCCTCCGCATCCGGAACTGACGCTATACATCTATCACATGGGCCGGCGCCGGATTATGTCTCTTTGAAAGTTCCCTTTTGATCCAGTGTCCTTTCGATGCGCGGGTCCGGACACAGCCAGATGGCGGCGACCACGGCGTGGGCGGCGAAGGCGATCCATGGCTGCACGAAGGAGAGCGGAATCACTGGTGATGATGGTTGTTCCGATAGATTCCTTCCATGCGGCCCTTGGGCATCTTTCATACTCCTTCATCAACTGGTGTAGTGCGGCGCCATAATGCCGGTTATTCCGTCCCCGCTCGCTCGCTCGCGCGGTTCTGTTTCGTCAACGCGTTGCACGGAACCGCAACTGTTAAGGAGCGGAGCGATAATGCGGGAAATTTGCGCCGCACTACACTAGCCCGCAAGCTACCGCTGCGCCGGCTTTATTCGATAATCCGCCGCTGCCCACATTCGCACAACGGTACACATCTCGAACAGCCGGGAGCGCGCCCGCGCTCCCACTCGCTCCTCAAGCGTGGTCTTATACGAATGCCCGGTCGGCAGCCCTGATTTTTCGAGAATCACGCCGCCCATATCCGGGTCAGGCAGATTGGTGGTGGCGATCAGCGGCTTTTTGTGGTTGTAGCGATAGGTGATGATCGCGGTCACGGTATCCTCCACCCAATCCGTCACCCGATGGGCGCCGAGATCATCCAGCAGCAGGATCTCGGTTTCGAGAGCGACGCGATATGCTTCACGGCTGCTGGTGCCGAGCGCTTCGCTGTACCCGGCGCGAATTTTTTCGAGCAGATTCTGGTAATCGAAGAAAATTCCTTCGTGTCCGCGCGAAATTAAAACACGGAGGGCCGCAAGGGCAAGATGGGTCTTGCCCACGCCCGGCGGACCGACCAGCAGCAGGCCCGGTTTGGATACGGCCGGATATTCCCGCGTGTAGCCCCGGACAATGCTCATCACCTTGCCGAGTTCCGTGCGGGACACGGGATTGTTTTGGGGCAGAAGGAAATTTTCGAACGACGCATCCGAATAGTTCTTTGGGATCTGGGCCTGGGTTTCAAGCTGCTCCGCGTGCGCTTCCGCCACGCAGGTACAGCGAATTGCGGAAGAGATGCCTTCGTCTTCCGATACAGTCCAGCCGGTGCCGCCGCAGATCTTGCAATCCGGTTTTGCCATCCTGCTTAAGCTACTCCACCACCATCAAAGCCTGACCCGCGGCAACCGTCTCCCCCTCGCTGACCTTAATCGTTGAAATAATTCCGGCTTTGGGAGACTTCACTTCATTCTGCATCTTCATCGCCTCTACTACTATGAGACCTTGCCCCGCTTCCACCGCGGCTCCTTTTGGGGCCAGCAGTTTGATGACTTTGCCGGGCATTTGCGCACAAAGCTGAACGGGACCGGCAGGGCCAACTCGCTTGCCTCTTCCGGAGCGGTCCCGGGCATCGGAAATGGAGATAAAACGTCGCCCGGCCGCAGTCCAGACCTCGAGTTCTTCGCCTCTTGGCGAAAGGCGGACTGTGAAGCTGCGCGTCCCAAGCAGGATAGAGAAAACGCCAGGCGCGATCCGCGCTACCGAGGCCCGTCCTGCCGCCGCGTGTGCGCCCTGGAGGGTGTATTCGGATTCGCCGCCACCGGAACGGACATCGAGCGTATATTCTTCGCCGTCCACTTCGATGCGAAGCTTCAACGCAACAGCTCCTGCCGCCCCCAGGCGCGCCACTTGCCCGAAGCGCCATTCACTTCACCGGCGGGCAGCAGGCGCGTCGATTCCGAACAGGCAGCCGCCAGGATGCCGGCTATGAAGTCGTCGGGGTCAGATGCGGCCCTTCGCCTCTCTTGCATAAAGAGATCTAGAAACGCAGTGTGCAACTCACCGTTCATGAAATCCGAATCGGCAAATATCTCGGCAAAGAGGCGCAGGTTCGTGGTGATTCCCAGCACGCAGTACTCGGAAACGGCGCGCCGCATCCGGGCGATTGCGGCAGGGCGCGATTCGGCCCACACGGACAATTTCGCCAGTAGGGGATCGTATTCAATAGGCACAGTCCAGCCGGCGAAAACTCCGCCGTCGACGCGCACGCCTGGCCCGGAGGGCTCGACGTATTGCTCAATTGTGCCGGGGCTGGGGAAGAAGTTATTTTCGGGATCTTCGGCGTATGCACGGCACTCAATGGCGGAGCCGGCCCAGCGGACGTCCGGCTGGCGCAGCGTAAGCCTTTCGCCGGCTGC
>JAICXK010000387.1 GCA_025980435.1 Bryobacteraceae bacterium
AATGACCCGAATCCAGGCAAACGGGCTCAGGGTGCTGCGCGAGTCGTTTTCATTCCCTGGACAGCGGCTGACGACGAGGAGTGGACGGCCAAAACCCAGGACTGGATTGATATCAACCGGGACGAAAAAGGCAAGCAAATTCAGATGATCCATTGGGATCCGCTCAATCGGCCAAATCACATCCTGGTCTCGTTGACGAATCACGCCGATGCGGTTGTCTACGTTAGAGGCCATGGAAGCCCTAGTACTTTGGGTATCGGCCTTCGGCACACCGGCAGCAACGGCGAAATCGAGGAAGAGAAACTGCTTATCGTAGATGCCTGCCAGCGGTTGATCGATATGGGACTCGACAGCGCGTTCTGCGGAACGATCAAATTCTATTCGTGCTACAGCGCAACGAAGGTGGTTGACCCCGTTGGCGAGAACGCAACAATACGCTGGCAAAACCAGGTGGCCGTGGCCGGGAACGAGGATCGGCGTCGCTTGGGCTTGCCCGAAAAGCCGCTTCGGCCCGAATTCGATCCTCATGATAACCGGTCTCTCGCAAAGAGAGGGGCCGACTACATGAGGGGCAAAGGTTTCACCAACTGTTTCTTTTATGGTTACCTCGGGCCGCTTGAATCCACTTACGGCGACGATCCGTCTTCCTGGGTCGGACCTGATGACGACAAGCCCAGCGCGGACGTTCATCGCAAATCAGTGTCCATCGGAGCGAGTCTCGTGGATCAGCCTAAGAATTTACAAGGCTTGAGAGGTTCCATTCGAGCCTCCATGGGGCGCATTCGCGTGTAATGGTTTACCCTGTCTCGCCCCTGAAATCTTTTCAGCCCCCTACCGCCTCCAGAACAGCAAGAGGCAAAACAATACGCACCAAATGAAATCCAGGTAGTGCCAGAAGATGGATACGCCGGTGGTCACGACCCGCGTGTACATCTGATACTTGGGGCCGCTCGCGGGCTCGCGGGTGCGGAACAGCAGATATCCCAGTCCTGCGAGCCCGGCTAGAATATGCACGCCGTGCAGGCCCATGAACAGAAAGATGAACCAGGAGTGTGGATTCGCAGCCAGGATCACGCCCGAATGCAGAACCTGAAGCCACGCTGCGATCTGGCCTGCCAGAAAGAGGACGCCTAACGCCGCCGTCCAGGCAGTCAGGCGGAAAAACGCCCGCTGATCATGGTCTATGAGCCGGCGCCGGGCTGCACCGAACGTAGCGCTGCTCGTCAAAAGGATGGCTGTAGTCGCCCACAGCACATTCGGAATATAAATGTGCCCCCAAAATTGCTTGCCTCCCGAACGGTCGAAAAAGACCGTTACGATTGCGCCGAAAGTCATGGTCACAGTTGCGAGAACAACCGTGACTGTCAGGACGGAAAGAGAGTTGAGATCACGCTCGCGGGATACGGTTTGGACAGCGGCTTGCACTTCATCTACTATGATGCGACATGGCGTTTTGAGGGCTATTCCATCCGACTACGCAGATGATGGACAAAGCTCTTAGCCGCTAGCAGAACGACGATCAGCACCGCGATCGCGAGCGCGGCGCCTTTCAGCGTGAAAAACGCAAAAACCAGCAATAAGGCATCGAGGATCAGGGCGGTTCGCAGCCCGATCACGCTTCGAGATGGTTCATTCGGTGTCATTGGGCAGGCATGTTATAGGCAAAGGAGAAAGCGAGCCGAACCTGGTATCCCTTAAAGTCGGCCGGCAGCGGTGGCAGCGGGTTCGACATACTGAGCCCT
Source organism: Bryobacteraceae bacterium (assembly GCA_025980435.1). Classification (GTDB taxonomy): domain Bacteria; phylum Acidobacteriota; class Terriglobia; order Bryobacterales; family Bryobacteraceae; genus Bog-105. The sequence continues at coordinate 1,743 of JAICXK010000387.1, forward strand.
GCAACCGCGGCACGGTCGAGCGGCTCCAAACCCGACGAATCCGCGGTCACCAGCTTCGGAATACTGCCATCCCGGCTGATGATGAATTCCACCACGGTGCGTCCCCGCAGAGTTCCCATGCGCGCGCTTTCGGGGATGACGCGCCGCCAGTTCGCGCGAACAATCCTGAGGATCTGGGTCAAATAGGGCTTAAAGTCCGCGCCTTGCGGGTCGCTTTGCAGCTCAACCGCGGCATGCTGTTCTTCGCGGCCAACGGAGCCCGGAGCTCCCGGACTCGGCTCAGAAGGTAAATCATCGCTGATTACCAGATGCCTTCCACGGGCATTCTGGACCAAGCCATTGATCGCCGCCTGCACGCCGGATTTCGGCCGGGCGAGTTTCGGATGGGCGCTGGGCGGCGCCTGCGTCCCGATGTCCTCGAACGGCCCGGTCGAGGGCTGGGGCGGGGGAGGAGCGCTGATACCATTTGGCGATCCCAGGGGCAAGGGGCCGGGCGTCTGGTTTAAAGCGACTGCGGGCGCTTCCGGAAGGATTTGCGGCGAGTTTTTTTGCGGGCGCGGAGAAGACTGCTTCGGTAGTTCAAAACGTCTTATACTGGGCCGCGGCGCGGCACGCTGCGCTTGCGATCGCTGGGATGCCAGTAGGTCCGCCAAATCAATTTGCTTGGAAGGCTTCTGGCGGTTGGGCGCTCTTTGCGTTATCACGTCGGGCGGAAGATACAGCGGAATGTGATGTACGATGACCGTCTGCTGCGCCTGGTGTGTGCTGCCGGCAAGTTTAGGGATCTGCGCGGCAAAGAAGAAGAAAACGACATGCAGCGCGATAGATGCCGCAAAGATGCCGGCCCATTGCGGACGCGAGCGCTGGGGCCATTCGAGCTGAAGATTCAGTTCAACCGGGGAGGGCGGAAGGATAACCGGTGGCCCCTGGCCGGCGGCGGAACGTACTTCGGCTGCATCCGCTAAAGTTACAAAGGCGTTCGCCATACCGCTCGGAAGGAAACGACGCGTTCGGAGGTGAGAAGGTTGCCCGATCAACCGAAGGAGTCAGCTTCGATCCCGGACCGTCTCTGAGACTAACTGTGCGTGTTCCTTGATTTTAGCAAGAATGGCCTCGGCTATGCGCAAAGCATTTGCCGCCTGAAAGCCGTCTACTTTCGGCGGCGTGCGCTCGCGGACAGCTTCGAAGAAAGAAGTGAGTTCCAACTGAAGCGGTTCGCCGCGCGAGACGGGAAGCTGCTCGAATGCGATCTGCGTGCCTTTAACAGCCAGCCTGACTGCATCTTGCCGCTGATAATCGATCGAAATGTATTCGCCGGGCTGAAAGAGGCGCAGCTTGCGAACCTTCTCGGTGGAGACACGGCTGGCGGTCAGGTTCGCGATGCACCCGCTGGGAAAAGCGAGCCGCACGTTCGCGATATCTTCCCGCGGTGAGAGCACTGAGATGCCGGCGGCCCGGAGCTCTTGCGGCATTTCCTTCGTAAAGGTCAGAACGATGTCGAGATCGTGAATCATCAAATCGAGCACGACATCAATATCAAGACTCCGGGGCGTAAAGACGCTCAAACGATGAACTTCGAAGAAGAGCGGGATGGTGAGGGCGCTTTCGAGCGCCATGACGGCAGGATTGAAACGCTCCAGATGGCCCACCTGAAGAATGCGGCCGCGCTCTTGCGCCAGGCGCGCGAGACGGTCTCCGGCGGCCGAAGACGCGGCGATGGGTTTTTCTACCAGCACGTCTACTCCGCTGTCCAGCAGACGCGCCGCAATGGATTCATGAGTAACGGTGGGGGTCGCCACAATGGCCGCATCGAAAGAACCGGGTGCATCATCAATCCTGGCGAACGCCTGCGAGCGGTGATCCCGGGCAAGCCGCCGCGCTCGTTCGAGGTCCGTATCGACGATGGCGGCCAGTTCGACATCCGCAAGCTGTTGGATCACGCGAACGTGATTGCGGCCAAATGAGCCGGCGCCGATGACGGCCGTGCGAATCCTGTTC
>JAICXK010000072.1 GCA_025980435.1 Bryobacteraceae bacterium
GCGGGCCAGTCCAATTTTGTTGCGTGGTTCGAAGCCGGAACCGAAGCCGTGGCGATTGGCCCAAATTTTAAGCGAGCCGCCGTATCGGATACGCAGGTGAAGCTTGCGGATATCGTGAGCGGCGTCAGTTAGCAGCCCTTGGGCGAAAACGCTCGGTTTCACCGCGTCCAGGCTGATTCGTCGGCCACCCAGAGACTTCGGCCATACGTTGCGGCCGTAAGCGAATTAGTCTTGCGGTGATACACCAAGTCCGTAACGATAGCATTGGGGAGACCAGCTGAAATATCGCGCCAGTCATACTTCCCATCCTTTTTCTCAAACTCGCTGCCCCTGGTCTTTAATGCCCAGACGCCGATATCGTTTCCCACGAAAAGGTGGTCTCCTTCTTCGTCCCAGGTGACCACATTGTAATGCACGTTGGGAAGTCGGGCGCCTTCGCCGGAACGAGCATCACTCAAGTCAATCCATCCATCTTTTCCGTTCTCGCCTTTTGTCCTCTCGCTCTCGTTATCCTCGCCATCGAACCAGAGCACGTGGGGTAACTGATACTTTCGGTCGAAGCCCATTAGAGTGACTGCGACTTTGTGCGCATCTTGCGGATGAGCTTCGATCCGGGTGATTGTTCTCGCGACCCCGATGGTCAGTCGTTCCTTGAGACCTTTTCGCCATTCCATCGGTTTGGGCCGATCCTCGCCAGGCTCGTCCGTCCAACGATTGCCTCCATCCACGCTTTTGAAAATGTTTCCGCCTTCCGTTCCCACGTAAATGAAATTCGGATCATCGTCCGCGATCTCAATGGCCGTTATCGGACTGCCATCCAGATCGTCGGAGACCGCGATCCAATCCACGCCGTCATTGTTCGTTCTCCAGACGCGCGTGGATCCCGTAAAGATGATGTTGGGGTCCTTCGGGTGCATGGCGATTATCGCCATCCAGATCCTTCCGCGTTCGTCATCGCCAGCGTCCGGGGGAGTTACTTCCTGCCAGCCGTTGTCCCTCCGATGCCTGTAAATTGTCATGTTTTGGCTAGACCCGTAGACGTGCAACGGATCACCCGGATCGAAAACGGTCCAGCCGCCATCGCCAAAAAGAATCTCTACGAAATTGCGCGTTGGTTTTGCATTCGTCCCGGGGTTTCCTTCGCCGCTCGGCAGAAGTTGAAGACCCGGTCCGGCTAGAATGTTCGTCATACCCGAGCCATCGAAATTGACTATCGCTTCGCTTTCGGCCGCGAGCTCATTCGCCGCGCCACCGGCCATACGCTGAGTAAGCCCGAGCTGTAGTCCGGAACAGGTCGGCACGTACCCGATTCCTGCCGCTCTGAAGTCAGTCATTACCGAAGCATTGTCCTGCGTCCCTCCGGCAATAATCAGGTTCGGGCTGTTTTCGGATCCGAACGAGGCGGCTACATCGATGTCGTAAAACATGGTGACGGCCAAGCCATCAGCGAGATTTCTCCACTCGATGCCTTCGTCATGGCTCACGTCCACACCGCCGTCGTTTGCGCTGTACAGGCGTTCTCTAACTGGCCAAAGCAGTGCATGGTGATCCGCATGCGAGTAGCCCCGCGAGTCGGGCGCGGCAAACCACTCCGTGACCTGCGTCCAGGTTTGTCCGGCATCGACGGAACGATGCAGATCGCGCGCACCGCAGACCACAACGTCCGAATCCGCCGGGCTCACCGCCAGACAGTTGACATAATTTAGACCGCCGACGGCTGCAAAATGTTTGGCTCCGCGCGAAACCCAATGATCGCCGCCATCAGAGCTCCGGTACAAGCCGAGGCAACGGCCATCGGCAGCACCGATAAACGCATAGACCACATTCTCATTCGTTTTCGTTTTTGCCACGGCGAGGCTGGTCCGGCCAAACTCGCGGGGAGCCGGTAGTCCGCGGGTTAGCTGCTCCCACGTCTTCCCTCCATTCCTGGACCGCCAGATGCCTCCCCAACCCAAAGGAGCCGTGATGGCGGCCAGAATTACTTTTGCACCGTTCTCAAGAAAGATGATCGAGTGACATTGATAATCCCGATCTTCAAAAATCCCGCCCTGGCGATCGAGGGAGAGCGCGAATCTTCGTGTGAACTCCTGATCGAGCTGGAATGTTTCGCGGCGCCACGTCTGTCCTCTATTCGGCGAATGAAAAATCCCGGAACGCACAGCCCCATCGGACTGATCTTCCTGCTCGCCCGGGAGGACCACGCCGCCGATCCAGACGTTGTTATCGTCAACCGCAATTGTGCTGATGCGCTGCGGAAAATCCTTGCCGGCTTTTTTGACTTGCTTCCAGGTCTTGCCATTATCGTCCGATCGGAACAAACCAACTCCCGGGAAACTATCGCCGGCGTAGTAAGCATGGCCGGTTCCGCAGTAGACGGTTTCTCCCTCGATGGCGAGGGCGCCGATATTGTGCATGAGAAAGGTTTCGTCGTCGCGATGTTTAGGCCTGGCCGGATTTGCTTCCCACTCGCACTGTAAGTTGACGTCTGAGGGATGCTCCGCCTTCTCCTGCGATGTACGACGATCCTCGACCGATCCATTCCAGACGCCACCGCAGGCGGCACCCGCCAGCAGGTTGTTGCCACCGGACCCGGACCTACTGATCAGGCAAGTGACCCGGCCACCCAGGTTACCGGGGCCCAGGTCCTTCCAGTTTCCGCGGCGTCTTTGACGTTCTTCCCAGAGGTCTCTTAATCGGTCATTACGGGCCTCGCTGTAACCGGACTTGAGCCGCTCGGTGAAAACCACCGGCTGTGCTTTGCCTTCGTCTTCCTCAATCCCGATTTCCTCCGAGGGCTGCTCTACTCCGCCAGGTCTGTTTGTTCCGCCCGGCCTATTGGTTCCTCCGGGTCTGTTTGTTCCGCCTGGTCTATTGGTTCCCCCGGGCCGGTTCGTCCCGCCAGGGCGGTTCGTCCCCCGAAGAGATTGCATCGTGCGTGGGTTGAGTTGCCTCCGCTGATCGTTCGCCATGTCTTCTGCTCCCTTTCGGATACCTTCGTCCGCTGCCCTCACCAATTCAGACCGAATCTATGGAAGAACCAATCGTCGTCGTGCTTCCGGCGACATTCCAACTCAGATCGTTGTAATGTCCCATCGCCTTTGCTTGCGAGCGTCAGAGCGGCCCCGAAATCCGGGTATTCCTTCAGTGCGTTCAATACTCGCGCGCGGCGAGAACTCGAAAAATGCAGAAACGCCATACGCAACCGGTTGTGCAGCACGGTTCGCCAGTCAACCTGATATGGGATTTGATCATGGAACTCGTGCTCCACATCCACTCCGGGGACCAGCCAAACCTCATAACCCAGCAGCCATAGCCGCAGACTCAATTCGCAGTCTTCCACACCGTAACGAATTAACCCCCGGTCGAAGCCGCCTGCGGCCTGGAAGACATCGCGGCGCATGGCCATGCACGCGCCGGGGAGCAGCGGAACCGGATACGGATCGTTTCCCTTGCGGTTCAGCCATTCGATATCCAAATCCGGGCCGCGCGGTCTGAGGCCGAAGCCCTTCCGGTGGCGTGCCCCGCGGTCCGAAATGCAAGGTGCAACAGCGCCGATGAGCGGGTCCTCCAACAGATCCAACATGGGCCGATACCAGCCGCGCGGCAAGCTAATGTGGGCATCACAGAATACGATCACGCCGCCGTTTGCCCGCCTTGCGCCGTAGTTCCTTGCGCCGGCCACACCCAATCGCCGTTGCGGCCGAACGAGTCGTACCGGCCCGGCTGTGTAATTGAGGAAATCGGTAGACCTGTCAGACGAACGATCGTCAACTACCAGAATTTCGTGCGCTGCTGGAAGAGTCTCCTGGAGGTTCTCCACCGTCAGCCTAAGGTTGAGGCCCTCGTTGTGTGTGATTAACACTACGCTGATCTTGCTGGATGAGGCGGCGCTCAGGCGCATGGACTCCCTCCCCGCTTCGGGCTATCTACCTACGCGTAAAAGCTTCCCAAACGGGCCAAGTTATCTGGTGGTAAGTTCTGTTTGCGTTTAAGTATCACGTTGTGGTAAGTCATGTCAAGGAATTTCTCCCATGGCTGGTTCGGCTCCTCGCCTGGTTTCCTGCATCATGGCCACACGGGATCGCCGCGCGTTTATTCCCCAGGCGCTACGCTGCTTTTCACGACAGACTTACCCGGAATCGGAGCTGATTGTCGTCGATGACGGGAAGGGATCCGTCGAGGACTTGTGTCAGGGCATGCCGTGTGTTCGTTACATCCGGCTGTACAGGCCGGCAAACACCGGAATCAAACTCAACATCGGTATAGAGCGCGCGCGCGGCGAGATATTGCAAAAGCTTGATGATGACGACTACTACCACCCGGATTTTCTAAAGCTGGCCGTAGCGCGACTCCCATCGCGGCCCTCGGCGCGCACGCTGGTCGCTTGGGATTGCTTCCTGATTCTGACGGCCGGAGAAACACTGCTTCGCCACTCCGGTCATGGCTGGGATGCAGGCGGCACGTTTTGCTTTTATCGCAAGCTATGGGAGCATAAGCCGTTTCGCGACGTGGCAAAAAACGAAGATTACTGGTTTGTGAACGATCATCGTCCCCAGATCCGGCGCGTGTGTGCCGCCGAGTATTACATCCTGGTGCGGCACGGTCGAAATACGTGGCGGTTCCGGTATGGCGAGTGCGTCGATTCCTACTTCCAATCGCTCCCGCCCTACCCGAAAGCACTGGATGCGGTAGTTCCCCCCGAAGACCTTGCGTTTTACCGCTCGCTACGGGCACACAGCGGCGCAGACTACGAGCCCAATGTCACTTAGTTAAGGCACGAAACCTTAAAGCGGAGCCGGAAGCGTGAGCGGGCCAAGGGACTGCCCCAGCTAGCGCGCCGCTTTACGCTCCTCCATCCAGATATTACCGGTTAAGTCGCTAACGGAAAACACCAGTCTCTGGCGGGCCGCGGATAAGCCGACCAGATCAAAGCGGTCCACTCGCGTCAGTGATTCGCGCGCGTTATGAAAATGCCGGACTGGAAAAGCGGCCCCATCCGGCTGCTTGGTCGTGGGTGCGAGATGCTGCGCCCAGATGCAGCGGAAGCCGTCCCGGTCAGAAAGGAAGTAAAGGAAATTGCCGTCCGCTGACCAAGTCGCGTTAACGTCCACTTGCAAGCCATCGGTCACGGGAACCCAATTCGCCTCTCCGGCGCCCTGCCCGTTCCGGATAGGGGCGATGAACAGCTTCTTGTTTGGGGAGTTGTCCAGGGCGGCTGTGAATGAGACCCAGCGGCCATCGGGCGAGAACCGTCCCGCGTAAAGGATGTGGCCTGCCCGATCCGGCTGAACCAATGGGGCAATTCTACGAGCGGGTACGTCGATCATCATCACATCTTCCGGTGGAGTCAACGGCTCAAATAGGACCTTCCGTCCATCGAATGATACGTCGGTGGGAGGACCACACCGTTTGCAAATGACCTCGGTCGTGCCGGTCAGCCTGTTAGTCAGGTACATCTGATCGGTGTTATCGACATACGCTATCGCACTGCCATCTGGGCTCATGCGTGGACGCAGCCACCTGGCGCTGGGCATGACTCTGGAATCCTGTGAGGTCAGGATGGCTTCCTCGCCCGTCGCCAGTTCGCGCGTTCTCACGGACCAGACTTTGGATTGAGCTGCGATGAAGGCCAACTCGGTTCCCGCCGTGGAGATCGATGCAGCCGCGGCATAGGGTATGCCCGGCGTGAGATTCAACATCGCGCCCGCGGCTCGCCCGGAGCTCATATCAATCGGAAGACTCCAGATATTTACTCTGCCGGCCAAACTCGAAAAAAACATGCGAGTCGACGCGCCGTTCCCTTTCTCGATTGTGGAGGCGTGCAAATCGAGCGACGTTGTGAAGGTGCGGCGAGTGGCGGGGCCGGTCGTCTCACCGCCAGCCGAGATTGGAATTTCCCACAGATTGGTCGTGTCTCCCTGCGTGGCGGAAAACAATACGCGGCTCGGATGGGGCAACCAAGCTATAGGAGTGATCCAGTCATGGCCCAGCGGCGGCATGAGATTCTGCGAGCGGAATGGTTCCAACGCGAACGCCTTAACAGCGGGTCCGCCGGCCAGAGGCGCAACCCACCAATCCACGCTGACACTCGACTCAACCTTCGTGTCAGGCTTGCCCACAAGAAGCAGGTGTTTGGAATCGGGCGCCCAGATGGGCCAGCAAGTGGCGACCAGATTCGTTCCTAAGGCCTTGGCCGGCCCGCCAGATGCCGGCTTCACATATACTTGCGACGAGCCGGGAACAAAACCACTGCCGGGCAAACCCACCCAGTAGGCGATCCACTGCCCGTCCGGCGAGAAGGAAGGGCCGAATCCTCCTTGCGCGAGAAGTTGGGCTTGCCCCCCAAACGTCGGAATCTGGTAAACACCTCCGCCGTTCCGGTCGGACCGGAAAACGATCCGCGTATCGTCGGATGAAAACGAAGGAGTATAGTCGTCCGCTTCATGATGCGTCAGACGAATAGGGCTCTCCTCGCCATCCACCTGCCGGAGATACAGATTGAGATTCCCGGTGCCCACGCGGTCGGACGCGTAAACGAGCAACTTACCGTCGTGTGAGACAACGGGAAAATCGCTGAGGCCGGAATCGTTCGTGATCTGCCTGAGCTCCGTAACGGCTTGGGGCTCGAGAAGCCGCCGCATGATCGGAAGGGTCGCCAGGAGCCCTACCATCAGTACGGCCGCCGTGATCGCAAGAAATCGATGCTTTCGGGCCGAAGCGAGGACTCGACCCTGGAGGGTTTGGGGCCGAAGCGCATTCACAACCTCCAACGCACTCTTGAAGCGCCGCTCGGGATCAGGTTCCAGGCAGCGCCGAATCGCGTTCTGCCAGCCCGTGTTGAGAGGCAGCGAGAGCGAACCGCCTGCCTCCCTCGGATGTCCGGTTACCATCTCCCGGATCACCACACCAAATGAGTAAATGTCGGAGGCGGCCGTAGCGATCGCTCCGGGGTGGAATAGCTCGGGCGCAATATACCCCAAGGTGCCCGGAGGGCTCCCGCCCGCGACTCCTGGAAAGAGTGTCTGCGTAGTATCCGCACTGCGCGCAACGCCAAAGTCGGTTACTACGACCCGAGTGCTTGACCTCTCGGGAACCAGCATGATGTTGCCCGGCTTGAAATCGCGATGGATGATGTTTTCTTCGTGGGCGGCTTCGAGCGCCTTTGCCATCTGCTCGATCAGCGGAAAGGCCTCATCCGCGGACATACGGTGGCAGCGGGAGAGCCGCGCGGCTAAAGTCTCACCCTCAAGCAGCTCCATGGTGAAAAAGTAGATCCGCCCCCAAGATGTATCGTGGTGGCCGACATCATGTACCCGGCACACGTTCCGGTTCGCTACTCTCCGCGCCAGCCTCACTTCCCGCAGAAGGCGCGCCACATAGCGCTCCACGAGCGCGGCATGCGGAACGATCGTTTTCAGCGCGACCCGCTCGGCGAGCTCGATATCATACGCCTCATAGACTTCCCCCATCCCGCCTCGACCGACGAAGCGTTCGACCCGGTAGCGACCGGCTATGATTTCGGCGTCAGTGAAAGATGGGACTTGCTGAACGACCAGCGTTTCAGCCAGGAACTCGCCCGCTTCCTCATCATTCGCCACCAGCTCTTGCACCTGTGCGCATAAGCCAGGATCCCTTTGCCGCAAATGGGCAAGGCCGCGGGCGCGCGCCTCGGCGTCAAGGTGCACGATGACGTCGAATTGCTCCTTAACTTGCTCCCACTGCTCGGGCGCCATGCGCCTCCTTACACAACGCGCCGTAGAGCCAGGCGCGGGCTACTCTCCAGTCGCGCTTCACGGTCCGCACACTTACACCTAGAACGCCGGCGATCTCCTCTTCCGAGAGGCCGGCGATAAAACGCATTTCCACAATGCGCGTCTGGCGCGGATCGATGGTTTCCAAGTTCTCGAGCGCTTCATCAAGGGCCAGGAACTCCACTGTTCGGGCATCGACCCCGACCGGAAGATCGGTGAGCGCGACTCTCAGGCCGGCATTGGGACGTTTCTCCGCCTTGCGGGCGCGAGCCTGATCGACCAGAATGCGCCGCATCAGCCGTGCCGCTATCGCGAAGAAATGCGATCGGCTTCCCCAGTCCACCCGGCTCTGATTCACCAATTGGAGGTAAACTTCGTGAACCAGATCGGTAGTCTGGAAGCTGCCTCCATAGGGTTCCCGCGCCATCTGGCGGGATGCCAGGCGGTGCAGCTCGCTATACACGGCATCGAATAGCCGGTTTTGCACACTCCGATTTCCTTTGCTCCATTCAAGCAAAAGCTCGGTAATTTGCGCAGCCGAGGACACAACCTCCCCCGCTCGGCAACGGGGCAGCACAAGCCTGACTCACACCCGTCGCCGGCCACCGCGTCGAAGCGCGGCGCAATCGGCCTCCAGGTAATCCCGGTATTCAAAAATTCTACTGCAATCCTGTCCCCTTTTCGCGGCGCTTTGCGCGCCCTGTTACAGAACTTGATCCGAAGACGATCAGGAAGCGTGGAGAAGCAGTTGGCGCAAGCCGATTCCACCAATCGTTCTCGGGGGAGCCGCCCGCTTCGGAAATTCCCTCACCGAAAGGATAACTTCATGAACAAGGTTATCTTCCATGTCGTGAAAGCATTGAGCCTCTGCGCCACCCTTTGGGTCTCGAGCGTTTCCGCGCAGGTCAACCACATGCTAGTTGTAAATGTGCCTTTTGACTTCACTGCCATTGACAAACAGTTCAGCGCCGGAACCTATACTCTTACGAGTGCGACTCTTCAAAGTCCGATTTTTATTCGGGGCAGCGCGAGCGGCTCGCCGGCGTTGATTCTCCCGCAGCCTGCTCAGGCAGCCAAAACCCCAACGGACGCAAAACTGATCTTTCACCGCTACGGGAATCGATATTTCCTAAGAAACATTTGGTACCCAGGCACTGAATATGGGCGCGAGCTGAGTGTGTCGACGGTCGAGCAACAGTTCGCTCGGACGATGCCGGAGCCCGAAAAGACGGTACTGTTAGTATTCGTGGCGGAATCAAAGGAACACAAACGGTCCCGCTGAGGCGCGCGCTCGGTCACTTATCCTTGAGTGATTCAAACGCCTGCAGCTCGGCATCTGCTAATTGCCGCTCGCCCTTTTTCCTGTAAAGGCGGGCCAGGCGGTAATGAGCCTTTGCAAAATCGGGACTCAGGCGCACTGTTGCCTCGTATTCATGAATCGCATTATCCGGTTGGGATTCGTCTTCGTAAAGCAATCCCAATTCATAGTGCGCGTCGGCCCAGGATGGCCGCAGCCTGATAGCTTTGCGCAGAAATTCCCCGGCTTCGCGATTCGTGGCCGTGGAACCACCCTGCGTGGTCCTTTTCCGTAAGCTGAGTGCGTAATAGTAATTCGCCGCAGCATTATCCGGGTACTCGTGCGCGAACCGCGCGAGCCGTCTTGTGACTTCGTCCGCCTTATCAGGCGCGACATCGTACATCTTGCCTAAGAAATCGAGGGCCCTTGTATCCCTTGGATTGAGATCGACGGCTTTGCAGAGGGCCTCGATGGCCTGATCGTACTGGCCCAGCGAATAATGCGCCACTCCGAGTGCGACGCGCAGCCTTGCGGACCCCGCATATTTCTGCGTGGCGAAATTGAGCACCGTCAAGGCAGGCTGGTAGCCGCGGTGCAGCAGAAGTTCGTTCGCGAGGTCGAACAGGTTCTTTTCCGAGGGATCCATGCGCGCAGCGGTTTCGTACTGCTCGGCCGACTGCTGTATGTGACCTTCCCGTTCCTCAACCTCTCCAAGCAGGTTGTGGAGCTCCGCCTTGTCCTGCCGTTGAATAAGCGCCTGGATTACTTGCCTGCTTTTTTCGGTATCCCCCGATTCCAAGTATCTTAGCGCGCGATTGTAAGCATCGTCGTAGGCGGGATCGCTCCGCGCAAAAAGTCCGCAGGGGGCGACGGCTACCAGCAGATAAAGCGATATTCGAAGTCGAGCCGGGAGCGTAAGCGACCTAAACCTGTTGTTCCCAAGCTTACCAGTAGAACTTCAGCGCAAACTGCAGCTCCCGCGCATCGTTCGGGGCATCACGCGTCGAAGATATACGAGCAAAATTCGAGGCATCCAGATAGTTGAGATTGCCGGGCGTCCCAAACGAGGGCGTGTTCGTCAGATTGAATGACTCTGCACGAAATTCGAAGCGGGTTGTTTCGGTAAGCGGAAATTCTTTGAAAATCGAAAAATCGAGCCGGCGAATCGGCGGTCCGGTCACCTGGGTTTGCCCTCCGCCGAGGGGCAGAATGTCGCTCTGACCGACTTGCGTGACGGGCGGGGGCGTCGCGAAGGCCGCTGGATTGTAGAATTGCTGCACGTTGTGCAATCCACCATAAGGATCTGCGCCCGTGTACAGCGCGTAACAACCCGTGCCGGCTCCGGTTGAGGTGGCGCAATCGATCGTCTGGGGCTGCCCGTCATCCAGCGTCAGAATGAAGTTGGTGGACCAGCCGCCCAGCAGGAACTCACCATAGCGGTTTGAGGTGCTGTGCGACCGGTTTCTGCCGAATGGAATGTCATACGTTCCGCTAAACGACAAAGCGTTCCGGATGTCGAACGCAGCTAAACCGTAATCGTATTGGATACCGACGCCTGCCACTTGCGGCGCTCGAAAGCCGCTGAGATTGCCATTGCTCAGGGCATCGCCGGCGTCGGTTAAAGTCTTCGAATAAGTATAAGAAAGAAGCGCAGTCAAGCCTTTGGAAAAGCGGTGCTGGTATTTCGCCTGCAACGAATGATAATTCGCGGTCGCAATCGTAGCAGCGTAGGGAGACCCACGCGAAAAGTCAGGAAACGCAACGTAATTTTGAGGATCGTACCCGAGCGGGAGCAGAACGTTTTGCTGATTCGTACCGACAAACGCTTCCAGGTGCCGGCTCAGAGAAGCTACATAGCCGGCCGAGATGACATTGCTGCTGCCGAGCTGATATTCGAGGGTAACGTTATAACTCTGCACATACGGCGTCTGGTAATGGAATTGGATGCCGCGCAGAGCGAGCCCGGATGCGGTGACATCCACTGGGTTCAGGGGCACGCTGGACAGCCCATTTTCTATCGTCGCAATGGTGCCGTTCGGAAAATAGTTCGGCGACACGGCATTCGCCGCCGGGTAGTTAAACGTGTACTGGAACGGGTAGTTATATCCGAGACTTGGATAGCCGCCTCTGTTCTCAAACGCTCCATAGAAAATGCCGTACCCTCCGCGCACGACGAGGTGCTGAGTAGCCTGATAGGCGAATCCGAAGCGCGGCGCGAAATTGTTCTTCTGGATGATGCTCAGGCCGGAACCGTACGCGTTCGTGTAATTGAGCGCAATTCCGTCTTTGGCCAGCAGTTGTGTAAAGCTGGGCGAAAGCGCAGGATCGCCTTTCCGGTTGGCGGGAATAATATATTGTGCTCCGGCGCCGGGGTTCCCGGGAACAAAATTCGCTTGCGCGCCGTAACGCTCGCCGGTGGCGCTGAACCAGTCCCAACGGAGTCCCAGGTTCAGCGTGAGCTTGCTATTTACTTTCCAGTCGTCCTGGAAGTAAACGCCGTAGTAGGAACGCTGGGCCGCGACATCGCCAAAATTGGAGGCTTGCACCTGATTTGCGCCGCCCAAAGGAATTCCGCCAAGCCCCGGAGTCGGACTTGGCGTGAGCAGGAATTGCGCGCGGCCCGTGCTGCCATCGGTCTGGTTGACAATCGACGTGTACTGCCCGCCAAAATCGAACTCGCCGCGTGAGAAAGGAGGCGCTTCCCACGGAAAGTAAATGGATTGCGCTTCGAATCCGCCCTTAAAGGTGTGGGAGTGATACACCTTGTTCAGGTTCTCCGTGAATTGAATCGTGTTGCTGTATCGATCGCTGATGAGCCATTCCGCGGAACCGAGCTGGCTCAACCCGCCTATGCCAATGTATGGCAAGCCGCCGTTGCCCGGAAGCTGTGGAATCCCTTGAATCCCGAACTGCGCGGGAATATTGGATGTGTCGCTTCCGTAAGGCTGAACGCGCGCGGTGTGCTCGCGGTTGAAGCCGACGCGTGCTTCGTTGACCAGCGTCGGAGTAAACGAGTGCGTATAGCTAAGCGCGGCGCCTTGTGTGTCCACCTGCTGGTCGCCGGCGCCAAATCCACCGCCGTCGGCAAAACCGGTAAACGGGCCGGGAATGAAGCTCGGGCTCCGCGACCAGCTATAACGGCCAAAGAGAGAGTCCTTGGAAGAGATGTCCTCATCGATGCGCACGTCGAATTGGTTCACATTGGTGAAAGAATTCCGGTTGACGTTGAAGTTATCATTGAGCCCAGGCTGTGTTGGGGCGGGCATCAGATTCAGCAGCTTGACCGCATTTGGATCCAGCCGGTTCGCGGGAATGACGTTGCCGGGAAAAGGCTCACGCACATACTGGCCGTTACCGATACTCCGAGTTGTCGAGGGGTCGAAAATCGTGCCCAGCGGGAATGACCTGCCGAGCGCATCCTGCAGACTACCGGACTGCAACGGGATCAAGTCAGAAAAATTTGTGAAGCCACTGTTGCGCTCTAACGCCGTTGGAACCGTGTATCCGGTTACTGGCACGCCCTGCCGGATGCGAGTTCCTTCGTAATCGCCAAAGAAGAAAGTCTTGTTCTTGATGATCCTGCCGCCCGCGGCTGCACCGAACTGGTTCTGCTTGAACGAGCCCTTCGGCTGGCCATTCGCGTTCTGGAAGAAGTCGGCCGCGTCGAGTTTATCGTTGCGCAGGAACTCCCAAAGAGTCCCGTGGAACTGGTTGGTTCCCGATTTAATACTGGCGTTCAGGACTGCGCCGCCCGCGCGTCCGAATTCGGCGCTGAACGTGCTCGTCTGAAGCCGGAACTCGCTAATGGCGTCCACAGGCGGCTTAATCACGTAGGCTGCGCCGCTCAGAAAATCAACGTCGTTCGTGTTGTTGTCGATGCCGTCCAGCATGTAATTGTTCTGCGCCGGCCGAGTCCCATTCGCCGTGAACCAGCCATTCGCATTCAGGCCGCGACCTTCGGGTTGGCCCACCGTGGCGCCTGGAACCAGTCGGGCAAGAAAGGTGTAATTACGGCCATTCAATGGCAGGTCATTAATTTCCTGCCGCTCAATGACCTGTCCAACCGAGCCATTCTCCGTCTGCAGAAGCGGCGCTTGCCCGGTAACGCTGATCTCGCTGGTTACCTGGCCCAAAGACAGGTCGAAATCGACGACAAGCTGCTGCTGGATATTCAGGTCGAGCCCGGAGTGTACTTCTTTTTTGAATCCCGGGTGTTCCGCTTGTACGGTGTATCGGCCGATCTTCAAAGCAGTAAATACATAACTTCCGGCGGGAGAACTCGTCGTCGCCTGGGTGAATGACGTCCCTTCGTTCCGAACCGTTACCGTCGCGCCCGGCACGACTGCGCCCGTGTTATCGCGAATGGTTCCGAGGATGGTGCCGGTATCTACTTGCGCGTCGAGCGCAGCGGCCAGGGCAAGAACGCCGAGCGCGAGCGCGAATGAGCGAACGGATCGTATAAGCAACATGATGGTCCTTTCCTGAACCCCATCGGAGTCAGATGAGACTCCGATGGCGGAAACTTATCACACGTTTGCCGTGACTGTCAACGTACACGGTCAACAACTGTGAGTTTCGCGACGAGAATGACGGGATTCCGAGAAAATGTCCTGGACCGGTTGCCTTGGTGCGGTTAGAATGGCTGGTATCGTACACGCCGCCTAGCCCGATGACTCCGGAGAACAAACCCGATTCAAGCGGGCCACCTGGCATTAAAGCCATTGCGCGCGCCTTGGGAGTTTCAATTGGAACCGTAGACCGCGCTTTGCACGACCGGCCCGGGATCAATGCCATGACAAAGGCCAAAGTCCTTAAAATGGCTCAGACTCTCGGTTACCAACCGAATTTCGCCGCGCGCCATTTGAAGTTGAATCGCAAGATTCGAATCTCTGCCCACCTTCCCCGCCAGATCGCGACCTTTTTCGATGCAGTGCGGGAAGGAATCGAGGAAGCGGCAAAGCCGTTCCAATCGACCATTGAAGTCCAGTTCCGTAGCTATCCGCGGCTGGGCGAGGGCGATTTGGAGCTGTTTGCGGAAAGCTTGCGCGACGGCGTTCACGGCCTGATTGTTACGCCCGGGCATCCTGCCGATTGGAAGCCCTGGATACGCAAGGCGGCCCGGGCGCATGTGCCCGTAGTATGCGTAGCTACCGATGCTCCGGGAACCGAGCGCCTGGCCGCGATTTCGGCCGACGCTTTCACCAGCGGGGCAATGGTCGCGGAACTGCTAACGGAGTTTGGCCAGCGGCCCTCCTCCGTGCTGATCGTGACGGGTGATTTAAGTGTTGTGGATCACGCCGAAAAGGTGAACGGCTTCCGGTCTTTTCTGAAGAAGACGAACAGCCGCGCTGAGATCGCGGGAGTGCTCGAGGCGCACGACGATCCGGTTCAGGCGCGCGAGTTGACGCGCGAATTCATCGCCACCCATCCCGATTTGGGAGCAGTTTACGTGAGCACAGCCAATTGCATACCCGTTATGCAAGCCCTGGAGCACGCCGGCAGACTCGGCCGGATTCCGGTAATCACTACGGACCTGTTCTCCGCGCTTGCCCCGTTAATTCGAGAGGGCAAACTCCTCGGAACCGTGTACCAGCGCCCCAGGGCGCAGGGCCGGATGGCCTTCCAAGCTCTGCATCAGTTTCTGGTCCAGGGCACCTGCCCGCCGCTGCACCACCGCCTGCCTCCCCACATTGTATTGCGCAGCAATCTCGACGTGTTCCTGGAAATGCTGCCGGCCGATCGGGAAGGCGCGGCCTCGGAGATGCAGGGTTTCTGGCAAGCCGCTGCGGCGGAATTCCGGCCTGCCAGCCGTGAAAAGCGTTGACAGAACTCCAGCGCCCGTGCTGTACTGGACCCGTTAACGTTCACGTAACCGGAACGTCGCCAAGCGCATGCACCCCTTCCCACTCCCGCCCGCCCCGCCAAGCGAAACGGGCCCGGTGAAGGCCTGGGCAGAAGCCGTCAGCCTACCCACCTATGAACCGCTGGCCGCCGACAAGAATCCCATGTTTCTGGAAAAACGGGTTTACCAGGGAAGCAGCGGGCGAGTGTATCCTTTGCCGTTTACCGATCGCGTAGCAACCGAACCGCGCAACCGGCCCTGGCAGGCGCTGCATATTGAGAATCCATACGTCCGCGTGATGATTCTTCCCGAGATTGGCGGCCGGATCCATGTCGGTCTCGACAAAACGAACGGCTACGATTTCTTTTATCGCCAGAACGTAATCAAACCGGCCTTGGTGGGGCTCGCGGGCCCCTGGATATCGGGCGGCGTCGAGTTTAATTGGCCCCAGCATCACCGGCCTGCGACCTTCATGCCCGTGGATTGGATGATCGAAGGATCCGCCGATGGATCGCGAACGATCTGGTGCAGCGATCATGATCCGATGAACCGCCTGAAGGGGATGCACGGCATCTGCCTTTATCCGGATCGCGCGTATATCGAACTGAAAGTGCGCCTCTACAACCGTACGCAGTTCGTTCAGACGTTCCTGTGGTGGGCTAATGTGGCAACGCACGTACACGAGGAATACCAATCGTTCTTTCCGCCCGACGTCCATTTCGTGGCCGATCACGCCAAGCGCGCCATGAGCGAATTTCCGCTATGCGAAGGCCAATATTACGGAATCGATTACGGCGCGCGTGCCCGCAACGGTGTCCCCAAAGACGAACTGCCTGGCAATTTCGTGCCGCCCGGAACATACCCGCCGAACGATTTAGGCTGGTACGCGAACATTCCCGTGCCCACCAGTTACATGGCGCTCCGATCACAGCGCGATTTCTGCGGCGGTTACGATCATGCAAAACAGGCTGGATTGGTACACGTCGCAAATCATCACATTTCACCAGGGAAAAAGCAGTGGACCTGGGGTAATCACGATTTCGGCTACGCCTGGGACCGGAATTTGACCGATGAAGACGGCCCCTATGTGGAATTGATGGCGGGCGTGTACACCGACAACCAGCCTGACTTTTCCTTTCTCGCGCCAGGAGAAATGAAAAGTTTCAGCCAGTTCTGGTATCCCATTCAGAAGATCGGCCCTGTGCAGGAAGCCAATGCGGAAGCGGCGGTCAGCTTGCGGGTGAATGGTGGAACAGCGCGTTTGGGGTTGTGTACGACGCGCTCGCTTGCGAACCTTCGCGTGGAATTACGCAATAAGAACCGCATCCTCCAGAAGTGGGTACGCGATGTTCGTCCTGGAACACCGTTCCTTGCGGACACAGCGGTTCCAAGCCCGGCTGTTGAGATGGGCATTCGTGTTTTTACAGCCGATGGCCGCGAACTGATCCGCTACGCACCACAGGCGCCGAGCCACCCTAGGAAGGCTCCGGAGCCGGCAACAGAGCCTCCGCTTCCATCCGAAATCGCCGGCTGTGACGAACTCTTTATAACGGCCCTGCACCTCGAGCAGTACCGTCATGCAACCCGCCATCCCGAGATCTACTGGCGCGAAGCGCTTCATCGCGATCCGGGCGATGCTCGCTGCAATCACGCTCTGGGCGTGTGGCACTTGCGTCGCGGCGAATTCAGTCTCGCCGAGAAGTTTCTGGGCAGATCGATTGAACGCATCGCGCTCCGGAATCCAAACCCGTACGATGGCGAGCCATTCTACAGCCTCGGCCTGGCTCTTCGCTACCTTGGGCGCAGCGAAGAAGCGTACGCGGCCTTTTACAAATCGACCTGGAACTTTGCCTGGCGCTCGCCCGGCTATCTTGCACTCGCCGAGATGGACATGGCGCGTGGCGATTTCCAGACCGCGCTGGAACACCTGAATCTCTGCGTGCGAACCAATGCCGATCATCTGAACGCTCGCAACCTGCAGGTGATCGCTCTGCGCAAACTAGGGCGCTCCTCCGAAGCGGAAGAGATTCTGGAAGCGACGCTGTCATTCGATCCGCTCGATTACTGGGCGCGTTATCTCTCCAATAAGACCCTGGGCAACAACCAGGCTCGGCTCGATATTGCGTTTGACCTGATGATCTCGGGTCTTTATGGCGAAGCGAAGGGCCTGCTTGAAACTGCCGACATATCCGCTGACGACGGTTCGGTTCCGATGGTTCTCTACGCGCTGGCCTACTGCTCTGCCGCGGTAGGCGACGCTTTGCGCGCCGAGAGACTCTATCGAGAAGCCGCCGGCGCCGTGCCGGATTACTGTTTCCCAAGCCGGCTTGCCGAACTGATCGTGTTGGAAGCGGCATTGCAGCACAATCCCGATGATGCTCGCGCGCATTATTACCTCGGAAACTGGCTGTTCGACCGGCGCAGGCATCAGGAAGCAATCGCTCATTGGGAGCGCTCCGCGACTCTCGATGCCTCGTACTCGGTCGTGTGGAGAAATCTCGGGATCGCATACTTCAACGTGCATAACAACGTTTCACAGGCCAGGGAGGCGTTCGAGCGCGCCGTAGGCGCAAACCCCGCAGACGCACGCCTGCTCTATGAACGCGATCAACTCTGGAAACGAACCGGGGCCTCGGTTGTGCGCCGCATGGCGGAACTCGAAACCCGTCTTGAAGCGGTGGACCGGCGCGATGACCTCACTGTCGAACTCGCAGATCTTTACAATCAAACCGCGCAGCCGCGTCGCGCAGCCGCGGTTCTTGGCCGCCGGCGCTTCCAGCCATGGGAGGGCGGCGAGGGAGCGGCGCTCGCACAATACGTTCGCTCGCAACTGGCCCTCGGTCGCATGGCGCTGGAAACGGGCGATGCCGAGCGAGCGTGCACGCTGCTGGAATCCGCCTTGCACCCGCCCGAGAATTTAGGTGAGTCCTGGCACTTGCTGGCCAACCGCAGCAATGTGTACTACTGGCTGGGTATGGCCTGGGAAGCGCGCGATAGCTATGCAGCCGCGCGCACCTGGTGGACCAAGGCGGCCGAAAGCATGGGCGATTTTCAGCAGATGGCCGTGCAACCCTACTCCGAGATGAGCTACTACAGTGCGAAAGCTCTAGTGGCCCTCGGTTCCAGTCCCGAAGCGAGACAACTGTTACGCGAACTCTTGCGATATGCAAAACAATTAGCGCATCGGGAAGCGCGCATTGACTACTTCGCAACTTCCTTGCCCGCTATGCTGCTTTTCAATGAGGACCTCTCGCGACGGAACACGATCACTGCGCTGTTCCTTGAAGCGCAGGCTTCGATTGGACTCGGCCACACGAAGCGCGGGCGCCGCTTGCTCGAACGCATACTGCAACTCGATCCCAGCCATGCAAACGCTTCGGACTTTTCGGCTGAGCTTCGGACCGAAGCAGTACTCGCAGACCGCGCCGGGATCAAAGCATGAAGTCTGTACAGACGGGCAGTACGGCAGCTTCAACAAGTGCTACCCATCTCCATTCCGGCTACGTTTGGCTCATCTCGGCAGCCGCGGCCCTGGGCGGGCTGCTCTTTGGTTACGATTGGGTGGTAATCGGCGGAGCCAAGCCGTTTTACGAAACATACTTCCGGCTCAACACGCAAGAACTGATCGGTTGGGCGAATAGCTGCGCTTTGATCGGCTGCCTGATCGGCTCCATTGTCTCCGGCTTTGTCAGCGACCGCTTCGGCCGGAAGAAGCTGCTCATTGCTTCGGCTTTATTGTTCGCGATCTCCTCGGTATTAACGGGGTGGGCCTGGTCGTTTAACTCGTTCATCACCTGGCGGATCATCGGCGGAGTTGCCATCGGCATTGCGTCGAATGTCTCGCCTACATACATCGCCGAGATAAGCCCGGCGTTGTGGCGCGGCCGGCTCGTCTCGCTGAACCAGGTCACCATTGTCGTTGGCATACTCGGCGCTCAGATTGTAAACTGGCTGATCGCGCAGCAGGTCCCCCTCGGGGCTACGGCGGAACAGATCCGCGTCTCCTGGAACGGACAGTTCGGCTGGCGTTGGATGTTCACCGCCATCGCCGCGCCTTCGCTGATTTTTCTGTTCAGTTCGCTATTTGTCCCGGAGAGCCCGCGCTGGCTAGTTAAGAACAAAAGACGCGGGGAAGCGCGCGGACCGCTGGTCAAGATAGGGGATGAGCGCTATGCGGACGAGGCGCTGACCGAAATTGAAGCCGCCCTGACCGCCGAATCGGTTCACAACGTTCAAC
>JAICXK010000337.1 GCA_025980435.1 Bryobacteraceae bacterium
CCGCAGCTCAAAATCGAGCGCCATGACCCCTACGCCGCGCACGATGAGCTACTGGATAGAATCACCGACGCAGACGTGCACAACCTCGTCGCGTACCTGGAGACTTTGAAATGAACCTGCGTTCGCTTGTCTGGATCGCAATCGCCGGCTGCATGCTAAACGCGCAGTCTTTGGACTCTAAGAAGCTGTTGCAGCCTCCAGTCGATAGTTGGCCCACTTACAACGGCGATTACTCTGGCCGCCGCTTCAGCACGCTTTCCAAGATCAACTCACAGAACGTGCGATCGCTCAGCTTAGCTTGGGTCTACAGAACCAGTTCCACAACCGGAACTCTGGGCGATGTCATTAAGTCCACACCGCTCATGGTCGATGGCATCCTATACTTCTCGATCCCAGACCACGTTTTCGCCATTGATGCTCGCAGCGGGCGCGAAATCTGGCACTTCGATTGGGCTTCGAAGGGCGGCTGGCATCTCGGAAACCGCGGAGTCGGCATGTACGGTGACTGGCTGTATTTCGAAACTCCCGATTGCAACCTCGTTTCCCTCAACAGCAAGGATGGGACGGAACGCTGGCACAAGCAGATCTGTGATTTGGACCGGTTCTACACGGCGACGGTCGCGCCCGTTGTCATCGGGAATCATGTGATCGTCGGAGTAAGCGGCGACGATCTTGATATTCCGGGATACCTGGAATCGCGTGATCCCGAAACGGGAGAGGTTCAGTGGCACTGGTCTTCCGTGCCGAAACCCGGCGAACCCGGTTCTGAAACTTGGCCCAATGCGGAAGCCATGGCTCACGGCGGCGGTATGACCTGGGTTCCAAGCACCTACGATCCCGAACTCAAGCTGTTATATGTCGGAACTGGCAATCCGCAGCCGGTCATCGCCGGCAAGGGACGTAAGGGCGACAATCTTTTCACGGAATCCATCGTCGCTCTACACATTGATACCGGCAAGCTCGCTTGGTATTTTCAACCTTCGCCGCACGACACGCATGATTGGGACGCTGTCGAAACTCCAGTTCTCTTCGACGGTGAGATTAACGGCCATCCCCGCAAACTGCTCGCCCAGGCGAGCCGGAACGGCTACTTCTTCGTTCTCGATCGAACCGATGGAAGCCACATCACAACATCCGAATTCATAAAAACGAACTGGGCGAATGGGGTGAACGCCAAAGGGCAGCCGATTCCCGATCCAGCCAAAGAACCGCAGGTGGACGGCGCGCTCGTGACCCCAAATCAGGGCGGTGCAACCAACTGGCCGCCCCCGAGTTTCAGCCCGCTAACAGGTCTGTTCTATGTCAACGCGAACCGCGGTTTCAGTGAATATTACATCTTCGACGACACCGAAAAGCCGGAGGGTTGGAGCGGTAACGATCGCGGCGGCGGAGGCCATTCCATGCTGCAAGCGCTCGATTACAAAACCGGCAAGATCCGCTGGAGCCACAAGTGGGAGGGCCCTGGCGCGCGCTCGGGCGTATTGACAACGGCGGGCAATCTATTGTTCACGGGAGATTCTTCGAGTAACTTCATTGCTCTCTACGCTGCAACCGGGGACGCCCTCTGGCATGCCAATCTGGGAGCAACCGTGAGCAACGGCCCAATCAGCTATGAACTCGACGGCATGCAGTACGTTCTTGCCGGCGCGGGTGATTCCCTCTTTGCCTTTGTGATGTCCTCCGGGCGGTGATTCCGTAGCCGAATCGAGGCTCGATGCCACTATCGACCGCTACGGATTCTTGTGATTACCCGGCCCTGGACCCAAATCAAGAGCGTATACTAGGGCCTTCCGGATATTTGCCATTGTCTGCTCCGGTATTCGCCCGATTTGCCGTTCTAACCGGATAATCGGAATTGAACCCATTCCCTGTACGTTGGCGAACGACTCGCGATCCAGAAACGGCAACCGGGGTATTGGGACTTCATAGCTGCTGGGACGGCTCTGAGTGGTGAGCGGCACGTACAGGATCAACGCTCGATGCGAATCTGGATCCCATCTGGAGACAATTACGACAGGCCGAGTTTTGGCTGCCAATCCCAGGTCAGCAAGCCAGACCTCACCGGGTCCGGGGTTCATCTAGCAAATCGAGCACTTCTTGCTCAACTGATCGGGACCTGGCTAGGTCGAGTAGATCGGCATCGGCCAATTCGATAACTTCAGCGATCCGTTGCCGTGCTTCTGCGGCCGTTTCAGGCCGCCACTCGCGTAAGCGAGCATCAAGTTTCTCAGCAAGTGCGTCCACTCTGGATCCAGGCCCTTCTTACTAAAATTCTATCGTGTTCGGATCGCGTTGATCCCTGTCCTGCAGTCGTTCTTGTAGAATAATGCGCTACCGCAGCTTCGCCACGATCAACGTAATGTCGTCATGCTGTTCGCGAGGGCTGAACGTCCGAACATCACGAATAACCGACGAAAGCAGCTCTTGCGGCGGAAGGTCGCGATCCCGCCGCAAGGCGTCAATTAGCCGCTGTTCCCCGAAGTCCTCGTCGGCATCGTTAAATGCCTCCGTAATGCCGTCGGTATAAAGCGACAGTGTATCTCCTGGAGAGAGCCGGCATTCGGATATCGAGCAATCCCAATCTTTAAAAAGTCCCAACACCGTGCAGGTCGAATCGAGCCGTTCCAGAACACCACTGCTCCGCAGCAGAAGCGCGGATAGATGTCCGCAGTTGATATAGCGCAAGTGCCGCGTTGTGTCGTCGTATTCGGCAAAGAATAAGGTCGCATAAGCGCTGTCAGCCGTATTCTCATAAAAGAGCTGATTCACGGATCGCAAAAAGAGCTGCGGATGATCCAGAGCAATGGCGCACTGGCTGCGTAGATTCGCCTGGAGATTCGCCATTAAGAGGGCGGCGGCAATTCCCTTCCCCGCAATGTCGCCGATCACCAGCCCCAGCCTCTCCCGGCCGAGGTTCAGAAAATCGTAATAATCGCCCCCGACCTGGCGGGCCTGGATGCAAGTGCCCGCGTACTCGAGCGTCCGGAAGGGCGGCAGCGTTTGAGGAAACAGCCTCGCCTGCACCTGCCTGGCAATTTGCAGTTCCTGCGTGACGCGGCGTTCCGCTTCCAGTTTTTGCGCGCTGACAAGCCGCTGGGCTTCGACCGCTCGGTTCACTTCGTCAAAGCTCACAAGTCCGAAGGAATTCCGGTCGATATCTTCAAAGCGGGTAAACACCCCGCCCCAAACCGGCGCATGGTCTTCGGATGCCGCGTCATTCGACTGCAGGTCTGGATCTTTCGTCTCGTACCTGACGCGCCTCAGCCGCGGCGTATAGCGGAACCGGACTCCGCGACTGCTCCATTCGCGGAATTTGGCAGCGACATCTTCCGTCACAAACACAACTTGTGTCGATCGGCCGATGAGGTTGTACTCTTTCGAGCCGGGATGCGCCGCGATCAGGGCCAGCACCGTGCTTCCGTCCGGAGGCGCTACAGCGACCCACCGCTGGCCAGATTGCAGACTGGCATCAAAGGCCAGGTGAAATCCAAGCTGCTCAAGATAAAACCGTAGACTCCGCTCCAGATCGCGGACGAAGACGTTCACGGAATGGACGCCTGTGTACGGGTTCTGCCGGTCCGCGCGAAGCCTGGACCGATCCGGCGCATGGACGGTAGCAGAGATGCCCATCGCCGTGATTATACGGTCTCTATGCCTACTCCTGCCGAAGCGAAATTGCCGGATCAACACGGCTCGCGCGTAGTGACGGAAAGAGCGCAGCCAAAGCCGCAACAAATAGAAGAGCGAGAATCGCCGCCACGAGATTGCCTGGATCGTTCGGCCGGATTCCATAGAGAAGGCTGGCCACAACGCGTGATGCGGCCAACACGGCTATCGCGCCGATAAGAACGCCACCCAAAACATAAGCCATCGCTCCTCGTAGTACCAGCCAAACCACGTTGCTTCGGGGTGCTCCCAGAGCCATGCGTATTCCAATCTCGCCCGTGCGCCGCGTCACGTTATAAGCCAGAATCCCGTAAAGCCCAATCGAAGTGAGTAAGAGTGCCAAGGTTCCAAAGAAGACGGAAAGCGATGCCATCAGACGCTCTCGAAGGACAGAGTTGTCCACCTGCTCCTCCATGGTGTACGTCACGCCCAGGGGCACGTCCGGAGCCAATTTATGAAGCAGGGTGCGAAACACCGGATTTGGTGAAGGAGCGCCGGGACGCATTTTGAGAATGAATGTGAGTGAGGGCAGCCCACTGCTTGTCACGGGACTGTGGCCGGCGTATTGAGTATATGGAATATAAAGTTCTGGGGCGGTGTCCTCTCGAAAGCTCTGGTACTTCATGTTTTGGGCTACTCCCACAATTCGGATTAACTTCCCATGCAGCACAACATGCTGGCCGATTGGGCGCTCTCCGGGAAAGAATCGCTGCACGGCTAGTTGGCTTATGATTCCCACGCTTTCGGCGGTAGGGCCGTCGCCTTTATTGAACTCGCGGCCTGCAAGCAGACGAGTGCCCATGACATCAAAAAACCGCGGGCCGACCCAATTGATGAACGTGTCGCTCTCGTGCCGTGGCAGGTCAGGTTTGCCCGGAACCTGTATTGGTCCGTCCCCGCCAGGGAAGGTGAGTGGAACGTGCCATGCGAGGCTCGCCGCGTTCACGCCCGGCAAACCGTTGGTTCTCTCCAATATTCGGGCGTATAAGTTGGCTACGGCCGCTGGGGTCCCGGGCAATTTATCCGTATCAACGGCAATTAACGAGACGTTTTCCGGATCGAAGCCATAATCTACC
>JAICXK010000101.1 GCA_025980435.1 Bryobacteraceae bacterium
CCCGCAGATTCCAGGAGGTGTTACCAGCGCCGCTCAGCTGCACCGCATAGCCGATGTGGCCGAAAAGTACAACGTGCCAATGCTTAAGCTCACTGGCGGTCAACGGATCGATCTTCTGGGTATCGCAAAAGAAGACCTTCCGGCTGTCTGGCGCGATCTTGGCATGCCTTCGGGCCATGCCTACGCAAAACGATACCGGACTTGTAAGAGCTGTGTTGGAACCGAATATTGCCGCTTTGGAGTGGGCGACAGCACCAGCCTCGCAATCAGAATCGAGCAGCTCTTTCAAGGCATTGACTGCCCCGCCAAAATGAAGCTCGCTACCGCGGGTTGCCCCCGAAACTGTTCCGAAGCAATGGTTAAAGATGCCGGCGCCGTTGCGATTGAAGGCGGCAAGTGGGAGATTTATGTGGGCGGCGCGGCCGGCGCCCATGTTCGAAAGGGGGATCTGCTCTGCGTTGTGGATAACCAGGATGCGGTCGTTCAGTCCATGGGCCGCTTCATCCAGTACTATCGCGAGAACGCGAAATATCTCGAGCGGACCTACGGGTTCGTTCAGCGGATCGGAATCGAGAAAATCCGTTCCGTAGTTGTTGACGATCGTGAAGGGCTTGCGGCGCGTCTCGACGAGGCGCTCCGGGAATCGGTTGTCGCGTATTGCGACCCTTGGCAGGAAGCGTACACGCCCGCAACGCCAAACCAGTTTACGTCGTTGCTTCCGGTGCTGCAATGAATGGCTCTGCTGTTGAAGTGATTCTGGCGCCGCTCGAAACCATACCTCCGGGCGAAGGCCGCGAGTTTTCTGTCGCCGGTGAGCGCATCGCGGTGATCCGCTCCCGCACCGGGCAGGTGTTTGCCGTACAGGCCGGGTGTCCTCACAAATCCGGCCCGCTGGCCGACGGCCTGATAGGTGGAAGCACTCTTATTTGTCCTCTTCACTCCTGGAAATTTGATCTGAGTTCCGGAGAAGCGTTGACTGGATCCTGCCGCCTCAAAACTTATGCAGTGCGCTTAGACGACGCCGGCAGAATCGTGCTCACTGCTCCCTGAGACACCAAGAAGGGGCGTGGAGCGGGGCTCTGGCCGGCAAGCCGGTTTGATTGCCCCAGAAGAGTTGTCTATGCGTAGCGCAGTTGTTAACGTTTTATGTGCTACAATGTAGCACATGAAAAAGGCCTCCATTCGCGAGCTTCATATCCGCACCTCCGAAATTGTGCGGGAAGCCGCCGAAGGCTCTGTCATCTTGATCGAGCGCCGTGGTGAGCCCATAGCAGAGCTTCGCCCCATCACGAAAAAACGTGCCAAGCGGGCTTTCCCGGAAATGGTTGAGTTTTGGGAGCGTTTTCCATCGGTTGCTGCCGATAGTGGACGCTTTCTCGAAGAAGATCGATGAGCGAATGTATCTCGATTCTGCATACATTGCGAAGTTCTATGTGAACGAGCCGGATGCCGTGAAAGTGCGCAGCCTCATACATCGTGCGCACTACGTTTGTACTTCCTCCTGGGCGTTGCTGGAGGTCACCTGCGTCTTCAACCGCCATACCCGCGAAGGATTTCTGACGTCGGCTCAGGGCTCCAAATTGATCGATGTGTTCAGAAGCCATGTCGAGAGCGATCTTTGGAATTTTGTAAGCATTACTGATGCGTTGTTGAAAAGAGCTGCTGCGCTGGTCCGAAAGCTTCCGCCAAACGTTCCGTTGCGAGCGGGCGATGCAATTCATATCGCGACTGCAATCGATGTGGGTGAAAGAGAAATCTGGACCAACGATCGCCATCTGCTTGCGGCTGCGAATCACTTCGGCATCACAGGCAGAAGTGTCTGAAACGAATCGGATAGCCCTCAATAGCCGTCCTTGATTACGGCCCTCCGTATCATGGAATATGGCCACGACACTTCCTTCAGAACCCCAGGTGCTCTCCCCATTCGAAACGGTCGCCGAACTTGAGCGCACCTATCTCGTACAGAACTATTCGCGCTATCCCTTGCTTCTGCATCGCGGCAAAGGATGCTATGTCTACGATCTCGAAGGGAACCGCTATTTAGACCTCATCAGCGGCATCGGCGTGAATTCGCTTGGCTATGCGCATCCGCGCATCACAAAGGTTATACGCCAGCAGGCCGGACTCCTGCTGCACACCTCAAATCTTTATTATCACGAGTACCAGGGGCGGCTTGCCGAGCGACTGGCGAAAATCAGCGGGCTCAATCGCAGTTTCTTCTGTAACTCGGGCGCGGAGGCGATGGAAGGGGCGCTGAAGATGATCCGCGCGCATGGGAATGCCATCTCGCCGGAAAAGAACGGCATTGTATCCCTTGAGAACTCGTTCCACGGCCGCACCCTCGGGGCGCTCTCCATTACGGGCCAGCCGAAATACCGAAAGGATTTTGAGCCGTTGGTTCCCGGCGCCCGCTTCGTTCCCCGGAACGATATTGCAGCGCTGGAATCCGCCGTCAACGGAAATACGGCGGGCATCGTGCTTGAATTCATTCAGGGCGAGGGCGGCGTGCTCCCCATTTCCGAAGAGTTCGCGCGTGCGGCTCGCGCTCTCGCGGACAGGCACAACTGCCTCCTGGTCTTTGACGAGATTCAGTGCGGCGTGGGCCGCCCCGGCGCGTACTTTGCTTACCAGTTGCTCGATCCCGTGCTGTTGCCCGACATAGTACTCGCCGCTAAGCCGATGGCCTGCGGCATTCCACTCGGCGTCATCGTCGGTAATGAGAAGGCCGCTGCGGCCATCAAGCCCGGCATGCATGGATCCACTTACGGTGGAGGACCGCTAGCCTGCCGCGTCGCGCTAGAGTTCTTCGATATTCTGGACGATCTTTTGCCGTCCATCAACGCCGTCGGACAGTACTTCCGGATGCGTCTCACCGATCTGATGCGGACGTTTTCATTCATCCGGGAAGTGCGGGGCCCCGGACTCATGATCGGAGTGGAGATCGCGTTTCCCGGCAAGCAGCTTGTGCTCGATGGAATCAAGGAAGGCCTTCTCTTCAACTGCACGCACGATACCGTGCTGCGTTTTCTGCCTCCGTATATTCTCACCGAACGCGACGTGGATCGCGCCATCGCGATTCTCGCGAGGCTTTTCAAAAACGCCAGGCCGCCGGAATAAAGCCGATTGGACCTTTGTGGGGCGGATCGCCTGGTCCGGCTTCGTGGTGAACTGTTTGTTCAGCCTCAACAGGCGGGCTGCTAAAGCAGCTCCTCGCGCCCCTTCGCCTCCAGCGCCTTTACCAGCTTGCTGACATCCTGCGCCTTATTCCGGCTGGCTACCAGGAGCGCATCCGGCGTTTCTACGATCACGAGGTTATCGACGCCTACCAGCGCTACGGTCTTTGCCACATCGACAAAGTTTCCATGGCTCTCCAGTGCCATTAAATCTCCGCGCGTAGCGTTCCGGTCCGCATCTTTATCGGCCAGCTCGTATACCGCGTCCCAGCTCCCGACATCGTTCCAGCCGATATCGTCCATTGCAATACCGGCCACATTCGCGGCTTTTTCTGCGATTGCGTAATCGATCGAAATGTTCTCGCAGAGCGGGTACACTTCCGCCAACTTGCGCTTGAATGTGCGCGTGCCGAACCCCGGCAGGCCCGCCAGCAGGGTCGCCGTCTTCGGCTCGTGATGGCGCATCAGTTCCAGAACGGTTGCGGCTCGCCAGAAAAACATTCCTGCGTTCCAATAGAAGTGGCCGCGTTCCACAAATCGCTTGGCGGTTCTGGGATCCGGTTTTTCGCGAAAGCTCGCTACCGGCCGCGCGTCCATTTGCCCCGCCAGCGTGTTCTTCGGAAACTCAATATATCCGTAGCCGGTCTCTGCCCATCGTGGTTGGATGCCAAGCACTACCACGTCGTTCGACTCGGCTGCGCGAAACGCCGCCTTGACGAAGCTGCGGAAACGCGCCTCTTTTAGAATCAAGTGATCTGCCGGGAACACGCCCAGCACGGCCTCCGGGTCCAGCTCGTGAAAGATATGCGCGGCCAGCGCAATGCAAGGAGCCGTATTCCGCTGCGCCGGCTCCGCAATGACGTGCTCTTTCGGAATCTCCGGCAGTTGATGCCGGATCTCTTCCCGCAGCGCTTCATTCGTGATGACCCACAAGTTCTCCGGCGGAATTACCGGCAGCAAACGGTCTCCTGTCTGCTGGATGAGAGTCCGGTCTCCAAAGAACCGCAGAACCTGTTTTGCATTGCGCTTGCGGCTGCGCGGCCAAAAACGTGTGCCGCGGCCTCCGGCCATAATCAGGCCGTACCGGTGATTCGCCATAAATGATTAGTGAGCGCCTTCGCGAACTTCTCAGCGCTTGCTTATGGGTTCGCGGATCCGGGATTCAGCGGAAGCGGTTCTTTGGGCAGCTTCGAATCCGGAAATCTCCGAATGATTTTGAGCGTCCGATCCCAGCGTGTCCGCGTAAAAAAGTGCTCGCCCAGATCGATGATGTGATCGCCCCAGGAGCGCATCGATGTCCCCGCAAGATCCTCTGTCGATGCCCTGTACGACCAGTAGATCAGCAGAGGCTTCCCGATGATGTTGTCGCGCGGGACGAAGCCCCAGTAGCGGCTGTCTAGCGAATTGTCGCGGTTATCGCCCATTGCAAAATACGAATCCGGCGGAACCACCACTTCTCCGTTTACAACGTGGTGTTCCAGCATGTCGCGCTGCAGTTGCGCCTGCAATCCTTCGGCGAATGGATATGGCTCTCCGGGAAAATTGTCGCGCGCGGGATCGTACGGAAACTTGTGATATACATACGGCTCGTTGAGCCGGATGCCGTTCCGGTAGACAATCCGGTTCACCATCTTGATGTGATCGCCCGGTACGCCGATCACGCGTTTGACGAAGGTCTGTGTAATATCTCCCGGGTATCGGAAAACAATGATGTCGCCGTGCTTCGGCTCTTCATAGGGAAGCAGGTACTTGCTGATCGGTCCGGCCGGCGCATATGCCAGCTTATCCACCAGCAGATGATCGCCAATCAGCAGCGTGTCTTCCATCGAGCCGGTCGGAATGACGAAGGCTTGGACCAGTGTGGTGGTCCCGAACAGCAGAAGCAGAATGGTGACGGTCCACTCCGCGATGCTGTTGCGCGCCTGTTCTCGTTTTTTCGGTGTCTTCTGTTCCGCCTTATGGTTGACGGTCGCGGTGTGGTTCGGCATCAGTCGTGCGCAGCTTAAGCATCTATTGTAACTTCCACCACCCCCAGAACCCCGTTGCTCGCCGGCTACACACTCTTATGATCGGCCTGATCCAAGTGCACGTCGCCGCCTGGTTGACCGCGCCCCAGTGTGAAGTCCTGGACATCGCGCAATTCGAATGAGGAGACCCCGGGCGCGGCCGGAGACTTAATCCGGAAAAAGTCTGCCCCGCGCACATCACGCAGAAAGAACGCCGGTCGCGAATCGCTCTCTGTTGTGCTGATCTCGACATTACTCATATCGAGATTTTTCGCGTGCCGGATATAAAATCCGCTTGCCGGCATCGGGAAGAACCTCCCCGGTTCCGGATAAGCATTCTCTTGCTCCGGCGGTTCGTTGGCAGCCATTTGGTTAGTGCCGCCCCCGCGATACTGCAAATACAAATCGCTCAGTTTCAAATCCTCAATATAGTGCCCTGGAATGCCGCTGATGACAGAGGCAATGCGCGATGCCGAATTATGGCAGACAATACCGCTGATGATGACGCGCTTTAAGCTGCCCACCGGAACTCCTTGCGGTCCTCGCATACGGCTGCCCAGCCGGAGAAACAGCGGAGCGCTGGTGATATCGCGCATGGTGATATTCGTAATGGCTACGTCTTCGAGCAAGGCGCCGTCGACGGTTTCAAGCGCGAGGCCCTGGCATTCTTCAAACACGCAGTTCGAAATCGTAACGTTTTTAAACCCGCCATTTGACTCCGTACCGAACTTGATCCGTCCCGTACGCGGAACCTTGGAATCCGCCGGGAAGCGCCGGTAGCTGGCATCGAGCAGCGCACCCAGCTCGAAACTGCCGGACACCAGGCAATTTGTGATGGTAACCATGTCGGTTGCCCGCGCCTCTCCGAGCGCATACGAACTCTTCAGGCAGATTCCATCGTCCCAGGGCGAGTTGACGCTGCAGTTGGAGATACGCACATTCCGGCAGCAGTCCACATCCATGCCGTCTCGATTGGTATCGATCTTGAGATTATCGATCGTGAGATTGTCGACGCCGGTCGCAAGAATACCGAAATGGCCGCCTTGCAGAATCGAGAAATCGCGCAGAATCACATTGTGGCACCGCTTTAGGGCAATCGCCTTATTTCCCACCCCGGGATCTTCCGCCTTGGGCCCCGCGCCGTAGCCTCTGCTCAATCCTTTCCCCCAAATCAGGCCGGGGCCGGCGATTGCGATGTTCTCCAGGTTCTCGCCCCAAATGAGGCTGTTGTGCCAGTGGTTATGCCCGAAATCCTGATACTTCTCCCACTGCCCGTTCGGTTCAGCGGCATCGTAACCGGATTCGGCGGCTACAAGCTTTGAACCCGTATCCAGGAAAAGAGTGATGTTGCTCGTCAAGTGAATCGATTGAGAGAGATAAGTGCCTTGCGGAAACCGCACCGTCCCTCCGCCTGCCGCAGCCGCCGTGTCGATCGCTCGATTGATAGCCGCTGTATCTGCTGTCTTCCCGTCGCCGGCGGCGCCGAATTGCAGAACGTCATAAATGCCCGCTCGCGCACCTGCCCCGCCCGATGCTTGCGCGCCCGAACCTGGGCTTGGAAAGCCGGCCGCTAAAGCCGCGCCTACTCCTGTTTTCCAGAATTCCCGTCGCGCCAAATGATTCACCCGCATCGTCCCGGATCAACTCTACCACCCGCGACTTCTCCGGGCGAATCGCTGGACACCGGGCATGTGCAGACCACAGCCAAGCGAAGCAATATGTAACCCGCGCTGAGCCGCTTCCTGCGATGGCGGTGTTGTAGTGTTGACTAGTCATGCTCCGGCGCCATTTTCTGAAATCGACATTCGCCGGCCTCTCCAGTGCGGGCCTTCTAAAGTCGGAGAGTGCCATACGGCATCGCTTGCCCGAAACGGATAGTCATTACAGGCAAGTAAGGTCTTATGTCGAGGAGGTTCCAGTCCCCGAATACCATTGGGCGCCGCCGCAAGCTTATGAGGCCTTCCGGGACATGAAGGTCGGTGTGCGAGTGCACTGGGGCATTTACTCGATTACTGGGCAAGCGCATGAGTCCTGGCCGTATTTGACGATGCGGTCCAACGAACGCGCGACATACAACGAGCTCTATCGATCGTGGAATCCGACCGGCTTCGACGCGGATGAATGGACGAATCTGTTCTCTGAGGCGGGCTGTAAAATGTTTGCCTTCACGGCAAAGCATCATGAAGGGTTCTCGATGTTCGATACCAAAACGCGTGTGCGCTCGCGGGTGAATTGGAACGCCTCCGGGGGACCGAAATTGGAGTCCTGCGATGTCGCCTATAGCCTTATGGAGACGCCGTTTCGCCGCGATGTGGTCAAAGAGCTTTGCGCGGCCGGCCGTCGCCGAAATCTGAAAATCGCGTTGTACTTCTCACATCCTGACTGGTACGATGCGGACTTTCGCCCATATTGTTTCCACCCGCTACAAGTTCCCTCCGAACAGCGCCTCACCGGCGTCCCCCGAGAGCAGAACCAGCGCAAGGGCGAGACTCGAACCCTGGTGCCTGATCCGGTCTCCGCCGAGGTGCGGCGCATGATGGCCCGTCATCGTACCCAGCTCGCGGAATTGCTTTCTAATTATGGGCGTATCGACATGCTTTCACTTGACATGTGGCTCGGTCCGGCGGTCTGGCCGCAACTGCGCGAGACGATTATCGACCTCCGGAAGATTCAGCCGGGCGTCATGCTGCGCGCGCGCGGGATAGGTAATTACGGCGACTATTACACGCCTGAGGGTTTCGTCCCGGGAAGCAAAGAGAACACCGATGTTCCGTGGATGGTCATCTATCCCCTTGCTTCATCCTTCTCCTACGATCCGCACGCGGAGAACTACAAGGGCGCTGCCTGGATCGTCAGGAATGTCGTAGACTCCGTGGCGAAAGGCGGAAACTTTCAAATCGGCGTGGGGCCCGATGGCAGCGGTAAGTTCCATCCCGAAGCGGTTTCTCAACTGAAAGAGGGAGGGCGTTGGCTTCAGCTAAACGGCAGGGCCATTTACGCAACGCGGCCGCGCGCCGCCGCACTTTGGCGGGAAGGCGACGATCTTCGTTTCAGCCGCAGCAAAGATAGCCGTTTCGTGTACGCGTTCGCGATGAATTGGCCGGAACAAGAGTTGGCGATCCGCACGGTTCGTCCCAAATCAGGCTCTTCGATTCGGCTGTTGGGCTTTGCGCCGCCGCTTGCGTGGCGAGAAGATGCCGGCCGGGGACTGGTTATCAGCCTGCCGTCCGTTCTCCAGGATCCGGCGAAACGCCCTTGTCAATTCGCCTGGGTATTCGAAATCGAAGGACAGGACCGGACTTGACCCCGTTTCGTTATGCTCGCCGCCTCAATTCTTGGTTGGTGGCCATCGTAAGTGCTGCCTCAAAAATTCGAATGTCCCCTGAGCATGGATGGTGTGAGGACCATTGAAGAACTCAATTGCAGTACGATCGGGCATCTGCATGTTCACGTCGTAGAATCGGCGCACCCGTGCGTACTCATAAGCTACCCATTCGTCGGGGGCAACTGGATCCAGATGCCCGCGTTCGACCATGAAGGGCCGGGGCGCCATCAGAGCTGCGAGATCGGAGTAGTTTACGACATTGGCAAAATCGAATTCGAGCATGTCGTACTCCTGGGTCACCATGTAGCTGTAGGAAGAATCCACGCTGGTGGTTTTCCAAACCCATTCGTTGAAATCTCCGGAGCAGATAGATAAGGCATACCCATTCAGCAGCGGCGGCACGCGAACAGCTGTTTTGCCGCCGTAGGAGAGTCCGTAGAAGCCGATTCGCTGCGGGTCAACAAATGGTAATGTGACGAGCCACTCCAGCGTCCTTTGGTGCTGGCCGATGATAAACGAGAACAGGGACAGCTTGACAGGATGGGCCTTGCGCTGGATGATTCTGAAGCGGTCCTGCCCAATGTAAGGATTCTGTGGAGCATACGTCACAAAGCCCTCATCGGCAAGGCGAGCGGCAAAATGGTGATAGAAATGCGAATCGATCTTCGGATCTGCGACATCTTGAGGGCGCCCTTCGAGGCCATGCTGGCAGACCACGACCGGCCGGCGCTCGCCCGGCTTTAGGTTCTTCGGCTGCAGCAAAATGCCGTATGCGAACACATCTGGCCAGACGTCGAGAAGCACCTCGTATCCGCGGAACTTCGGCTCATCGTATATCAGACGTGTACGCGGGTTGGCCGGTATTGACGGCGAAGGTAATTGTCCGATTACTTCCTGCCAGATGTAATCGCGGTACGAAGCTGTGGTCTGCCGCCACCGCGCGGGCGAGGAGGAATCCGCTTTCGACCAGAATTCGGCTCGCCGTGCTGGCGACCGCCGCAGGATTGCCTGCGTATGCCCAACCAATTCATCGAACTGGCGATGCATTCGCTCGGTGGCGTCAACATCGCCATGGACATTCTGAGGAGCCGCCCCCGGGGGCGCCAGAGTGATTTGCAGCTTGCAGGTGCGAAAGAGAGCGCTAAGCGCTGCTTCCGAGCTGGATGGTCCCGTGCCATTCCCGCTTGCGACAACATGGAAGTTTTCGTCTGCCCTAAGCTTGGTGTAGAACGCGCGGGCACGCTCCGCCTCTTTGCGAACGCTGTCGAGCGCCGGAGTCGTAAGCCGTCCCACCGGTGCTGCGCCTTTGCGTTCGGGCGTCTCTGGAGGCGGACCGCTGGTCTCCGGTCCACGGCAGGCCTCTACGACGAGCGCTCGCGGAGCAATCAGGCTCGCGAGCTCGGCGTCGCCGAACTCACGGAGCAATCCCCAAACGTCGCGGTAAATCGGCTCTTTCCAGAGCTCCTGCCTTGAGTCAAAGTATCCGCTGACGATAGCGCTGTGAATTCGCACGTCGATGGCAGCGCTATAGAGTGCCAGCAGCCCGCCCTCTCCATAACCCATGACAGCTATCGGAAGAGCATCGGCCCTATTCTCATACGTAAACCAATCGATGGCGCTCAGTACTTTCTGGATTTCATAGCCGACAATGTGCCGGCCTGCTTCGAATGCCATGCGATAGATCCATTCGCGATGAGACTGATTGGTCATGCGAATTCCTGGAATACCCGACCACGTGTCGCTGCGGTTGATGACAACGGGGATAACGACCTGGCAGCCGTTCTCAGCCAGCCTTTTGGCAAATTGCGAAGCGGAGTCGAGCCCGCCTTTGAGTCCCGCCAGCATTTCGGGTGATTGA
Source organism: Bryobacteraceae bacterium (assembly GCA_025980435.1). GTDB lineage: Bacteria > Acidobacteriota > Terriglobia > Bryobacterales > Bryobacteraceae > Bog-105. The sequence goes on from JAICXK010000101.1 coordinate 10,363, forward strand.
TCCGCGTCGGGAATAGCCACAACACGCGCAACGGTTCGTCCGGTCGGTTCCAGCAATAACCCTTCGGCGGTGACATCTGAAAGAACACGCCAGCGCACCGAGTAAGCCTTGTAGCGCGTGCTCGACGCTAACAGGGGTGATGTTAACGTCGTGGTGTCTACTTCAAGAGAGGTAATAGGGATTCGCGGATCGACTGCGCCAATGATCTTCCGCAAGTGTTCCCGATTCGGCGCCACCGATCGTTCATATTCTTCGTGCGAGCTGTAATTTCTTTTCCAGAGTGCAGCACGGCTGCTGAGGGATTCCGCGCTTACGCGCAGTGCGTACTCGTTTATGCTGTCGACCATTTTCATGGCGAGATCACCGGTTTCAGAGAGAGCGGTAGTCCCCGGCAGAACGGGTTGGACGGTATCCCTGCGTATGGTGTCGTTCGGCGCTGCTTTCAACAGCGTCAGCCCCGTGCCGGCAGCTAAAAACGTTCTTCGATTCACTGGATTTTGCGCCTCGACCCGGTCAGCCAGGATTTACCGTGAAAACCAATAGCGATTGCAATCGTGATTGTTCCACACTCCCGCTGTGCAACCTACTTCCATATCACAGCGCGGCAGTGCGGGTTGATCTCCTGGATTGAGTTGGTGTGCGCTTGCAAATAACTTCATTGGCAAATGTTGCCAAACGGGCCTGCAGCCTTATTCGTATCGCAAGGCCTCCATTGGGTCGACGGTCGAGGCGCGATGCGCCGGAACTGCGCACGCGAGTGCGGCTACAAACGTCAGCAGCACAGTTGTCCCGAGCAGCATAAGAATGTCGCGCGAACTGCCCTCTGCCCATTTCGCTAGCACGTTGCTCAAGCCCAAAGTCAAGATGACTCCTGCAATCAGTCCGCTGCCGACACTCACCACTGCGGAAGCGAAAACAACTCGCAACACGTCCTTCGGTTGCGCGCCCAGGGCCATGCGAATCCCGAACTCGTTCGTTCGCTGTGCAACGGAAAAGGAAACGACGCTGTAAAGGCCCGTCGCGGCGAGTGCCAGCGCCAAAATCGCAAATGCGCTGAACAGCCACGTGGTCAAACGTCCTTGCTCCCACTCCGGCTGGCCCTGGATCCAGTGCTCGAGGTCCTGAACGTGGCCGCTGATCTGCTGTTCTGAATCGACGGAGTTCACCTGCTTGCCGATAGCATGGAGCAAACCAAGTGGGGATGTTTGAGAACGCACCAGAATTTGGGTCCATACCCCTACGCTCAAGGTGTAAGGAACAAAGATCTCCGGGAGAATTGGGTCCCGGAGCCCGTCGTCGCGCTTGTCGGCGATTACGCCAACGATTTGCAGCCAAGGCTCATTTCCAACAGCCGTTAGCACAAACGGCGGTACATTCTTCATCTCCGGAACGCGAAGCGAATGGCCGATAGCCCCATCCGGGAAATAGCGGCGCGCCATGGTTTCGTTAATCACGGCTACACGAGCCGCATGGTGATTCTCGGTCTCATCCCATAGCCGGCCCTGCGCCAATGGGATCCGCAGGATTGGAAAATACCCCTGACTGACAAAATTGACACGGACTTTTTGATCGTCTTTCGGCGGCTTGCCCATAATTTCGATCCCCGTGTTCCAGCCGTTGGAAGGCGGTGTGGCGTTCGTCGAGATCGCGGCTGTTCCCACGCCGGGCACGCTGCGAACTTTTCTCAGCAGTTGTTCGAAATAAGCGGAACGCGCCGCCCAGGTCGGATATGCGCCGTCATGAACTGGAATGCCGACCGACATGACGTTGTGCGGATCGTATCCAAGCGGTGTTTCGAGCAGGCGGAGAAAGCCTCGCATAGTGGCTCCCGCGCCCGCCAGCATGACAAGCGTGAGGGCTATCTGGCCGGCGATCAGCGCTGTGTTGATGGTTCGCCCGCGTAAGCCGCCGGTGACCCGCCGTGTGCTGGCTTGCATGACTTGAACCAGGTCGGGGCGCGAGAGCTGGAGCGAAGGCCAGAGACCGAAGAGAATACCGGAAACAATCGCGAGGGCGACGCTAAAAATCAGCACCGGTACATTGAGCTGAATAGCCGCCTCATGTGGGAACGAATACTTCGGAAGTAGCTCTGCGATGATCCCGGTTAAGCGATACGCGAGCAGTATTCCCAATCCCGCGCCCGTCAGCGACCGGAGCAGAGCCTCCACGAGCATTTGCCGGACTAGCCGGAGCCGATTCGCCCCGATCGCCGCGCGCAACGCGAATTCATGTTGCCGTGACGTGCCTCTGGCCAGTTGCAGAATGGAAACGTTTCCGCATCCGATCAGGAGCAGAAACGCAACAGCAGCGAATAAGAGGTACAACGTGCCGCCGAGCCGCTTTACGAAATCTTCGTTAAGTCCGACGACGTGTACCTTGAATCGGCCTGTTGGGAAGTGTGTCGGCGTCTCTACGCGGAACTGTTTAACTAAGGGCTGAAGCACGCCATCCGCCGCCTCGTGACTCACTCCGGGTTTGAGGCGTAGCCCCACGTAGAAAGCGCGTGTGCGGTCCTGTGTGACCTTGAGCGGAAGATAGACGTCGCCATCTCCCCACGTGAAGCGAGGCGCAGCGACTCCTACAATCGTGTAGGTTTTTCGAACCAGTTGCATAGGCTTGCCAATTACCTTCGGATCGGAGCCGAAATGACGCTGCCAGAGTTTGTAGCTCAACACGACGACCGCCTGCGGGTCTTGACCGTCTATCGCATCTGAAGGTAATAATCCGCGTCCAAGGGCGGCCGGAACACCAAAGAATTGGAAGGCATTTGACGTCAGATACACTCCGTTCACGTCTTCCGGGAGGTCTCCGCCCGTAAGTGTCAGGTTCCAGTCATCTTCGGCGAATGCATCTTCCACCGCGGGCGACTTCTTGATGAGTTGATATTGGCCGCCTGTCAACCCGAAACCGCCCTCGTGACCGGCCGGGTCAAGCAACCGCATATGAATCATCCGATCAGGCGCGGCATACGGATACGGGTTCATCAGGATTGCGTAAATCACGCTGAAGACGGCCGTAGTAGCGCCGATGCCCAAAGTCAGCGAGACGATTGCGGTCAAGCTAAAACCCGGAGCCTTGGTCAGTTGGCGGGCGCAGTAGCGCAAGTCCTGAAGCAATGTGTTCACAAACCAGCCCTCTCTGTAAAGCCGAAGAAAAATGCGGCCCGACTCTGTCCGCGTCCACGCATTTCAACGGCCGTGCGCCAGAAAGGCTGAACACTGCGCATATCTGAACGTGGGTACATCGGGTGAACTCACGCGAGCGTTCGACATCGGGACGCAATGTCCCGAATATGGGAGGGTTCGCCGAAGCCGCCAGCGAGAGCGCGGCCTGGACTTGGAACGCTTCAGGTCCCGCTGTAAAGCTTTTCGAGTGGAATTGGCATGTCGTCTTCTGCCTCGGCTTTGATGTAAACGGGCGCCAGATCGCGATCACCTTTTTTATGGAAGTAGGCGACCCGAAAAGTATGAAAGCCTTTCAGCAAGGGGAGAACAAAGTTCGCTCCACCTGAATCAAAGTGGTCACCAATGACCTGAACCCCTCCCATAAACACTTTCGAATAGGCTTAAAGAACGCGCCTGCCGGCTCGCCATGGCAGAATACCGGAATGAGAGTTCTGATCGCCGGAGCCACAGGCGCGATTGGTAAGCCTTTGCTGAGTTGTTTGGACGACGCGGGACACGAGCTCTTTGCGCTGGTTCGCTCCCACAAAGCCGCCGGCATGCGCGAGCCGGCACGAGCCCATGAGGTAATCGCAGACGCGCTCGATGCCGCATCTGTGCTGGAGGTCGTCCAGCATACCAAGCCTGACGTAATCGTTAACGAACTCACCTCACTCCCGAAGCATTACACGACGGAGGAGATGAAGGCGTCCGCTGCGCGGGATAAGGAATTGCGAGTGACGGGCAATGCAAACCTGCTGGCAGCCGCGCGCGCCGCGAATTGCCGCTGCTACGTTCTGCAATCTTCCGCTTTCTGGTACGCGCCCGGACCAGGGCTGGCCGATGAGACCGTCTCGTTCGCGTTTGATGCTTCGCCCGGCATCGCTGCCGGATGCAGGACCTATGCCGGCTTGGAAGCGGCGGCACAGGAATCCGGGCTACAGGCGGTATTGTTACGATACGGATTTTTCTACGGACCTGGAACTTGGTTCAGCCGGGAGGGAGACGTCGGCGACCAGGTTCGCCGGCGCGAGGTGCCGGTGATCGGCAAGGGTGAGGGTATCTGGAATTGGGTGCATATTGAGGATGCCGCTGCCGCGACGTGCGCCGCGCTCACCGCCGACCCGGGCGTGTATAACGTGGTTGACGATCAGCCGATTGGACAATCCGTGTGGCTTCCCGCTTTTGCAAAATTCGTTGGCGCGCCCGAGCCGCCAACCATCGCCGAAGACGAGGCGTTGCGGAACTCCGGGGCGGACAGCGTTTACTACGCCACCAGGCTCCGCGGAGCTTCGAACCAGAAAGCAAAACGCAAGCTGGCGTTCCGTCCGCGACGGCTTGAATGGCTCGGGGTGTGAGCAAGCGCAACGGTCTGAGGAGCGCTCGTGATCATGAGCGAGGAATAGTGCTGGCGCCGATCTGCTGCAACATCCCGAGTTGATCCGAGCTGCCCCAGCGCTCAACCATTTTGCCGTCGCGGAATTTCGAGATTTGCATACCGCGGATCTTCACCTTCTTTCCCGTCGGCGCAATGCCCATGAGCGGGCCACTCTGTGTTCCCGTGAACGTGTACGCAAAGGCAATCGCTTCTTCATCCGCCACAAGCTCTGCGAGTTCCACCTTCATATCAGGGAACGCCCGGCGCATCTCGGTAAAAAAAGAGCGATATCCGTCGGGTCCGGGAACCTGTCCCGGAGCGGGATCGTGGTCGACACAATCACTTGCTACCACATCCCTGAATAATTCGTACTTTCCTGTATTCACCGCCTCGGCAAACTTTCCTAGGGCTGCCGCGTTTGTCTCTTTACTCATGGTTTCGCTCCGTTCCGGGAAAAGCTTAGCACGATCCATGCGCCCGACACACGTGAATCTGAGATGGAAGCGTGACCTTCCGGGTTGAGCATAACGTCGCAATTTCAACCCAATGGAGTCCGCCGCGCTGGTGTCTTCGTCTTCTCGATTATCCGTATTCGATCCGGCTCTCTATTATGGAAAAGATGGCTGACTCTCTGCATGGGTCGTATATGCGCTTGTGTCTGAAACTGGCCGGAATTGCTCGCGAACGTGGTGAAGTTCCAGTCGGCTCTGTCATTGTGCGCGACGGCGCTGTGATATCCGAGGGAATCGAAGGCGTCCGAACGCAACACGATATTGCCCATCATGCTGAGATGGAAGCTATTCGTCGGACCTGCGAGATTCTGCAAACGCTCGACCTGTCCGGATGCGCGCTTTACACGAACGCCGAACCCTGTTTAATGTGTTCCTATGCCATCCGCGCCTGCAGAATCGGTACTGTTGTATTCGGAGCGCCCATCAACACCATCGGTGGCTTTAACTCTCATTTTCCAGTCCTGAGTACCAAAGCCGTTCCTAATTGGGGCCCTCCGCCGAAGATTGTCCAGGGCATATTGCGCGAGGAGTGCGAAGCGGCCAGAAATATGCTGCAGCACAGACCAAAGCTTTAACTGCAGAAAGGTTGGGCCTGTCGTCGTTGCCGGTTCAATTTCCGGGTTGTCCGTGTCTCAGGCGTAATCCGTAATCAGCCGCCGTTGACGCATGTACATAATGCTCAAAACGCGGAGTGGGATACCGCGGTCAACACGTTCCCACTCCGCATATGACATTTCTTCAGTGTTCGCCGAGATGATACCGTCCCGCAAATCGAGCCCGCCACGCCGCAGCATTTCCCTTTCCACTTAGCTGGCTGGTGTGGGGCGTCAGACCTTGCGGGAA
>JAICXK010000239.1 GCA_025980435.1 Bryobacteraceae bacterium
GGCAAGCTCCGGAACCGGCTTCTAACGTACGCCGGCTTTGAACTGGCGCGACAGGGATTCATGCAGTGATGCGGCAACGCGGCGTACTAATCGCCGTTTAGCTGGCGCCAGCGCTCCACCAGGTCGTGGCACGCGCCGCGCCAGTTCGGGAAGTGAAACTCGAAACCGGAGTCGAGCAACAAGCGCGGAACCACGCGACGGCTCTTGAGAACAAGCTCGGTCTCCGTGCGAAGGAGGGCCGCTCCGATAGCGAGGGCCCAGCGGGGCGCCGGAAGTCCGATGTAACTGGTGCACCACGCCCGGCGCAGGCAAAACATGAGCTTACGGTTCTGGAGCGGAAAAGGCGACGAAATGTTAATAGGCCCGCTGAGTCCCTCATGAGCGATGAGGAACTCAATGGCGCGGATGAAATCGACGTCGTGAATCCAGGAAACGTATTGGCGGCCGGAGCCTGCCGGCCCGCCGAGGCCCCGCCGCACCAACCATAGCAAGGTGTCGAAAATTCCGCCCGGATCGGGGCTCATAACCATCGCGCTACGCAAAGCGATCCTGCGCGTGTGAGGGGTTTCCGCGGAGAATAGCGTGCGTTCCCAGCCGCTTGCAACGTCAATACTGAACTGCCATTTGCGCGGGGCATTCGGTTCATTGCCACCCAGTTCGCCGGTGAGTTCGTCCATGGGACGGTCCAGAGCGTGCCGGTAAATGGTGGCTGTACTCGCGTTCATCCAGATCTTAGGCGGATGTGCGCTCTCCGCAATCGCCTGCCCGACCAAATTCGTTGTGAAGATGCGAGAGTTCTTGATCTGGCGCCGGTTCGTTTCGTTATAACGGCAATTGACGGTGTGTCCGGCAAGGTTGATGACAAGATCCGCTCCATCCAGGGCGTCGGCCCAATCGCCGAGTGTGTTTGCGTCCCAAGTGATCGTTTCCCATTCGGCCCGTTTCGAATGGCGCGCGATTACCGTTACGGAATGGCCCCGCTCATGAAAGTGGCGGGCGAGAATCTGACCAATATGGCCGCTGCCCCCAGGGATGACGATACGGAGCGGAGGCATTTAGCGATTTTATCTTCTATAGGGCCGAACGAGATGCTCTAGCGTATGGCTGAGAATCGCAACGGCGCCAGTATGACGTTGCTGATGTTGGCCACAATTTCGGAATCCTTCAGCTCGGGGCGGGAAACCAGCTTCTTCCATTCCGGATCACTCCCGAACGCGCGCCATAACCGGCCGCGCTCGGCCAGATCATTGTAGGAAAGCATATACATGAGATTTGGTTGGCCGGATCCGATGATCGTCTCTCCGAAAAACACGGGCCGGAATCCGAGCCGCTGGAAAATCTGCATCTCTCCGCCATTAAACATGCCGACTTTGCGCGCGAGGGTGAGAAACGTTTGCGATTCGTAGGTGCGAAGTTCGAACACCCGGCTGGAATCGCCCAAAGTGGACGAGATCGCCGGCTCCGGCATTCCATCGAAGCTGCGCAAGAGGCTGCTCTCCACGCGCACGAAGGGCAAACCCGTGCCGGAGCTCAATTTCCGCAGCGCCTGCTCGTGCTTTTCATCAGCGGCGAGTTTCGCCAATACCTCCTGCATTGTGCCGAGAGAGGGAAACTGCGTGAGCGTGATGTAGTAGGGTCCGCCGGGTCCGATCACGTTGGAAAATGCGCCGTCGAGCCGGGCGCCGGCCCTGGACAGCGCGGGAGAAAGTCCGTGTTCCAGATAATCGGCAACTCGCGCCGGCTGATTTTCCGGGCTGTTATGGAAACGCCAGGTCTTAATTTCGAGATACGTGTTCTTAGGGCTTGTCGCAGGAGCGTCGGCGTTCATGAGTGCAGAAGCCGCAAGGCCGGCGAGCATTTGGCGACGGTGCATGCTCTTGAATGTATAACAGCAGGTTTCCGCTTTAATGCTCGCGCATCGCCTGGATGAGAGCTTCCATATGGTCCAGGTAACGCTCAAAAGCCTTCCGGCCGGCCGCGGTCAGGCGGTATTCGGTCCTGGGCATCCGGCCTTCAAAACTCTTGGTGCATTCCACATACTGCGCTTCTTCCAGCCGCCTGGCGTGGACGCTCAAATTGCCGTCGGTAGTCTGGAGAAGTTTTTTCAATTCGTTGAACGTGACGGAGTCGTTCACCGCCAGGACACTCAAGATGCCCAGACGCATGCGTTCGTGAATCACCCGATCGAGGTTCGGAAGCGCATGCTCGACAGTTTCCTGGTCGGTTGAAGGCCTTACCGATTTGGGCGGGCGCGGCTTCACGGGCTCGTTATCGTTCGAGCGCGCCATTGCGGGTCTAGCCACCGTGCCTCCTGGCGATCACCGTCCCAAAAATAATATGCAGAACGCCGAAACCAAGGATTAAAGCCGCGTTTCCCCAGTTGGCAGGGGCCAGGAGCGACGCAGCGCCCAAAAACATAAAGCACAGGCCCATAACCGGAACAATACGAACGGAAAAAGCGCCGCCGGTGACGACTGCAGCGCCGTACAGGAGCAGCCACAACCCTGGGAGCACGCTCAGGATGCCGGCGTGATAAAGGACCGCGGTAAGGATCGCGCCTGCCAGCAAAGGCGGAGCAAAACTCAACAGCGCGCGTCGCGCCGCCCGCGCCTGGAGCGACAGATCCAACCGCTTCGATTTCAGGCGAACCGCGATAAACGCGATCAGCAACGCCAGAACGGATTCCGCGACCCAGACTGAAAACTGCGCGCGAGCGGGATGGCCGAAGGAAACGCCACCCGCCGCAAGAGCCGTGACTCCTATGATCACGCCGCCCCAACCAGGAACGGCCGTAAAGGACGCTGCACGCTCCATCGTATCGCGGATGAAGCGAAGATTCGCCGCGGCCCGGCGATCGATGGGAACCGTCTGGCTCACCGCGCCGGCACGTTGGGCGAACGCCATACGCACCGAGTATAGCGCGCTTCCGCGCTCGTTCCGCGGCCTCAAAAGCTGAATCGGATGCCCCCGACTGCCCAGCGGGGAGGCGTGCGGAACCCGTCCTCGAAATAGCTTTGGCCTAGCGCGTTGGAGACGCGCGCGTAAACTCGCGTCGCGATTCGTTCTGTCAAATGAAGCGAGTACCCGGCCGACAACCCGAGTTGGCGCGGGCCCGGAAACCGGTACGCATACCCGTACAGTGGGTACAAGTAGTCACTGCCGGCATCGAAATCCAGCGCGAGGTCGACGTGGGCTCCCAATTGCTGCATTGCGATCAGGGTCGCATAATTTGAAAGGATTCGCGGTGATTGCAGTGGGGCCGAAACCGTTCCGGTGAAATACTGCGAAGTGCGGTCCTGCGCGTTCGTATAGGTGTAGGACGCGAACACGGAAGTTCCAGCGGCGGGGCGGAATTCGCCGCTCAGTTCCACGCCTCGCGCGATGCCTCCTGCCGTGTTGTAATATCCTGCTGTCCGGCCGTAGGGATCTACGTATCCCGGCGGAAAATCCAGGAAGCCGATCACTTGTTGCAGGTGGGAATAGAAATAGCTCCCGCTGATCTTTACATGCTCGTGAAAAGCATACTGGTCGAATCCGAAATCGATCGACACCGCGCGCTCAGGACTCAAGCGCGGATCTCCGTATGCGAAATCGAAGCCTTGAAAAAGGAATCCGCCGAATCGCTCGTACAGTGAGGGCAACCGAAAACTGTTGCCGGCATGCGCCCGCAGCTTCGTAGATGAGCGGCGCAGAAAATAGGCGATAGAGGCGTCACCTGTGTACGCAGGCGGCGGCTTTGGAAGCCGTGAACCTGCATACGGCGAGAGGCCGCCTCCGATAAAAGCAGGTTGATCGAGAGATGCCTGGGTAAACCGCGCGGAGAGCAGAATGTTGAGGCGATTCCCGATTAAGCGCAGCTCATCCTGGGCAAACGCCGCATTCGTACGCTGGCGCGCATCCGTTCGATAAAAGGCGCGCTGAACGGGATCCGGATTCTCATCAGTCGACGTGTTCAGGTAGTGCTCCTGCTGGAACTCATAGCCTGCCGTGAGGGTCTGATGACTTCCCAAAAGATAGTTGGCCCGCGCCTGCGCCGTATCGATGCGACCGGCGTAGCGATCGGACGTATTGAAGAGCGGTTGAAACAGCCCGGGACCGCCTGGACCATCGGTGTTGTCGCGCACGGTATCGACCATGCCGTAAGCGATCCGGTAGGAGAACCGTGAAGTTATCTCGTGCTGGAAGCGGAAGAGCGAGTTGATGAAGTGGGAGTAACGACCTGCATCCGGATCGCCGAGCGAAGGAACAAATGTGGTTAGCGGGATGGCTGGAATGATTCCCAATAGGGACGCAGCGGGGGATGGCGCCGGGCTGACATTCTCCTGGAGAAAACCGGCGTTAGCGAAGATATCGGCCATCAGCCGCATGTTCGGCTTCAGTGCGTAGCTCACCGCGCCCTGGCCGCTCCAGTCACGCGCGGCGCCGGCATCGTCAATTCCTCGAATCACGTTAAGGCGGGAGAGCCCCGCCGAGTAAGTGAGTTTATTATCGAGAACGCCGCTGGCGACACGCGCCACACCGCGAAACAACCCCAGGCCGCCGCCCTGTAGATCAAGGTCGCCGTGCAATGGGCCGCCGCCAGGATCCGTGATGATATTCACCGCGCCGGACATGGCATTCGAACCGTAGAGCGACGAGCCGGAGCCCTGCAGTACTTCGATACGGGAAGAATCGACCAGCAGAAGGTCGCCTATGTAGGCGCTGGCCTCATTCTGGACACTGGTTGGGTCGCGGAACGGGAAGCCGTCGATGAGAATAGCAGTGTCGGTCACGCGAAGACCGCGCGTTTGGATGGTGGTGAACGCGCCGGGGCCGCCGCGCGTGCTAACGCGTAAACCAGGAACGAAGCGGATGGCATCCGAAACGGCAAAGATGCCGCGCCGTTCCGCTTCCGAAACGTTCACTACATCGAGCTGCTTCGAAATCTGATCGACCGATTGGGGCGCGTCCGCCGCAGTCACGCTCACCTGCGCTTTCACCGCAGAGACTATCAGCCGCAGGGAAACCTTCGGATTCTCACCCCCAGTAAGCGTCAGAGCTTGCGGCTTCTGGAGCGACAGGCCCGGAGCGGAGGCATCGAGCAGATATTTGCCCGGCGCAATGCCCCTGAACGAGAAGTAACCCCCCGCGTCGGATCGTATGCTAGATAGGACCGATCCTGCGATGGAGTGCAAATCGATGTCGGCTCCGGCGATAGCCGCCCCCGAGGAATCAGTAACTGTTCCGGATAGCGTCGCCGTATCGGAAGCTGCGTACGCGTCGCAATGGAGACTCAGCAGTAGCGCTGAACAAAAGAGAAATGAACGGAAGCGATTTGAAAACACCTGACGGCCCTCCCACGAGGCTGCGATTTCAATTCCGCGCCTTTCGGGCGGGCTGCGGCAGGTCTTCGGACTTACAGGCGCTGCAAATTTCTTTGCGTTTCTACTGGCTCAGCTTCCCATTCCGCTTAAAGCGGCACAGTGCTTTGTTTCGAGCGTTCGTTCCTGCTTACCGCTGCGGGGCAGTCCTGGATTTGCGCCAGGTTCCCTATTAACGTTTCAAAGACTGGAACGTTTTACCAACAGCGATTTCTAGCGTAACGGAAGAGAGTATGTTTAGCAAGGATTATTAGCCCGCGGACTGCTAGCCGACTTCGACGCCCATGCTGCGGCAGGCGCCCTTCACCTGCTCCATGGCGGCTTCGATGGTGAAGCAATTGAGATCAGGCATTTTGATCTTCGCGATCTCCTTCACCTGTTCCTCCGTGATCGTTCCAACCTTGTTCTTGTTGGGTTCAGCGGAGCCCTTGGCCAGATTCACCGCGCGCTTCACCAGAATTGCAACGGGTGGAGTCTTGGTGATGAACGTGAAGGAGCGATCCGAGTAAATGGTAATGACAACCGGAATGATCAGCCCTTCCTGATCCTTTGCCGAGGTCTTGGCGTTGAAGGCCTTGCAGAATTCCATGATGTTCACGCCCTGCGGACCGAGCGCCGTTCCGACCGGGGGAGCGGGAGTCGCCTTGCCTGCCGGAATCTGCAATTTCACTGCTGCTGTTACTTTTTTTGCCATGTTTTCCCTTTAATTCCGCTTGCTAGCGCGCGGCTCAGTCCATTCTCCTTGGTAAGGCGCGCGGTTCAGATCTTCTCTACTTGCAAAAAGTCCAGTTCTACCGGAGTAGAGCGGCCAAAAATCGTGACCATCACTCGCAGAGTATTCCGCTCGCTATTAATCTCGTCCACCTTGCCCGAAAAATTCGTGAATGGCCCGTCGATGATTTTGACCGTCTCGTTCTTTTCGAAAGTCATCTTCGGACGCGGACGTTCGGAAGGCGAATTCTGCCGGTACAAAACCGCGTTTACTTCGTCGGCGGTCAGCGGAACCGGCTTAGTGCCGCCACCGACAAATCCTGTCACCCGCGGAGTATTTTTCACGGCGTGCCAAAGCTCGTCATCCATCTCCATCTCGACCAGAACGTAACCGGGGTAAAGCATCCGCTTGCTGATTACTTTCTTGCCGTTGCGCAGCTCGATGACCTCTTCGGTCGGAATCAAAATCTGACCGACCCGATCGGCAAACCCAAACGCCTGGGCGCGGGTGCGGAGCGACTCAGCGACCTTGTTTTCAAACCCGGAATAGGCGTGGATGATGTACCAGTTCTTGACGGGTCCGAGCGCGGGTTGACCGGTCTCATCGCCGCTTTCGTCGTGAATTTCATCGGCGCGGACGCCTTCATCCTGTTCTAAAGCATCGGATTCGGCGCCACCCGGCACATACGACGCCTCCGATGCGGTTTCGTCGTCATGGAGGGAATCCAGCGCCTCGTTGTCTTTAAATCTTTCGTCTGCCATTGCCTGTTCATCCGGCCCGGTCCGGCCGGACCCTTAATGATGCGTGAAGTAGTTGATAATGCGAGTGATTACGCTGTTGACGATGGTGTCCACCACTTCAAAATACGCAGCGAACAAGAACACCGACACGATCACAACGGCCGTTGTCGCGCGAACCTGCTTCCAGGTGGGCCAGGACACGCGCCGCATCTCGCCTTTTACTTCGTCTATATACGACTTCGTTCGCTGCGGCCAACTTACTGCGTTCGTCATTCCCATGTATAAATCAACTCACTCTGTCTGCACTCGATTGGATTGAGGAAAGGGATTTTATGGCAGGGGCAGAGGGATTCGAACCCCCACTCGCGGTTTTGGAGACCGCTGGTCTAGCCGTTAAACCTATGCCCCTAATGTGCCCTAATTTTGGCCTACTTCCCTTACAGCCTACCAGAAAAACAATATTTACTTTGTCTCGCGATGCGGCTGGTGCTTCCGGCAATACGGACAAAACTTCTTGAGCTCAATACGTTCGGTAGTCGTCCGTTTGTTCTTGGTTTTGCTGTAATTGCGATTCTTGCACTCGCTGCACTGGAATTGAATAATTTCGCGCGGCATATATAATCCCCTGTTCCAAAATCTCCATTACTGTCCCGGCGCCGGCATAGCGCACAGGGCGCTTGTGCCCGTTGTGCGCGAACCGTCGTCCACAGTGCTTATTCCAAAATCTCCGTTACCGTCCCGGCACCCACCGTCCGACCGCCCTCGCGAATGGCGAAACGCAAGCCCTTGTCCATAGCCACCGGTGTGATCAGGTCAACTTCGATCGAGACGTTGTCGCCCGGCATCACCATTTCCATGCCTTCCGGCAGCTTCGCCACCCCCGTCACGTCCGTCGTCCGGAAGTAAAACTGCGGCCGGTAGCCATTGAAAAACGGCGTGTGCCGCCCGCCTTCTTCCTTCGACAACACGTACACTTCGCCCTTGAACTTCTTATACGGTTTAATGGTGCCCGGCTTCGCAATCACCTGCCCGCGCTCCACGTCCGTCTTCTCTATCCCGCGCAGCAGCAATCCCACGTTATCCCCGGCCCGGCCCTCGTCCAGCAGCTTCTTGAACATCTCCACGCCC
>JAICXK010000064.1 GCA_025980435.1 Bryobacteraceae bacterium
CAGCTCGACAGGGTCTGTCATTTTGTGGGGCAGATCGCTGATCGGGGTGCCCCCTGGGCCCGGACCGCCTGGTCCGGCTTGGGTGCCGGGACATGCCCGGCACCCTAAAGAAATTACACGCTAACTACAACCACTCGTCCCGCCGCAGTTCTCGCACTTATAGCAGGAACCGTTGCGGGTCATGATGCTGCCGCATTCCGAGCACAGCGGCGCATCGCTTGCCACCGTTGTGTCAAACGGAAGCGCAGCTTGCGGGTCGGGTTCGGTCGCGCGCAGCTTCGGTGCATCGCCCGCTTCGCTCGCTTCCGTGATCCCAAGAAAACGAGCGCCGAGCCAGCGGAAGATGTAATCGATAATTGACTTCGCGTACGGAACCTGCGTATTGCCTGTCCAGCCGCTCGGCTCAAAGCGCACATGGCTGAACTTGTCCACGAAGAACTTCAGCGGTACCCCATACTGCAGGCCGTAGCTGATCGAGGTCGCCAGCGTATCCATCAGGCCGGAAATCGTGGACCCTTCTTTCGCCATCGAGATGAAGACTTCGCCCGGCGTATTGTCTTCGTACAGGCCGACCGTGATGTAGCCTTCGTGCCCGCCGATGGAGAACTTATGCGTCACCGATTGCCGCTCGTCCGGCAGCTTGCGCCGCTTCGGCGCGTACACAATCTTTTCGACGACTTGCGGCGGCGCTGCGGCTGGAACTGTCGCGGCCGGAGTTGCAGTGCCTTTCTTCTCGCCTTTGCCGGTGCCGGAACTGAGTGGTTGCACGCGCTTCGATCCATCGCGATAGATCGCAACGGCCTTTAACCCCAGTTTCCAACTTTCCAGGTAGGCCTCCATGATGTCTTCCGGCGTGGACTCTTCCGGCATATTGATGGTCTTCGAGATCGCGCCGGAAATAAACGGCTGCACCGCCGCCATCATGCGTATGTGACCCATGTGGTGGATAAAACGTACGCCGTTCTGCGGCCGGAAGCTGCAGTCGAAAACCGGCAGGTGCTCGGGCTTCACGTGTGGAGCGCCTTCAATCGTGCCCGTGGAATCGATGTGCGTGACGATCGCTTCGGTCTGCTCGGGCGTGTACCCCAACTTGATCAGCGCCTGCGGAACCGTGTTGTTCACGATCTTGATCACACCGCCGCCCACCAGCTTCTTGTATTTCACCAGCGCCAGGTCGGGCTCAATTCCGGTGGTGTCGCAATCCATCATGAAACCGATGGTGCCCGTCGGCGCAAGCACCGTTACCTGAGCGTTGCGGAAACCGGTCTGCGACCCAACTTCGTAGGCGCGCCGCCAGCACTCTTCCGCCGCCTGGAACATCGCAGCAGGAACCCGCTTGCTGTCGATGCCATTAACCGCGTTCCAGTGCATGCGGATGACTTCGAGGAACGATTCCTCGTTGTCGGGATAGCCGGGGCAGGGCCCAACGGTCTCGGCGACCCGAGCGCTGGTGAGATAAGCCTGCCCGCACATAATTGCAGTAATCGCTGCCGCGAAGTCGCGGCCATTGTCGCCGTCATATGGCAGCCCCAGCGACATCAGCATCGCGCCGAGGTTGGCATAGCCCAGGCCTAGCGGCCGGAAATCGTGCGAGTTCTTCGCAATCTTCTCGGTCGGATAGCTGGCGTTGTCGACCAGAATCTCCTGCGCGACGATCACCGTGTCGACGGCCTGACGGAAAGCCTCCACATCGAACGTGCCATCGGCCCCAATAAACTTCATCAGGTTCAACGACGCCAGGTTGCATGCCGAGTCGTCGAGAAACATGTACTCCGAGCAGGGATTCGATGCGTTGATCCGGCCCGTCGTCTTCGAAGTGTGCCAGCGGTTCACGGTCGTGTCGAACTGCATGCCGGGATCGCCGCACTGGTGCGTGGCTTCGGCGATCTGTTTCATCAGCTCCCGCGCTTTATAGCGCCGTATCGGCTGGCCGTTCACAACACTGCGCGTCCACCAGTCGGCATCGTCTGCCGCCGCCTGCATGAATTCATCGCTGGCTCGGACCGAGTTGTTGGCGTTTTGGAAAAATACGGAGCTGTACGCTTCGCCGTCGAGCGACGAATCGTAGCCGGCGTCCACCAGCGTGTGCGCTTTCTTCTCTTCTTTCGCCTTGCACCAGATGAACTGCTCTACATCCGGGTGATCGGAATTCAGGATCACCATCTTCGCCGCGCGCCGCGTCTTGCCGCCGCTCTTGATGACGCCCGCGAACGCGTCAAAGCCCTTCATGAAGCTGAGCGGACCGGAAGCCCGTCCGCCGCCCCACAGATGAGCGTTCTCTTCGCGAATAGCCGATAAGTTCGTACCAGTACCGGAGCCCCACTTGAACAGCATCCCTTCGGTCTTGGCGAGATCGAGGATCGACTCCAGCGAATCCCCAACCGAGTTGATGAAGCAGGCCGAGCATTGCGGATGATTCTCGCCCGGCTGCAGCTTCTTCGTTACCTGCGTGGCTTCGTCGAAATAGAATCCGTAGCCGCGCGATTCGCGCACGCCCACGTTGAACCACACCGGCGAATTGAAACAGGCCTTCTGCGTCAACATCAGATGCGCCAGTTCCAGACGGAAGTTTTCGCCGTCCTCTTTGGTTCGGAAATAGCGGCCCGCAAGGCCCCAATCGGCAATTGTGTCCACTACCCGGTGAACCAGCTGGGAAACGCTCGTCTCCCGTTCCGGCGAACCCATCCGCCCATGAAAATACTTGCTGGCGACAATGTTCGTCGCCGTCTGCGACCAGTCGGCCGGTACCTCCACATCGCGCTGCTCGAAGATCACCGACCCTTTGTCGTTTCCAATCGTGGCAGTGCGCAGCTCCCACTTCACCTGGTCGTAGGGCGTAACGCCCGGCTCCAGTCTGGAAGTGAAAAATCGAGGGAATGACACCCCGGTCCGCTCTTCTCGCTTCAGGGAGCGGTGTAATTCTTTAACTTTCACGGCTAAATTGACGCTGAGCTGTCCCATCGGAGGGTGCTGGCCTTTCTTGCTCGGGGGCGGTAGGTTCTGCCAATTGCAGTACCTATCTAAACTCTAATTTTCTCATGCGTCAATACAGAATTTTGCAGGTACCAACTAGATCTTGTGGATTTTCTGTGGAGAACAGCTAGATAAAGTGGTTTAAGAGCGAAACGGCGATAGGCGTACCACCAAGCGATTTCCTAGATATAGTACTCCGATGCGGGCCCGCTGTGCCTGCTCGTGGACATTTCCCGTGTGGACCGGGCCGCCGGGCCTGCACCCGGACCGCCTGGTCCGGCTTTGTGGCGAACTGTTTGTTCACGCCTCTAGAACGGTACATCTCCCGGCAATCCCCACTGCTGCTGAAAATTCGCGTTGGGGTACTTATTCGGCCCACTGCTGGTCATCACGAACCAGTTCGCATTGCTGGGCCGCCAGACCGTCAGGTCCGCTTTATGGTCGCCGTCGAAATCGGCCACTACCGGCACATCGCCCGGCAGGCCCCACTGCTGCTGCATCGTCGGAAACGGGTACGTGCTCGTATGCGCTGAGCTCAACACAAACCAGGTGCCGGTCGAGGGCCGGAAAACGGCGAAGTCCGTCCTGCCGTCGCCATCGTAGTCGCCCGGAACCGGCACATCGCCCGGCAGTCCCCATTGCTGCTGAATCGTCGGAAATGGATACGTGCTCGTATGCGCTGAGTGCCCATCCTGTTCGCGTTGTAAAGCACCCACGCGTCATTCAGCAAAGTCCCATTTGAACTGCCGCCGAAAACGGTCATCCGGTCCAGCTTGGGATCGTATACTGCGGTTTGGCCCGAGCGCGGCGAGGGGAGCGCGCCGTAGGGTGAGAGTTGCGTCCACACGGGCGTGCCGTTCACTCCGTTAGCGTGCGACAACACCCACACGTCGCTGTATCCGGTGCTGTTGCAGCGCCCGCCAAAAATAATCATTTCGTTCGAAACCGGATCGTATACTGCGCTTGCACCGCCGCGGGACGCCGGACCGCTCCCGGCAACCTGCGTCCAGGCATTACTCGTGCCGTTCAGTACCCAGGTGTCGTTGAAACACATGCCGCCTACGTTTTTCCCTCCGAAGATCGTCAAATTGGTAGTTGACGGATCATAGATCGGGGCATGCGAATCTCGCGCTGCTGCCGGCAGGCTCGGCAGTTGCACCCACTCATTCGTTCCCAGTTGCAGCAGCCACGCATCGTTCACATCGGCGGCGTTCGACGGTTGTCCGTTCGGGCTCGCATATCCGCCAACCACGATCATCCGCTGCGTATTCGGGTCCATTACGGCTGCCTGTCCCGTCCGCGGCGTGGGGCCTCCAGCCGCACTCGATGGCAGCCACGTTTGCGCTGTCCCATTCCCTGGCGAAAGCATGAAGAGAAGAGCCAAAACCGTCGGCCCGGACGCCTCCCTTACTACGCTGAGCATCTCGTCTCCCTGATACGGCGGTGCCTGCTCAAAAAAAGGCAGACGACCCAAAACGATCGTCTGCCCCACTGCTCACTTCAAGAGAATGCCGTTAGAACGGCGCGTCCCCCGGCAATCCCCACTCCTGCTGAATGTTCGCGTTGGGGAAGTGACTCGGGCCGGTGCTGGTCATGACAAACCAGGTCGCGTTGCTGGGCCGCCAGACCGTCAGGTCGGCCTTGTGATCGCCGTCGAAGTCCCCTATTACAGGGACATCGCCGGGTAAACCCCAGGCCTGTTGCTTGGTGGCGAAGGGATAGCTGCCGGTATCGGCCGAACTCAACACGAACCAGATGCCGTTCGAAGGCCGGAAAACGGCGAAATCGGTCCTGCCGTCACCGTCAAAGTCGCCCACCAGCGGCACGTCGCCCGGAAGTCCCCATTGCTGCTGCATGGTCGGGGCCGGATACGTGCTCGTTTTCCCCGGGTTCAGTACAAACCACGTTCCTGTGGACGGCCGGAACACGGTGAAATCGGTTCTGTCCGTTGTATCGAAATTGCCGGCGACCGGAACGTCACCCGGCAGGCCCCACTGCTGCTGGATCGTCGGAGCCGGGTACGTATTTGTGGCCGTTTGGCTGAGCACAAACCAGGTGCCGTTCGAAGGCCGGAACACCGTGTAGTCGATCTTGCCGTCGCCAGTAAAGTCGCCTACGATCGGTATGTCGCCCGGCAGGCCCCACTGTTGCTGCATGGTCGAGAAAGGATACGTGTTAACCTTGGTCGATCCCAGGATGTACCAGGTGCCGTCGGACGGCCGCCATACCGCGAAATCGGCCTTTCCATCGCCATCCCAATCGGCGGGAACCGGAATATCTCCCGGCAGTCCCCACTGCTGAATGATCGGCCCGCCACCCTTGCTCGGAATCACGTACCAGGTGGCGTTGCTCGGCCGATACACCGCGAAATCGTCTTTGCCGTCGCCATCGAAATCGGCCACCATCCGCCTGTCGCCCGGCTTGCCGCCGTCCCAGGTATTCACTCCAATGCCGATCGCATTTTGCAAAGTCCAGACATCATTCAGAAAAACTGTCGCCGAGTCGCCGCCGAACAGCGTCAGGTTCCCGGAGTTATCGTCGTACACCGCCGTAGCCGCGCCCCGGGCCTGCGGCGCGGAACCGTTGAACGTGAGCGGTACCCAGGTCGACTGGCTGCCCATCCCGTTCGCGTTATAGAGTACCCAGGCATCGTTTACTAGCGTGCCGTTCGAACTGCCGCCGAAAATCATCAGCCGGTCCAGTTTGGGATCGAATACCGCGCTCTGGGTTTCCCGCGCCGGGGGCAGGGCGCCGTAGGGTGTTAGCTGCGTCCAGGCCGGCGTACCGCCGATTGCATTGGCATTCGACAACACCCACACATCGTTCCGGTCTGCGGAACCGTCCCGTCCGCCAAAAACCGTCATGGTATTCGTGTTCCAGTCGTATGCCGCGGAATGAAACGCGCGGGCGCTCGGTGGAGTTCCCGATGTCGTGACTTGCCTCCAGGTGGGAAGTCCGCCTACGCCATTGGCATTCTCCAGGACCCACACGTCGTTATACAGCGTTGCGTTGCAGCGCCCGCCGAAGACAATCATTTCGTTCGAGACCGGGTCGTATACCGCGCTCGCCCCGCCCCGGGCGGCGGGACCTGTTCCAGGAGGAACCTGCACCCATGTAGGGCTCGCGCCGGTTGCGCCGAACAGTATCCATGCATCGTTAAAGCACGCTGCCGTGCTGGTCTTTCCTCCGAAAATCGTCAGGTTCGTCGTTGCCGGATCGTAGATCGCCGTATGCGAATCCCGCGCCGCCGCCGGCAGGCTGGGCAACGCCGTCCATTGATTCGTTCCCAAATCCAGCCGCCAGGCATCGTTTACATCTGCGGCGCTCGACGGCTGCCCATTGGCGCTCGCATATCCGCCCACGACAATCATTTGCTGCCTATTCGGGTCAACTACCGACGCGTGTTCCGTTCGCGCCGTCGGCCCTCCCGTCGGACTCGATTGCAGCCAGTTTTGCGCCATTCCGTCGACCGGTGAAAACAGCGCAAAAAAAAGGGCCAAACCCGTTGGCCCGCATACACACTTTGCTACTTTCAGCATTTCCTTCCTCCTGTTCGCCAAACTTCCTCTCCTCGACATCTCCGAATCATGCAGAAGCAGGTCGAATAAGAGGACTGGCCGCTCGTCGAGGCGAAATGCTGTCCCGTACTCTTATTCCCCCGAAGTACACAACCTCTAGTAGGTAACAATCCCTACAGAGCACATCTTAAGCTAATCCTAGTTGTTTCGAAACGCGAACTCGTACTCTTTCTATAGACCTCCCAACCGGTATAGACTAGGCCAGAGCGAGGTGAATACAAAATAGGACTTTCGGATTAACCCTTGCTATCGCCTGTTCGATTCCGGGCGACACAACATGCATGCGCAGACTGCATCTATTTGAGGTTCACGATTCTGTGTTTTGTCCCGAAGCGATCCGGAACGGGTTGACGGATTTCCTCGAGATCTCGACCGACGTGTTTGATTCCTACGGCGTAGTCCGGACGCGTATCGTCGAAATGCTGGCAAACTGCGGTGTTCGCGAAGTGGTCGATCTGTGCTCGGGAGCCGGCGGTCCCTGGGTGCATTGGCTCAAAAAGGGCCTGGTCACCGCCAGTGTCACCCTGACCGATAAGTTTCCCAACGGCCGGGCTTGCGGCTGTTTGGCCGCAAACGAAATCCCCGGGCTAGTCTATCGGAACGAACCCGTGGATGCGGCCCAGGTCCCTTCGGAACTCACCGGATTCCGGACCATCTTCACCGCCTTTCACCACTTTCGACCTGAGCGCGCTCGCGCCATCATTACCGATGCCGTATCGAAGCGGCAGCCCATCGGGATTTTCGAGCTCACCTCGCGCTGCCCCAAGGCATTCTTCTGTATGCTGCTCTCACCGCTGGGTGTTTGGCTCCTTACCCCGCGTATGCGCAAAATCGGATGGTCCAAGCTGATCCTCACCTATCTCATCCCGCTCATTCCCATCTGTGTCCTGATTGACGGAATCACCTCTTGCCTCAGAACCTACTCGGTCGAAGAATTAGCCGCGATGGTAAGGGATACCACATATCACTGGACAGTCGGTGAGGTGAAAGGTAAGGGGGCACCCATAACCTACTTGGTGGGATATCCCGAGCCGTATAACGAGACGATCGGCGTGGAATATAACTCACATTTGCCGCACAAATAGACCTGCTGTTGAGTAATTTTCCTAGTACTATTCCCCTTTGAAATTAAGTCTATACAGCGGTACCAAAGCAGTACTTAACCCATGAAACGGCTCTTGCATATCAACGTCCCACTTGCGATGATTGAGTGTGCAATAAAGTCCGTTTCGGAGGAGGAAATCAAAAAACAAGATGCGATTGAATTATTCTCTCTTTAGTTTAGTTGCCTTGGGCACGGCAGCTTTTGTCACGCCGGCCATGGCAACGCCCGTCACTGGTTCCGCGACGTTCTCAGGGGACGCCGTTGTGACAGCGACGACAATCACGTTCACTAGTGTTAACGGTGCCAATACGTTTGTTCCGGGTGGTGCTGCTTTTAACTCCGGCTCGTTCGTTGGACTTTCCGGCGGTACGATCCAGAACTTGACTATGGGGACTCTTCCAGTCACCGATTTCGTCACGTTTAACACATCTGGTGGTACGGTTCACTTCGACCTGCAGAGCGTGGCGGCGGGTGTTGGAAGCGCGGGTGCCTGCTCCAGTTCCGCGGTGGGCTCCGTCTGCACTCCGCCGGGCTCTCCGTTTACTCTCATCCAAACCGCTCCCAACGCCGTCAGCATTTCGCTTACGGTAAACGGGATCGCCTACTTCGCTCCGCCCTCTTCGGGCTCTTCGCCCACGGTGGGGGCCTTTACGACCCAGGACACGACGATCGGAACGATTCCAGCGATCCTCGCTGCCGCAGCGGGCCCGGGCGTTCACGATTCCTACTCGGCTAGCTTCACCGCAACCCCGAGTTCCATCGTCCCTGAACCTGCTACCTTGCTTCTGATGGGCGTCGGCCTCCTCGGCGCCGGTTTAGTTGCACGCCGCAAGGTTACTAAGTAAACCAGCTTCAACACGAACCGAAGCCCTCGGATGATCTCAAATCATTCGAGGGCTTATTTGTTTTTATCTCTTCCATCAATCCTCATACCTTCCCGGAGCAATCACCCTGTTCGGATCCGCCGCATTCTTCAGTCTCCGCAACAAACCGCCGTACGCATCCGAACGCGGTACGTGCCCCATGCCTTGAATTCCCAGCCGGTACGGATAGTATCCGTTCTCCATGCAGCGTGCCGATAGCTCTTCGTAACACGCCATTGCTTTTTCATCCTCGCCTGCAACATCGCGGTCATAGGTGATCGACACCACGCAGTACACGTTGCGTGGCGTCAGCATGGTCAGGGAAATCATCGGCTCGAATCCGGAACGCAGCAGCGTGTCGGTCGCGATGCTCGTGAGCCTTTCCACTTGCGCGCCTTCTGCCGCCGAAACCGGTGCGTACCACAACAGTCCACACCGGTCGCGATCCGGATCTGTGTGCGCTGACGCCGGCCCGCGCTTCCGCCAATACGAGGAGCCCAGCGTTTGCTCGGTCGGCACGCCGCGCATCAGTCCTAAAACCGGCTCGACGAGCTCCACCGTTCTTCGCATGTCCCATCCGGTCAGCATCCGGAATGGTCCCGCAAACCGCTTCGCCAACAAGAGCGTCCGCGGGCTTAGAAATTTCAGCTTCCCGCGCTGCCCGTTCAGCGCCTTTCGCAGCATGCGTTTTGCTTCCGTCACCAGTGCGGGAGTTCCGTACAGGCCGCCGGAAGCGTTCCAATACCCAAAGCTGAGGTCTTTGCGGGAGTGCGCCATTGTTTCCGGCCCCAGCGGCGTTTGCCCGTTCGTTTCATTCCACGGATATTGCTGCAATCCGCCCAGGACTTTGTAATCGTTCCCGATATGAATCGAACTGCGGAGCACCTCGCGCATCCGAAGCTCACGTAGCGAGTCGATCAGCGCCGGAAGCCCGTGCGGGTCTTCCACTCGGAAAAAGAACGCGGCGAAGGCCTCCGGTTCGGGCATCAGCCAGACCGTCATGCGTGTCACCACGCCAAGATTCGATTGCGAAAACAGACCGTCCAAACTGGGCCCAACGCCCCACCGGTGTGCGGCCGCCGCAAGCGATCCCGCGAAACTCGCTGAACCGGTCTCAATCACCTCTCCGTCGGCGAGCACGACCTGCAACCCGCACACCTGGGCGGCGTGATCGCCATAGGGTGTGTGTCCGAATCCGCGCTCCATGGCGTTGCCGATCAGGCTGCATTCCGGGCTCGAACCTGTCGCATCCATCCACAATCGTGAATTCCGCTGCTTCAAAAATTCATAGAGCTGCCGTTGGGTAACGCCCGGCTCCACCGTAACGAACCCCAGTTCCTCGCTGAAATCGACGATCCGGTTCAGGCGGCTCAGGTCGAGAAGCACGCAGCCGTCCGCAGGCGGCACGCGCGATCCGTAGCCCCAGTTCTTACCGCTGCTGATCGGGTAGACGGGCGTGCCGTAACGGTTAGCGGCCCGCAGGCACGCCTGTACGTCCGCAAGCGTGCCGGGCCGCAGAATGGCAGCAATTCTCTGCTGGGTCCCGAACGTGGCCGTTTCCGCCGCGCCGAGCTGCTCGCTATCCGTTTGGATAAACTCGCGGCCCAAGATGCGGGTCCAGTCTTCGACCGCGGAGGTTGGCAGACGTGCGTAGCTCGTTTGCTTCGGCACCAGACCTTGGGTTTTTGTGGTCTGCCGGTCACTGCTACGGCCGGACCACTAACTGCAGCGTTGCCCCGTGGCGCAGAAAACTAACGTGCTCCGCGCCCAGTTCCATCGCGAAACTCCGCGAGAACTGCTCTTTTCTCGCTCGCAGTACAGTCGCATTGGCCATCCGTGCCTTTAACTGATCGATTAGTGGCACAAACCTTTGTACCGGTGAACGGGAATCGAATCGCAGCAATTCCATCAGGCAGCCGTACTGGGGATCTTCATAGGGAGGCAAGCTCTCACCCCCCGCCTCCAGGCTTTCCCCGCCGATCCGGCGCAGCATGGACGACGAGCAATGCCGCACGGTCGCCATGCAGGAGGCAACGCAGCCTCCCCACAGGTGCGCTAAAGCGTACGACGCCACCAGGATTTCCATCGCGGCTTTGGTGCCGCGCCACTCCTCCGACAGCGCCCAACCTCCAATTTCCACATACGATTGGTGGTAGGCGCGCGCTCGCCGCAGGTCCGTTTCCACTGCCCGCCGCACCCGGGGGCCCCAATACGAATCTTTCGCTTGCGCCGATTCGGCGATCCGCAGCCGTTCAAACCGAACTGTGTTCGGATGGACCAGATACCTCGCACACCCTATGACGTTTTGATCGTCTTCTACGAGTAGAAAATGCCAGCTCTGCTCATCTCCGCGCATGCGGAAGCGATCTTCGTAATCCAGTTCGCACGGCTGGATTGCGCCATCCTTCAGATACACCCGGCCGCGAAGCCGCTGCATCGACGAAAGGTAATGGCCATAAAGTTGCTCATTAATTTTTGAGCGCCCGAACGTGCCGTCCGGCCGCGTCTGAGGAGGAGCGAGTAACTGAAAATGATAATTATTTCGCATGGGGCAGCGTGTTCTCGTGGTCTCCAGATCTTTCTCAGGTAAGTAAAAAGGCCATACTCACGTGGCCGCAGGCGATCTCGGTTGCCTTGTGGTTGCTTTCGCGGCCGAAAGTATAGTGTCCAGGTGACCCGGTTTTCATCATTGTATTACTCATCGGGTTCTGGATTGCAATTAGAAATTTTTTGTTCCATGTACATTTATCTTTCAGGGAAGTACACCCGGAATAAAGTACCAACGAAGGCCTCGGTTAAGGTTCGTTAAAATGTCGGTAGGTACTAGTAGTCCTTCCAAAAGCTCAGGCCAAGCGTTACTACGCTGGTCCGAACCGGGCTCCCCTTCGCGGGAGGCAGTCGTCCAAGTCATTGAAACACACGTATCAGAGGCAGTGATCCGGTGTGGACTCCAGTTAACGAAGAAAACGAAAGTATACCTCATGGGGGAGAAATTTACTACGATGGGCACCATTCGCTCTTGCCGCCATAGCGGCGCTCAGTTCCTGCTCACTATCCGCACCAACGGCGCGGAGTTCACCTCCTCAACCACCTCCCTACTCGATCCCGGAATACGGGCAGTAGAGGATTTTCTGACCCCGGAGCAGGAGGAAGAAATTCTGGCCTGCCTCACGAACGAGGCCTGAAGGGTATCATTCCGGTACATGCCTGGTCCTTTTGGAACGGCAGTTTCCACACTGGAACACTGAAGTTTTTACCGGAATTCCTGCTGCAGTCGCTCCAACTCCGAAGATCCTGGACATAATTTCGAATGAGGAACATGCACCAGCGGCATATCCGGTGCCTGGTTCACCTCATGTAGATCGCCCACGCTCTCATCCACGAACAGCAGCCCTGTAACAATCTCGCCTTTGCTCTGCTGCGCCAGCAAATAGTCGGTTACTCTCTTCCTGTCGGTGGGGTCGTAGTTCGCCGGAACCGATCGGAAATGCAGAATACTTCCGTCATGCATGGTGACCGCCGTGATGCCGCTCGGTGAAATGGCCGCAAGAATCGGCTTCTCCGGAGGCACAAAGTCTGCCTCGGTCGCCTTAATCTCGTGCTGCCTGGTGTACAGGTAGCTTTTCGTCGATCCGGAATGATCGTTGAAAGTCACACACGGCGAAATGATGTCGATCAGCGCGAAGCCCCGGTGTGCAATCGCGGCTTTCAGAATCGGCACAAGCTGTTCCTTATCCCCGGAGAAGCTGCGTGCTACGAACGTTGCGCCGATGCTGAGGGCCAGCATCACCGGGTCAATCGGAAGGGTCTGGTTCGGCTCTCCCCGCTTACTCTTTGATCCGACATCGGCCGAAGCGGAAAACTGCCCCTTGGTCAACCCATATACGCCGTTATTCTCGATGAGGTAGACCATCTTGACATTGCGGCGTATCGCATGGCACATGTGCCCCAGCCCGATCGAGAGGGAATCGCCGTCTCCCGAGATTCCGATGTACGTCAGGCCGCGATTTGCGGCGCTCGCGCCCGTCGCAATGGGGGGCATGCGCCCGTGCGCGGAATTGAAGCCGTGCGCCCCGTTGACAAAGTAAGCCGGCGTTTTCGATGAGCAGCCGATTCCGCTCATCTTCGCCAGCATATGCGGATGCATGGATACTTCCCACAGCGCGCGCACAATCGCCGCCGTGATGGAGTCATGCCCGCAGCCCGCGCACAGCGTTGACATCGACCCTTCGTAGTCGCGGATTGTCAATCCAAGCTGATTGCGCTGCAGGCTGGGATGTGTTGCGGCAGGTTTTGCAATGGATGGCACGGCTATTTCTCCAACTGGTGCAGAATTCCATCGACCACGTTCTTCGCGCTCAGCGGGAACCCGCCGTAAGCGAGCACAGAACGCACCCGGTCCTTGGGAACGCAGGTTTCCAGAATCAGCAGAGAGCGGAGTTGTGCATCGCGATTTTGTTCCACCACGAAACAGAACTCATGCTCGTATAGAAATGCTTCGATGCTCTTGTGAAATGGAAACCCGCGGATACGCAGGTAATCGGCCGGAATCTCGCGCTCTGCCAGAATATCCAGTGCTTCTTCCACCGCCGGCTCGCAGCCTCCTATTGTGATGACCCCGAAGCGTGCCTCCGCGCGCCGCGCGATCTTCGGTAGCGGTACATAATTTGCCGCCGACTTCTGCTTCTTCGCCAGCCGGTCTACCACTTGCTGATACTCGCTCGGCGTTTCCGTGTATCCGCCCAGCTTGTTATGCCCCGAGCCTCGCGTTACGTACGCGCCCTTCTCGTGTACGCCCGCCAGCGAGCGTGGCGCGACGTGGTTTTCATCCTCATCGGAATACCGATAAAATTTCGGCGTACGTTCCAGATCTTCCGCGCTCAGGACCCGTCCGCGATCGGGCTGGTACGAATCGTCCCAGGTCAGCCGCGGAGCTACCCAATCGTTCATTCCGATGTCCAGGTCCGAAAGCATAATCACTGGCGTCTGAAATTTCTCTGCCAGGTCAAACGATTTCACCGCGAAATCAAAGCACTCGGCCGGGTTCGCCGGCAGAAGAAGAATATGTTTCGTGTCGCCGTGAGATGCGTAGGCGCACTCCATCAGGTCGGCTTGCTGCGTGCGTGTCGGCATGCCCGTGGATGGGCCCACGCGCTGCACATCGATCACAACCGCCGGAATTTCCGAGTAATACGCCAGGCCCAGCAGCTCGTTCATCAAGGAAATGCCGGGACCGGAAGTAGAGGTGAACGCTCGCGCGCCGTTCCAGCATGCGCCAATCACCATGCCGATCGCCGCCAGTTCATCCTCCGCTTGGATGATCAAATAATTGTTCCGCCCGGTCTCTTTATCCCGCCGGTATTTCGCGCAAAACTGCCGGAATGCATCCATTACCGACGTCGCGGGCGTAATCGGATACCAGGCCGCAACCGTCGCCCCCGCATACAGACACCCCAGCGCCGTAGCGGTGTTGCCGTCGATCAGGATCTTGCCGTCGTTCGCGTCCATCTTCTCCAGGCGGAACGGTAGCGGGCAGTTGAAATTCTGTTCGGCGTATTCATAGCCAAGGCGCAGCGCCTGCCGGTTCGATTCCCGCATCGCTTTCTTGCCGGAGAAACGCTCCGCCAGCAGCTCTTCTACGATCGCCATATCGATCTCGAGCGCCGCTACCAGCGCCCCCGCGTACGCAATGTTTTTCATCAGAATCCGCTCGCGCGGATCGCGAAAATGCTCATTGCAGAGCTGCGCCAGCGGCACCGGCAAAAAATGGATATCCTCGCGCGCCAGTGAGCGATCCAGTGGCCAGCTCGAATCGTACATCGCGTACCCGCCGGACCGGACCTCCCGGATATCCTGCGCGTACGTCTGCGCGTTCATGGCCACCATCAGGTCGTAATCGAGTGCGCGCGCCGTGTAGCCGTCCTTATTCACCCGGATCTCATACCAGGTGGGCAGCCCCTGGATATTGGAAGGAAAGAGATTCTTTCCCGACACCGGGATTCCCATGCGGAAAATGGCCTGCATCAGAAGCCCGTTGGCGCTGGCGGACCCGGTGCCGTTCACGTTCGCCAGCTTGAGAGCAAAATCGTTTACGCCGGTACGCAAGTGCCTGCCTTTACGCCTGCATAGGGAATGACAAGTTCAAATTTCTGCATGTCCCATGCTGCCGTGGGACAACGCTCCGCGCACAACCCGCAGTGCACGCAAACATCTTCATCCTTGGCCATGATCCGTCGTGTGTGCGGCAGCGCGTCCGACACAAACAGATCCTGGTCCAGGTTGATCGCCGGCGCCGAAAGGCGCGTGCGCAGATCCAGTTCCTCGTCGTTCCGCGTGATCGTCAGGCACTGCACCGGGCACACATCCACGCAGGCGTCGCACTCGATGCAGCGCGGCGCGGTAAACACCGTCTCGACATCGCAGTTCAGGCACCGCTCCACTTCTCGCGCGGTCTGTTCGGCCGTGAACCCCAGCTCCACCTCGATATTGAGTTGTTCGAACCGCTCCACCAGTTCCACGTGCTTCATCTTCTGCCGCGGAGCCGGATTGTAATCGTTGTGGTAGCTCCACTCGCTGAGCCCCATCTTCTGGCTGACCAGGTTCATTCCGTACGGAAGGCGCTCCGTTGCCGGAATCCCTTCACAGTAGTTATTAATCGAAATCGCCGCCTGGTGCCCGTGTTCTACTGCCCAGATGATGTTCTTCGGGCCAAAGGCCGCATCGCCGCCAAAGAAGATTCCCTCGCGCGTTGATTCCATGCTGGTTTCGTTGACCACCGGCACGTTCCATTCGTTGAACGCAATTCCCAGATCGCGCTCAATCCAGGGAAACGCGTTCTCCTGGCCAATGGCAAGAATCACATCGTCGGCGGGTAGGAAGATCGTATCCAGCGTCTTTGAGCGCTTCGCCCCGGCATCCCATTCCAGTCGGTCGAAAAGCATTCCTTTCAGCCTCCCGTCTTCCACCACGAAGCTCTTCGGCGCGTGATTGAGAACGATCTCCACTCCTTCCTCTTCTGCGTCATCCAGTTCCCATGCCGACGCTTTGAAGAAGGGGCGCGGCCGCCGCGCCATCACTTTTATGTCTCGTCCGCCCAGCCTGCGCGACGAACGGCAGCAATCCATGGCCGTGTTGCCCACTCCGATAATCAGAACCCGTTCGCCAATCGAGTCCACGTGCCCGAACGCGATCGACTCCAGCCAGTCGATGCCGATGTGGATCCGATCTGCATCGTGCCGCCCCGCAATTTCGAGATCTTTCCCGCGAGGCGCGCCGCTGCCAACAAAGATCGAATCGAATCCTTCTCGAAGTAAAG
Source organism: Bryobacteraceae bacterium (assembly GCA_025980435.1). Lineage (GTDB taxonomy): Bacteria > Acidobacteriota > Terriglobia > Bryobacterales > Bryobacteraceae > Bog-105. Next base: position 15,835 of record JAICXK010000064.1, read on the forward strand.
CCGCCAGGCTCGCCACGGGCGAATTGTATTGGATCTTCGCCCCCATCGCTGCGATGATGTCGATCTCTTCCGTCAGCACCTTCTCGGGCAGCCGGAAGGCTGGAATATTCGATCGCATCAGTCCGCCTGGCTTGCCCTGCTTTTCGAAAATCGTAACGTCGTAGCCGAGCGGCAGCAGATCGTTTGCGACCGTGAGAGAAGCCGGTCCGGCGCCGATGCACGCGATCCGCTTGCCATTCTTTTTTGCGGGGATCTGCGGCAGCAGGTGCGCGATTTCGCCCCGCAAGTCCGCGGCTACCCGTTTCAGCCGGCAGATCGCCACCGGTTTGCCGTCCAGCCGTCCCCGGCGGCAGGCCGGTTCGCACGGCCGGTCGCAGGTCCTGCCCAAAATGGCCGGAAATACGTTCGATTCCCGGTTGAGCATGTATGCATCCGTATATCGCCCTTGGGCGATCAGGCGGATGTATTCAGGGACATTGGTGTGAGCCGGACATGCCCATTGGCAGTCGACAACTTTGTGAAAATAAGCCGGGTTCTGAACGTCAGTGGGTTTCACGTGCCTGAAAGCGGAGCCGCGCGGGGTTATCCCCGGGCCAAGCGGTTTTTGCAAACCTTTAACGGTTTGGTCACTCATTATACACTGCGCCGAAGTAACTCGCGCTTGCCATTGGCCGTCGGAATGAACGATCATTTACTGAGCGGAGGTCCCGTGCCGGCCATTGTCGGAGTCCCTTGCGAGACGTTCCCTGACGAACGTCGCGTGGCAATCGTTCCCCGCCACTGCGAGTTGTTGCACAAGTCACAGATTGAAGTGGTGATCGAGCATTCCGCCGGATCCCCTGCCGGATTTCCCGATGAGTCCTACGTTGCGCGCGGTGCACGCTTGGCCAGCCGCGCCGAACTCTTCGCTGCGGCCGATATCATCGCGCAGGTAAGACATCTGGGCGCCAATCCCGATGCCGGTCGCTCGGATCTGAAGCTCATGCGTCCAGGTCAGGTTCTCGTCGGCTTTGGCGAGCCCTTGACTGCAATAAATGAAGCGGTGGCCCTGTCGGAAACGGGCGTTTCCGCCTTTGCGCTGGAGCTCATGCCGCGCATCACACGCGCGCAGAGCATGGACGCGCTGTCATCCATGGCCACCATCTCCGGTTATCGCGCTGCTTTACTTGCCGCTACCCATCTCCCGAAGATGTTTCCCATGCTTATGACCGCCGCCGGTACCATTACTCCTGCGAAGGCGTTTGTCCTTGGCGCCGGAGTCGCCGGCTTGCAGGCCATCTCCACCGCCCGGCGTCTCGGTGCCGTCGTGTCCGCTTATGATGTCCGGCCGGCAGTCAAGGAGCAGGTCGAAAGCGTGGGAGCGAAGTTCGTCAGCCTGGAAGTGGATTCAGCCGCATCCGAAGGCAAGGGCGGATATGCGAAAGCCATGGACGAAGCCTTCTACCGCCGCCAGCGCGAGTTGCTGGGCGAAGTTCTCCGCGAGCAGGACGTTGTTATTACCACGGCCGCCGTTCCGGGCCGCAAGGCGCCTATTCTGATCACCGCGGACATGATTCCCGGAATGCCCCACGGCTCGGTCATTGTCGATATCGCCGCCGAACGAGGCGGCAATTGCGAGCTTACCCGGCCGGGCGAAACCGTTGTGGAACACGGCGTCACCATTATCGGCCCTCTCAATCTGCCTTCGGCCATTCCGTATCACGCCAGCCAGATGCTTTCCGCCAACATATCCGCTTTTCTCCGGCTGCTGGTGCAAGGCGGCGCCCTCAGCGTCAATCTGGACGACGAGATCATTCGCGAAACGCTGGTCACGCACGGCAGCCGCGTTGTCCATCCTCGTGTTTCCGAACTGCTGGAAAAGGAGGTGGGAGTATGAGCTCCTACGAAGTTGCAATTTGGGTTTTCATGTTGGCGGCATTTCTGGGTTTCGAACTCATCCGCCGTGTGTCCCCGCTTCTTCACACGCCGCTGATGTCTCTAACGAACGCGATCTCTGCCATCGCCGTCGTGGGCGCAATTCTGATCACCGGCGAAAAAGAAGCCTCCACCCTGACCCGCACGCTCGGCTTTATCGCCGTTGTAGCATCCACCACCAACGTCGTCAGTGGTTATCTCATCACCGATCGCATGCTCAAGATGTTCAAGAAAAGAAACACGGAACCGCGACTGTCAGGGAGCGGCATGCACCAATAATGGAATCCATTTTCCCAGCCCTCTATATCCTCGCGGCCGCTGGCTTCATTCTGGCCATCAAGTGGATGAATTCACCCCTCACGGCGCGCCGCGGTGTTTTTGTTGGAGAGATCGGCATGTTGCTGGCAGTAGTCGGCACGCTGTTGCGCCACGAAGTAGTGAATTACGAGTGGATACTGATTGCCTTCTTTATCGGAACTGCTATCGGCGTTCCCATAGCGTACCTGATGCCCATGACCGCCGTCCCTCAGCGTACGGCGTTTTCGCATGCCTGCGGCGCTCTTGCCGCGGCCTTGATCGGCACAGCGGAATATTTCCGCCACACCCCGCACGGATTTGCCATGGGAGCGTTGGTGGTCGAGACGCTGCTTGGATTTCTCACATTCACCGCCAGTCTGATGGCATGCGGAAAATTGCAGGAGATCCTTCCGACCCGCCCCATTACTTACAAAGGACAGAATTTCGTTAATTTAGGCATCTTCGGCCTGGCTGCTGTCATTGGCGCCGCTTTGGTCGCATCGCCGGAATCAACCTGGTTGTTCCCGATCTTCGCAATCCTCTCGCTTGTGTTCGGCGTCCTTCTCATTGTGCCCATTGGCGGCGCAGACATGCCGACTGTCATCGCGCTGCTCAATTCGTATGCCGGCCTCTCCGCCAGCGCCATGGGATTCGTTCTGGATAACAAGCTCCTCATTGTCGCGGGAGCCCTCGACGGCTCATCCGGCTTTATTCTTGCCGTGATCATGTGCCGCGCCATGAACCGCTCTTTCTCCAACGTGCTTTTCGGCGCATTCGGCACAATTCAAACCAGCACGAAGAAAACTGTCGAACGCCCCGTCCGTTCTGCGTCTCCCGAAGAAGCAGCAGAGATTCTCGACGCTGCCCGGACCGTGCTCGTCATCCCCGGTTACGGGATGGCCGTTGCCCAGGCGCAACATAAATTGCGGGAAATGTTTGACGTGCTCTCTCGCCGCGGAGTGGACGTCCGCTTTGCCATTCATCCCGTCGCCGGCCGCATGCCCGGGCACATGAACGTTCTGTTGGCCGAAGCCGACGTCCCTTACGACAAGCTCTTCGAAATGGACGAAATCAACTCTGAATTTCCCAGGGCGGATGTAGCCTTGGTCATCGGCGCAAACGATGTCGTCAACCCCGCTGCCAAAACCGACAAGAACAGTCCCATCGCCGGCATGCCGATCCTAAACGCTCACGAAGCGCGCACCGTCATGGTTATCAAGCGGAGTATGAACCCGGGATTCGCGGGAATCGATAACGACCTTTATTATATGGAGAAAACGCTGATGCTTTTCGGCGATGCTAAGTCATTTGTCAGCAACATTGTCAAAGAACTCAACACCGCCCTCGCTCCGGCCCGCTAAAAGGCGCTTTTCAATCTAATCAAAAGGCGCTACACTACCCACCTAAGGGGATGCGCCCGGTTCAGAACCCTGACCGTAAGGGAGGGCCTTGCAGCATCCACCTATACGGCCATCACGGAAGGGAGAAAACGAAAATGAGCGCAGTTGCAGTTTCCGCCCCCATCCCCCTGTTTCAGGAAGCCAACGCATATTGGCAGGAACTGATTCAGGAGTGCAAACGCCAGATGGACGCCATGAACGAGATACTTTCCCAGCATGGTGTGCCCGAGGACGACCGCGTCACCTGGACGCACGGTTCACAGATGCAGATAAACCGGTCCCAATTGCCCTCGACCAAAGTGCAATTCAACATGCAGTTCTATCCCTGGGGCCCGATGATCAGCGGAACCGTAACCGGCGATCAGGCCGGCGATTTGAAATTCGCCCCGGAAGAATTCGATCTCGTCATTGCGAAGGATCTGGACGAATCCGTCGTCGCCATCATTGATGAGGGCCGCAGCCTCACCCCAAGGGAAGTCGCCCTCTTTCTCACCCAGAACTTCCGCCGCTGCTTCCCCTGCATTTCACTCTGGCTGTAGTTTTCGCTGTGGGGCGGGCCGCCGGGCCCGCTGCCGGACCGCCTGGTCCG
>JAICXK010000089.1 GCA_025980435.1 Bryobacteraceae bacterium
GCCCTATGCCTCCATGTTGTCGCGAGTGCTTTCGAACGTCGCGGCGGCGGCGGCCGGGCTTCAGGAAACCGAGGACCTTCCGCTTCTGCAGGCTCGTGAGGAGAAGAGAATCCAGTTGATCGTAGTGAGCAGCGATACGGGCCTCGCCGGCGCCTTCAATTCCAATCTGTTTCGCTCAGCGCAGCGATTTATCGATGAGCATGCCGGGGTCGATCTCAAGATTGAGGCGATTGGGCGGAAAGCTCGCGATTATTTTCGCAAACGGAACTTCCCGTTGACCGGCGAGCATGTCGGCATGGTCGATAAGCCCGCCTATGATCAGGCCGCGGGGATAGCGGACAAGATGATCCAGGGCTTTCGAAATTCGGATCTGGATGCGGTTTATATTGCCGTTAATGAATTCAAAAACGTTATGGCGCCGCGCCTTGTGCTGCGAAAGATCCTGCCGATCGAATTGCCGGAAGAGAAGGATAACCGCCCCGATTACATTTATGAAGAGCCGCCTCACGAATTGCTTAAAGCTTTGCTGCCGCGTTATGTCGAAATGGAGATCTACCGGGCGCTGCTCGAATCCGTGTCGGCTTACCATGCTGCTCGCATGACCGCAATGGACGCCGCGAGTTCAAATGCCGGCGATGTGATCCAGGATCTGACGCTCAATCTGAACCGCGTCCGGCAGGCGCATATTACGCGCGAGATTATCGAAATTGTCAGCGGCGCCGCCGCGCTAGGATGACAGCTTACCGAACCGCGACCGCAAGGGAGCGGTCTTGAAGATTCAAAGATAGGAAATTTATGGCAACGCAAAGTGTAGGCATCGCCGAAGGGCACGTCGTCCAGGTGGCGGGCCCCACCATTGAAATTCAGTTTCCGGAAGGCCATGTCCCCAGGCTGTTTAACGCTGTTAAGGTGACCAGCGAAGGCTTCGATGTGCCGGTCAAAATCGACATCACGGCTGAAGTCGCGCAGCATATCGGCGAGGGCCGGGTCCGCACTATTTCAATGGAGCCGACCGATGGCCTCGTCCGAGGCATGAAGGCGTACGACTTGGGCGAGCCCATCAGCGTGCCCGTCGGCAAGCAAACGCTAGGACGCGTGCTGAACGTTCTCGGCGAACCGGTGGACAACATGGGACCGGTCGAGACCGACCACCGGGCGCCGATTCATAAAGCCGCCCCTCAGTTCGAAGAACAGGAGACCCAACTTGAAATGTTCGAGACGGGCATCAAGGTCATCGATCTGTTGGAACCCTATCTGCGCGGCGGCAAGATCGGGCTGTTCGGCGGCGCCGGTGTCGGCAAGACCGTCATCATTCAGGAACTGATTAACAACATCGCCATGAAGCACGGCGGTGTTTCAGTGTTCGCCGGTGTGGGTGAGCGCACGCGCGAAGGCAACGATTTGTGGCTCGAAATGCAGGAAGCCGGAATCGTGGACCCGCATGATTGGCGTAAGTCGAAAGTCGCGTTAGTTTACGGCCAGATGACCGAGCCGCCGGGCGCGCGCCTCCGCGTTGGCTTAACCGGTGTGACCGTTGCCGAGTATTTCCGCGATGAAGAAGGCCAGGATGTCCTGCTCTTCATCGACAACATTTTCCGCTTCACACAAGCCGGTTCCGAAGTATCGGCCCTGCTGGGCCGCATGCCTTCCGCGGTCGGATACCAGCCGAACCTTGCGACCGAAATGGGCGACCTCCAGGAGCGGATTACTTCCACCAAGCGCGGCTCCATCACCTCCGTGCAAGCTATTTATGTGCCGGCCGACGACTACACGGATCCTGCGCCGGCCACTACCTTCGCGCATCTCGACGCTACGACGAACCTGTCGCGCGCCATCTCCGAGCTTGGAATCTATCCCGCGGTTGATCCGCTTGCCTCCACCTCACGCATTCTGGACCCGAACATTGTCGGACAAGAACACTATGACATTGCCCAGCGCGTGAAGCAGACTCTGCAGCGCTATAAGGATCTGCAGGACATCATCGCCATTTTGGGTATCGATGAGCTGAGCGATGAAGATAAGCAGATTGTTGCCCGCGCCCGGCGCCTCCAGCGGTTCCTGTCTCAGCCGTTCCATGTGGCCGAACAATTCACCGGCCGCCCCGGAAAGTACGTGAAGCTCGAAGATAGTATTCGCAGCTTCAAAGAAATCGTGGATGGCAAGCACGACGCTCTTCCTGAGCAGGCGTTCTATATGCAGGGAACTATCGACGATGTGCTCGAAGCCGCCGAACGGATGAAAGGCTGAGCGAATGGCAGACGACGCAAATCGATCGTCTGCCCCACATTTTCCATGTCCGATACTTTCCAGCTTGAAGTCGCCACGCCCGAGCGGCTCTTAGTAGACGAACAGGTCACTCAGGCCGAACTGCCCGGTCAGAAGGGATATCTGGGTGTTCTTCCGGGCCATGCTCCGCTGCTGAGCGCATTGGGGTCCGGTGTGTTGACTTACTCATCCGGGGAAGGACAAAGAGTACTCGCCATCGATGGCGGCTTCGTCGAGGTTTTGGGAGATCACGTCCGCGTGCTCGCCGAGCATGCGGAATACGCTCGCGAGATTAATATCGAAGCCGCCCGACGCCAACTCGAAGAAGCATCCGCCAGGCTGAAGAGCCTGCGCGATAGCGGCGACTCCGAAGAGGTGCTGCACGCTATCCAGAAAGCGCAAGCGCGGGTGGATGCGGCGGAAAAGGTTTCGCTAGTCGGTGAAAGCTGATGGCCGACCGCTATCTAATAGCAGAACACTTCCGACTGCACGCCCGGTTCCGCAACGAACAGCCGCGTGAAAAGGGCGCGCCCGTCGAGCGCCTTCAACCCCATGCTTCGAACCAGTTCCGGATGGTTGTTGTGCTCGCTGATATGCCCAAGCACCAATGTGGAAACACGTGAATCCAGATCGCTTTCAATGAATCCGCTGGCGACTTCATTCGAAAGATGTCCGCGCCGGCTCATCACGCGCTGCTTCACCGACCACGGGTATGGCCCCACGCGCAGCATTTCCAGATCGTGATTCGCTTCAAGCAACAGGAGATCCGTGTTGCGCAGATGAAAGCGCAGGGAATCGGGAACGTATCCAAGATCGGTTGCGATCCCGACCTTAATGCCCTGAGCGGTGAGCGTATACCCCACCGGATCGGCAGCATCGTGAGGAATAGTGAAGCTCGCGATATCGAAATCGCCTACGCTAAACCCACAGCCGGCCTGAAACATCTCAAGCTTCGGCGCTGATTCGCCCCACTCCAGATAACGCGCGGTGCCATGTGTCAGAAAAACCGGCAGACAGCCCCCTCCGGCCTTGGCCAGAGCCGGAAGTCCGGTTGTATGATCGCTATGCTCGTGCGTGATCAGAACGGCATCCAGCCGGGCGATGTCTTCTCCAATCGCCGCCAGGCGTTTTGCTATCTCCCGGCGGCTTAAACCGGCATCGACCAGCACACGTGTCCGGTCGGTAGCGATGAAAGCCGAGTTCCCGGCGCTGCTGCTGGCCAGTATGCAGATCTTGACGATGGGTTACTCCCGCTCTTTACACCCTCGAACCGCTTCAAACAGAGTGTACCCGATTTGTTTCGAGAACGGAAGCAATCCCGCCGCCCGGCCTACAATAGTGAGATTCATGAAAGCGCGTGTGTACGTCTCGATGAAGCCGACGGTGCTCGATCCGCAGGGCCAGACCATTCGCGGAGCCCTGAACAGTATGGGCCATAAGGAGATCGCCTCCGTCCGGCAAGGCAAGTATTTTGAGATCGGGATTGCGGATGGCACTCCTCGCGATTCAGCGGCTACGATCCTCGATGAGATCGCGCGCGATGTTCTGGCCAATCCGGTAATTGAGGAGTATCGGGTAGAAATTTTGGATTGAAACGTACTTCCTGTATAGCGATATGTGCGGAATTGTGGGTTACATTGGCAGCCGCGAAGCGGTACCGGTGATTGTTGACGGGCTGCGGCGGCTCGAATACCGCGGCTATGATTCGGCCGGTGTCGCCGTGCTAAACGGCGAGAAATGCCTGGAAGTGCGGCGCGCCTCCGGCAAGCTGCGGAATCTGGAAGAGGCCATCCGGCTTAAGCCACTCTCCGGCTCCTACGGTATCGGACACACCCGCTGGGCCACTCACGGGCGCCCTACCGAGGAAAACGCCCATCCGCATCGCGATTGCAAAGGCGAAATTGTCGTCGTACACAATGGCATTGTCGAGAACTACCTGGGCCTGCGGAAGCAGCTGACTGCCGAGGGCCACGCCTTCAAGACCGAAACCGATACGGAAGTCATTGCGCATCTCGTCGAAAAGCACCTGAACGGCAGCCTTGAAGACGCGGTTCGCGCCGCCTTGAAAGAGATCACCGGCGTGTTCGCCATCAGCGTCATTGCCAGTTCCGATCCGAACAAGATCGTGGCCGCGCGCTCCGGGCCGCCCGTTGTCGTGGGACTCGGCCAGAACGAGTTTTTTGTCGCTTCCGACGTTCCGGCGCTCCTCAGCCATACCCGCGATATGGTGTTTCTCAACGATGGCGATGTCGCAGTCCTCACCTCCGATGGTGTGAAGCTGACCGATATCGACGGCCGCACCGTACGCCGCCAGATTTCCCGCATCTTGTGGGATCCCATCATGGCGGAAAAGGGCGGCTACAAGCATTTCATGCTCAAGGAGATCTTCGAGCAGCCCCGGGCCGTCAAAGACACCATGCTGGGCCGTATCGGCCTGGAAAGCGGCCGGGTTTTCCTCGACGAAGTCGATATCTCGGAAGCAGATTTCCGCTCGTTTCAGCAGGTGAAAATCATCGCCTGCGGGACAAGCTGGCACGCCGCGCTGGCCGGAAAATATTTCATCGAGCGGTTGGCACGCCTGCCGGTGGAGGTCGATTACGGCAGCGAATTCCGTTACCGGGACCCCATCATCCCGCCCGACACCCTGACCATCGTAATCTCGCAATCCGGCGAGACCGCCGATACTCTGGCCGCCCAGCGAGAGGCAAAGCAAAAGGGCTCAAAAACGCTCGCCATCTGCAATGTGGTGGGATCCATGATTACGCGCGAAGCCGCCGGATCGCTGCTGACGCACGCCGGACCGGAGATCGGAGTCGCTTCCACCAAAGCCTTTACCTCCCAGCTCACCGCGTTGTTAATTCTGGGTATGTACTTGGGCCAGGTTCGCGGCACGCTTAGCCCGCTGGCTTCCAGCACCCTCCTGCAGGAAATGGCCCAGATTCCGGGCAAGCTGGAGCAAGTACTCGCCCAGAACGATACCTATGACGAACTGATCCGCGATCTGTCCCGTGCCCAGGATTTCCTATATCTGGGCCGCGGCATTCATTTCCCCATCGCCCTTGAAGGCGCGCTCAAATTGAAGGAAATTTCCTATATCCACGCGGAGGGATATCCGGCCGGCGAAATGAAACACGGGCCAAATGCGCTCATCGATGAAAACCTGCCGGTGGTTGTCCTGGCAACCCGCGATCCCGAATCGCAGGAGAGCCAGATCCATTACGAGAAGACGCTTTCCAATATCCAGGAAGTGAAAGCGCGCAGCGGCATCGTGGTGGCCGTCGCGTGTGAAGGCGATGAAGAAGTGGCCAAGATGGCGGACCACGTCATCACGATCCCGGTCACGCGTGAACTGCTGCTTCCCTTGCTGGAAATGATTCCGTTGCAGTTGCTGGCCTACCACATCGCGGTGCGCCGCGGATGCGATGTAGACCAGCCCCGCAATCTGGCCAAGAGCGTTACGGTCGAATAAGCAGGCTCACGCGTTATAGCACTTGGCGAACGCGTCTTTGAACCTCGCCATTTCCTCTTTCGTCCCGACCGTCACGCGCACCCAGTTCGGCCATGCCGGCCAGGAGCGCCCGATGTAGACCTTCTCCTTCGCCATATCGGCAAAGAATGCGGTTCCCGGCCGCTGTACGTTCACCATGAAGCAGTTCGATTCCGATGGGATAAACTCCACGTTCCGCCCTGTCAGCCATCTGAACACGTCTTCCCGAATATCGGCCAGAAATTTGCCACGCTCCGCCACCAGGTTCTTTACCTTTAAGCTCGCGGTCGCGGCGGTCATGGCCGTCACGGGCATGGCGCCTGCAGTGAAGATCCTGATCTTGTCGAGCAGATCCGGGCGCGCCAGCGCAGCACCGGCCCGCAGTCCCGCCATCCCGTAGAGCTTTGAGAACGTGCGCAGAACAACCACGTCCTTCCCGGCCGCCACGAGATCGTTGCAGCGAACGGCGTTCTTTGAAAAGTGAATGTAAGCTTCGTCGATCATCACGACCGATCCCGCCGGCTTGTTGGCAATCAGGTATTCGATATCGGAGCGCCCCGTGAGCGTTCCGGTCGGGTTGTTCGGATTGCAGATGTAGAAGAGGCCGGCGTTGGGAGCAGCCTCCAGCATCGCCTTCACATCGTGGTCCCAGGTTCCTTTTCTCAGCGGAACGTTTACTACGCTTGCGCCAATAAAGCCCGCTGCCCGGCCGCCGGCTTCGTAGCCAGGATCGGCAGTCACGAAGGACCTGTCTTTGGAGCAGAAAGCAAGCACGGTTTGGTGAAGCGGCGCGCTAGAGCCCGCGTAGATGTTGACGCACTCTTCCGGGAGGCCTTCCATTCCGGCCATCGTCTGAGTGAGTTCATCGGTGAGTTCGAACATGTACCTTCCGCCATTTTTGATGACGTTGTGAACGGCATCGGCGGCTTCCGGGCAAGGGCCAAGCGGATTCTCATTGGCGTTGATCTTCACCGCGTCGGGCGGCATATTGCGAATTTTTGAAAGCTGAGCCAGCGCGCGCTCGTCGTAAATCGGCAGCGCCGCGCCCGCCGCCATGACGGTTGCGATGCGTCCGAAATTGCGGCGTGTGAAGCCCATGGAAGACGGCATGTTGCCTCCTGAGGCGGAGTATATACCGTGCCGCGATGTCCTGCAATCCGGGGTAGTACGTCACACTGGTTTGTGATTCGCAACACAACGCTGACCATTCCGACTCGCGGCAAAGGCCTCTATCCGTTCACGCGTCAGGTGGAAGATTGGCTCGCGAAACAGGGCATCGCCAGTGGTCTGCTGGCCGCCTTCATTCAACACACATCCTGCTCGCTCGTCATTCAGGAGAATGCCGACCCGGACGTTATTCTCGATCTCCGCGACTTCTTTGAGCGGCTGGTCCCGGAAAGCGGCAAAGAATTCCGCCATACAACCGAAGGTCCGGATGACATGACCTCGCACATCCGTTCCGTGCTGACGCACACCAGCCTTACGATTCCGGTGATCGCCGGCCGCATGGCCCTGGGAACATGGCAGGGAATCTACTGCTTCGAGCACCGCGCCCGTCCGCATCAGCGCAAGGTCGTGTTGCAGTTAATCGGAGAATAGCGCCTCAGGGCCTTCCCAGGTACCGGTCAAACCACGCGAGTGTCCGTCTCATGACATCGCTACGATCGGCGGGTTTGTGGAACGAGTGCCCCTCGCCAGCGTACACCACCAGTTCGGTCGGAACCCCAAGGGTCTTCAGCGCGTGCCAAAACTCGAACGACTGCGGGGCGGGACATTCGCCGTCGCGTTCCCCTACCACCACCAGAGTCGGAGTCTTTACCTGCTTGATGTAGTTGATCGGTGAGCTCTTGGCGTAAACGGCAGGATTGTCATATACCGATGCGCCGAAGTACGGAATCATCCACTGGTCAATCGAATTCTGGCCGTAGTAGCTGAGCCAATCAGCAATGCCCGCGCCCGCTACCGCGGCGCGGAAACGGTTGGTTTGCGTCACTGTCCACATTGTCATGTATCCGCCGTAACTCCATCCCGTAATGCCCAGACGGTTCCCATCGATCGGCACTTTTTTCAAAACCGCAGCTACGCCGGCGAGAACATCCCGCAGATCGCCGCCGCCGAAATCTTTCACATTGGCTTTGGTAAAGGCTTCCCCTTCGCCATAGCTCCCTCGCGGATTTGGAAAGAAGACGAAATAATGGAGCGCGGCCATCACGGACATATCGAAGTGAGCGTTGGGCCAGCCCGCGGATCTGAGATTGGCCGGGCCGCCATGGATTTGAACCACCATTGGATAGCGCTTCTGCGAATCGTAATTTTCGGGGTAGAGCAGCCAGCCCTGTACTTTAAATCGGCCGCTGTTCCAGGTTACGCTCTCCGCCTTGCCCCAATGCGGCTGCTGATCCGCGTTCGCCCGGGTGAGCTGACGCCATCCCCCGATCGGCCCCGCGAAGATCTCAGGCGGTTGCTGCCACGTGCTTCGGATCACCGCGCTGGTGCGCCCGTCGCTCGCCAATGAAAAGTTAGGGAAATTGCCGTCCTGGTGCATCGCCTGGCTCCCTTTCCATAACGTCTCGGTGTGGCCCGTCGAAATATCCAGGGTAGAAATTGCTCCGCCGCCTTCGACGGTCGCCGTGAAGATCAGCTTTCCGTTATCCCGCCAGGTGAAACCGCTCGGAGAAGCACGGATTCCGGGGGTGAGGTTCCTGACCGCGCCGCCTGCACTGGATAGAGCGAAAATGTCGCCTCCGACAAAGCCTTCATCGCTCATCAATCCGCCGATGAACGCGATGTGCTGGCCATCCGGCGACCAGCGCGGCACGGCGATCTGCTGGACGGATGGAGGCTGATACAGCACCTTCATCTGTCCCGTTGCGCCGTCCACGCTGTACAATTTGGCGATCCACCAGTTGTTATCCGCCGGCCCCGGCGCCGCAATGGCCGCGAACTGTTTTCCGTCCGGAGACCAATCGTATTCGTAAATATTCAGGTCAGCCGGCGTGATCTGCCGAATTTCCCCGCCTCGCGCGTCAACAATCGTCAACCGCTGGTTATGAATGCTGCCGCCGATCACGCCCACCGCCGCGGGTTCCGCTTCCAGCGGCCCTCCGCCGCCGCCCCCTTGCGCAAACAGGAAGGCGAGCTTTGTTCCATCGGGCGACCAGCGGATATCCCTAACATGGCCCTCCACATTTGTCAGCGCACGAGCGTTTCCGCCCGAAACGGGAGCGACGAACACCTGGTCCTGAGAGGAATTTTCATTCGAAAAGAATGCAATCCGGCTGCTGTCGGGCGACCAGACCGCCCCATGCTCCCGAAGTGTTTCCGTCCCGGTTCCGGCCGTGATCCGCTCGGGCTTTTCGCCGGGATCGCCCCACTTGAGCAGAAACATCTCGGTGTCCTCGGGGTCACTTGCAGCCGGTTGGGTCCACGTTACATATTTGCCATCCGGTGAAATAGATACTTCGGAGAAGGCGTGCACCTGCTCGAGTTGATTCAGAATCTGATCGATCCGCGTGTCCTGGCCCGAAGCCGGAGCAACCGCGACCTGCGCGGCAACGAAAAGAAGAAGAATTCCGGGGCGTAACTTGGCCATATTGACGATCCTAATGAATGCCGATTGCGCCATTCACCGATTCCACAAGTTTTGCGGGATCATACGCAAGGCCATCTTTGAACACGTACTTCACGTTCTCGACATCGGCAATCCGAGCCGCTGGATCGCCCTTGACCACCACCAGATCGGCCGTTTTGCCCGCGGCAATCGTGCCGACACGGTCAGCCTCGCCTTCGTAAAGCGCACCATCGTATGTGTAGATCCGTATCGCCTCCTCCGGCTTGAATCCAGCCTCGACCAGCAGTTCCAGATTTCGCTGATCGCCATAGCCAGGCAATGCACCGCCGTTGCCGGTGGGGTCGCAACCCGCCAGCAGAAGGCCGCCTGCCGCCGCAAACTCCCGTTCGAAGGCCATCTCTTTCTGGAGCCAGCTAGCGGCCCGAAGATTCGGATTCCCAGCCGACCTCTCCTTAGTCGCCAGGTAGCTTTCGGCTGCTTGCGGCGACATCGCATCCAGCGTGCGCTGTTCCAGCGGCGGCCGCCCGGGTATAAATGCCTCGAATACCGCGAGTGTCGAAGTCACCGCTACATGATGCGCCACCAGCGCATGAATCATGCGCTGCACAGCGGCGCTCTTCAAATCCAGATTCTCCACCGTCTTCAGCGTTTCCTGCTGGCTGGGGCACACGTCGCGCTTCTTGCCGGGATCAAACTCCGTATCCACCAACAACCCGTGCTCCAGATCGTCGATGCCCAGTTCCGCCGCTTCGCTAAAGCCGACCGAGCAAAGATGGCCGGTAATCTTCAGCTTCCGCTCATGTGCCGCGCGAATCGCTTCGGCGAGGGCATCGTGGGAAATGTCCATGTAGGCTTTGAACGAAGTGACGCCTTCCTCGGCCCAGTACTCCACCAACCGCCGAGCCTGCTGGGGTGACTCGACTACCGGCATCTGAATGGAAAATCCACCCGGCCCCTCGATATACGGTCCGGTCACGTCTATCTTCGGCCCTGGCATGGACCCGCGGTCGATCAGCTTTTTCACGTTGAGATCGGTGTAGGGCTCTAGCGACCCGGTTGTCCGCATATTGGTCACTCCCGAGGCCAGGTATAAGCGTGGCGCGCTGAAAGCCTGCTCGTTATACATCGGGATTCCGCCGCCGGATGGGTAGAAAAGATGCTCATGCATCCCGACCAGGCCGGGAAAAATTGTGTAGCCGGTCAGATCGATTTGGCGGACTCCTTCCGGAATTGGAACGGAGCCCGCCGCTCCAAATCCTGCAATCTTGCTATGGTCGAGCAGCAGCGTTTGATCGGCCCTTTCAGGCGCGCCGGTCCCGTCGATTACGCGGATGTGGGTAAGCGCGACAACCGGGTCGCGGAACGCCACGAACGGCTGAACACCCGGTTCTAAACGGCTCTGTGCAATTGCGGATACAGCGATGAAGAAAAGAAAACTACGGCGCAGCAAGCGGCTCTGATTCTATCGAACCGCCGAATCAATTGCGGCTCGCTCTACGGATGACCGTGCCGGTGCGCCCTTTCATGCCGGTGCTCTTCCTGCCGGTCGCGCGCTTCCTGCTCCTGGGCGCGGCGCTCGTGGTCGGCCACCATCTGCTCGTAAATCGGCACTTGCTGCGGGTTCAGCATCGCCTTCACGCGGCTGATCTGCTCCTGCTTGATCTTGACCATAGCCGGGCGATACGAATCGCGAACCGCTCTATACTGCGCCTTGGTTTCGTCCAGAATGGTCTCGAGCTGGGATACCTGCGGAGATGTGAGGTTCAGCTTTGACTGCATCTCGGAGATATAACGATGCCGGAAATCTTCCGCGCCTCGGACCACGGTTGCCGTATAGTATCGATGGCCCAACGCCCCAACCGCGGCGCCGGCGCAGAAGAGCAGAATCGCGAAGAGTGCAGCGGCCCACTGGTTGCGCTTCATAACCGTATCTGGTGAGGAGTTTCCCTTGACCTAATGCTGCAATGCAGCCGGAACATCATTCCCGGAGGGCGTGCTCCGGATCGCCTCGGTGTAATATGTCTGCTCCGCGCTATGATCCGCCATCAGAGCGTCCGTATAGCTTTGGAAAGCCGTGCGCTGGTTCACAGTTACAAAATTCAGGGCGAGGAGTACGAGACACAACAGCGCCGCTGCCGCCATTCCGGTACGGGCCAGCCGCGCGAAAACAGGCCAGAAACCCCGTCGCGCTTCGATCCTCTGCCACACAACGGGCATGAAGTTTGCGCTCGGCTCGACCTCCGGGCATGATGCCCGATATCGCTGGAACAACTCGTCCAGCCGGGAATCTTCACCGCTCATACTAGTTCTCCCCAAATTCCGGCGTGTCAGACAGCTAACCGCCGGATTCGTGCAACCGCCTTACAATTTACCATCTGCCACGGCTGTGTTGTAAGCCTTCAGCACCCGCTGTCGGGCCCGGAACAGCCTTACCTTCAGCGCGTTTTCCTTCACGCCATAAATCTGCTCTAATTCTTTTAGCGACAAGCCTTCCACTTCTTTCAACGTCAACAGCAGCCGGTCCTCTTCGGAAACATGCTGGAACAATGCGTCCACCAGTTCCCGAACTTTCGTCTTCTGCTTCTCCTCCGCCTGCTTCCTGCCGCCGGCCACCGAGTCCGCCATCATGACCTGCTGCTCGCTGAGATCCGCCATTCGCGACTCGCCACGCCGCCGGACCCGCCGCAAATAATCGTAAGAAGCGTTTACCGTCAACCGATAGAGCCAAGGTTCAAAAACCTCCGGGGTCCGCAGTTGATCCAGCGAATAATATAACCGGACAAAAACTTCCTGCGCCACATCCTCAACGTCTTCGGGCCTTCCGATGAGCCGCGAGATCGTGCCAAGAACCCGCTTTCGGTACGCAAGAACCATTTGATTAAACGCTGACGAATCACCCGCTCGCGCTTTTTCAATGACTTCCTGCTCGACAAGCATACCGGCTTAAGATGCCGGCAACCCTGTCCGCCCTCTAAAACTCTAGGCGCTCCGGCAACTTGTTAGGTTACAAGGCTTTGACCCAAACTCCAAACCGATCAAGATGGCGCGGACCCACGCTCTCTCCTGCCGCTTTCCTCCGAAGCATCAATGAGTTACCTCAAAATCCCCCACCAAAGGCAAATGGTCGCTTGCCACCAGAGAAACCGCCGTCCGGTGCAGCCGCAAGCAGCGTAAATGAAGCGGAGAGTCATAGTACATATGGTCCAGGTGCAGAAAAGGCGCTAGTCCGGGATAGCTCCGGCGACGGCCAAGATGCGTGGCCAGGTCGGCGCTCCGCAGATGTTCCGAGAGCGCGCGGGTAACGGCTCCCCGGGTCCATTCGTTAAAGTCGCCCACCAGGATCCGTAGCCCTTTGGCGTCCGCCGCATCGAGCACATCAGGCGAAATCAGCTTCCCTGCCTGATGCCGCCGTTCAAAATAGGAAGTGCCCAGGTGTACGGCGAAGATATGCAGCATCAGGTCCTCCGCAATCTGCACATCGACGCGGACGCAGCCGCGAGGTTCCCGCTTTTTGACGCTCAGGTCGAGGCAACGCGACCCCAGTATGGATCCGCGCGTGAGTACGGCGTTCCCATACTGCCGGGTTTGGAGCTGCCGCGCGCAGCCGAATGTCAGCTCCATACCCAGGTGAGCCGCAATGAACTTAGCCTGGTCCTCAAACGTTTCCTGCAAAGCGACCACGTCCGCACCGATATCCTGGAGAACATTTAGCACACGGTACGGGCTCACCTTCAGATCCAGCCCGCGGCATTTGTGAACGTTATAGGTTGCGATGCGGAACCGGGTCATTCCTGTTTACTGAGCAGCGATTCAAAGCGGTCATAGATTCTGAACCGGCTGGTTCGAACCCACTCCTGATAAGTGATCTCCCTGCTCTCCTGCAAATCTTTCTCGAAATCCTGGACCAGCCGCAATGCAACGCCTGGATCGAAGACCGCAAGATTCACCTCATCGTTCAATTCAAAAGAACGATGATCGAAATTTGTGGACCCCACCACTGCCCACAGGTCGTCAATCATCATCGCTTTCACATGGATCATGGCAGGCTGATACTCGTAAATCTGAACCCCGCGTTTCAAGAGAGGCCCGTACAGCGTCCGGCTCGAATTTCGCGTGAACGCGTGGTCCGAGCGAACTCCCGGGGTGAGAATCTTTACTTCCACTCCGCGGTTACGCACTGCGTCGACAATCGCCTGCCGCGCGCTCAGATCGGGGAGAAAATACGGTGTGCTGATGTAAATTCGCTCCCGCGCCGAGGCAATCAGCAACTGGAATAAAGTGCGGGCTCGCGTCGAGCCTGCCGAAGGAGTGCTGGTGATAATGAGCCCGACAGATTTGCCGCGGCCGCCGGGAAACGCGAAGTACTCCTCACCGGTGAGAATTTCGCCGGCAACCCGCAGCCAGTTCTGGGCAAAGGCCGATTGCAGGCTGGCAATCACGGGCCCTTCCGCCCGTACCACAGTATCTCTCCAGCGGGGCTTCTTTTTAAATCCTGTGTACCACTGATCGGCGATTCCAGCTCCTCCGATGAAACCGCTCGTGCCGTCAATTATCAGCATTTCACGGTGGGTCCGGTTATTGATCAGCGGTAACAGGTCAAGCCGCGGCGGGTGATACCACGCTACCCTGCCGCCCGCGTCCGTCAGGTCGCGGAAGTAGCTTCGAAAGGTACTGAAGCTGCCAATGTAATCGACGACCAGTTTGACTTTTACTCCCGCCCGCGCACGTTCGGTGAGCGCTTCCAGAAATCGCCCGGCGATCTGGCCGCGATGAAAGATATAGGCCTCCAGGTTGATGGTCCGTTGCGCGGATCGAATCGCGTGGAGCTCCGCTTCATAAAAACACGACCCGTCTGTGAGTACTTCCACCGTGTTTTCTCTGTGGATCTGCGCATCCGTAAGGGCTGCCAACAGGGAAAGCAGGTAGTCCGAATCGAGCTCAGCGCTTGGCCGCTCGCTTACTCGGTACGGTAGGTCAGGGCCGAAGAATGCCAAAAACAAAAGCAGGCTCTGAATACCTAAAGCGATGGCGCCTAGCACTAATAGAGTGGTGTACACGTGCCTTCAATAAGGGCAGGACAGCACCCGTTCGCCCTAAGCTATGGACATCGGTTCGGGGCGGTTTGCAACAGCGAAGTTCGGGGACGGGGGACGGGGGACGGGGACGGGACGGGACGGGGACGGGACGGGGACGGGACGGGGGGGACGGGGGACAGTCCACTCGTTCACCAGTTCTCTCCAACCTGAAAGCCCAGCGGTCCATCGAATACAGAAGCCGGTGAACGCTTCCGCCGCCCAACTTTCTGCCGTTCCAGTTTTCGGCCCAGGCGTCTCTCCAGGGCACCAATAAAAGCCGCCGAGCCAAAGGGCCTTCCCGTATACGTCGCTTGCCGTATCGACTCCAGGCGAGATTGTTCGCTCGCGAGGATCACCGACCATTCCGTCTCCGTCCACTGCGATCGCCACCATTCGATGTCGAGAACGCCGCTACTGTCCCGGCGTTTTCCGAGATGAACGCCCGCACTGGACCATTCGAAAGCGTCCGCGGCTGGAACAAGGCCGGCGCGTACCGGATTGAGTTCAATGTATGCGAGAACGTTGCCGATGGCGGATTCCTCGACTGGACACGAATAGAAGCGATTCTGCCAGAAGTGCCCACTGCGACATTTCCGAGCGTTGGCGTATTGGGCAAATCTGCCATGCGTGTAGCGGAACGTTGCCGCAAGCGCCCCGGCGTGTTCGGGCACCGCCAGGATGTGAACGTGATTGGTCATTAAGCAGTAACCCAAGATGCGAACGCGGCTTCGCGCAGCGTGCTCCTTGAGTAACGCCAGATATACCCTGCGGCACTTGTCCGAGGCGAAGACAGCCTGCCGGTCAAGACCGCGCTGCGTGATGTGATGCGCGACACCGACCGCCACGACTCTCGCCAAACGGGCCATCCGGAAAGAAGTGTCCGGTAATGTGGGCGGCTCTCGGGAAATTGGGGAACAGGTGGACTGTCCCCGTTCACCCCGTTCACCGTTCCCCGTTCACCGTTCCCCGTTCAGGTGGTGTGATCCAGCACAATCCGCCAATGGCCGTTCTGAAGCTGCCAGACCAGGCTGAAGATTCCGCCCACCGGGCCCCCAGCGGCGGCAGGGCGTTCGATGTGCCATTCGCCGGTGGTAATGGCGACATGTTCGTCGAGCGGCCGTACCGAAAGATTTTTGAACGAGAGCTTGCCGATCGCTGCCGGTGACGCATACGATTTCCGGTAGCGCGCGAGCAACTGCGCCCTGCCGTGCAAAATACTCTTGCCTACAAACGTGCAGTCGTCGGCGTAGGTCTCGACGAATGCCGGAATGTCCCCGCGATTCCAGGCCTGCAGTTGCGCGGAGATTTCTCCCGATATACGGCTCACCGCGTCGCCGGCGCTCAGATGCCCGGATGCGAGGCAAAGGATAATCATGGTCAGAAGCGCGGTTCTCATGTGCATTATCGTAACGGGAAGGATGCTTCCTTTCACGGAATCCGGATGATGGGAGCAAGATCCGGAGCGAGCTCGCGAAAATGCTTCAGATTGTACGTATAGATTGCCTTGGCCTTCGATTTCCGGGCGCTGGAGAGTAGCAGCGCATCGTAGATCAACCCGCCGGTCTGCTTCCGTTCCGCAAGTTGCCGGACAGCAGACAAGTAGTCTGTTTCGTCCAGTCGGATGAGTGTCAGGTGTTTCGGAAGATCTTCGATGAACAGAATCGCCTGTTCGGGCGGGATGGCAGGCCGTACGGGGAGCTTTGTCAGCGTGGCATATAGTTCAGCAAGCGAGTGCACACTGCATGACGTGTTGGTGGGATTGGCCGCCGCAAGAATCTTCAGACTCCCTTCGTGGTCGGCGTGATCGGCCCAGAACGCGGCGACCATGACCGAAGTATCGAGGAATGCCTTCACGGTTGTTTCGACCCGCGGCCCACGGTTTCGCGAAAACGCTCGTCGCGGCCCGCTTCGATGAGATCCACGACAGACTGATCGGCCGGTTTTCCGGAGCGATACACCCAGATACCCATTTCTTTGTGCAGCCCCGCTGGGGCGCGCACGGGCGAGAGAAGGACGCGATCACCCTCGATTTCGAGCTCGAGGGCATCTCCGGCGGCGAGGTGAAGCTGATCCCGAACGGGCTTTGGGAGAACCAGGCGGCCTGCTTTGTCTACATTCAAAATGGTAGGCACAAATGGATTTTACCATTTGCAAATACCATTAGCAAACACCGAGATCAGAGCGTTCCCCCTTTCCATGCTATGCTTAGTCCGGACAAGGGAATGCCTGCTGAAATACCGGAACTTCTTCCCGGAACTCTCTACCTGCTGATCCTGCGTACGCTAAAGGGTGGCGCGATGCACGGTTATGCCATCGCGAAACGCATCAAAGAGACCTCGGACGATTCGTTGATCGTCGAAGAGGGGTCGCTTTATCCGGCGCTGAACCGGATGCTTGTCAAAGGCTGGTTAACGGCCGAGTGGGGCATCTCGGAAAACAATCGAAGGGCGCGCTTTTACAAATTGACTCCGCTGGGCGCGGCGCAATTGAAGCAGCAAGTGCGGCAGTTCGAAGACACCGTGCGGGCGATCTCGCTGGTGATTCAAACGGCATAAGGAGGCGTGATGGCCTGGTTCGAGGAGCTACGACGCAGAGCCGGATTCGTTCGCGATCGCGATGGATTCGATGAAAGCCTGGATGATGAAATCCGCTTTCACCTGGAGAGCCGGATAGAAGAATTGACCGGTGCAGGCATGCCGACACGCGATGCACGATGGCAGGCACAGCGCGAGTTCGGCCCCAAGCTGCGCGTGCATGAAGACAGCCGCGCGGCCTGGCAGTTCGGGTGGCTCTCGGACCTGGCGGCAGACCTGAGCTACGCCATGCGGGCGCTGCGGCGCAATCCCGGTTTCGCCTTGGCCGCGGTGCTTTCTCTGGCGTTGGGCATTGGCGCGAACACGACCATCTTCAGCTTGACCATGGAGTTTCTGTTCAGCACTCCTTCATGCCGCGACGCGGCCACCCTGCAATATGTGCTGCTCGGCGGAAACAGCCACTCGGACGTCAAAGAGCTCCGATTCCTCCGCGACTCGCACGCGTTTGCCGGCGTCGCCGGCTCCAACATCGAGAGCGAGGCCAACTGGCGC
>JAICXK010000066.1 GCA_025980435.1 Bryobacteraceae bacterium
ATTCTGGATGCGCGGGATATTCGCCGGCGCCGCGATTCGAAGGATTCTCACCGCCACTCCCGCCAGCACCAGACCTAGCAACCCGCCCGCACCGGCAACTAACACGCTTTCGGTGAGCAGTTGGCGAATCAAGCGTCCGCGTGCCGCCCCCAGCGCACAACGCATGCTCATCTCTTTGCGGCGAGCCGCCGCACGCTCTAGTTGAAGACTCGAGATATTCACGCATGCGATCAGCAGCACCAGCATTACGGCGCCAAAAAGTGTCAGGAGTGCCGGCCGCACGCCGCTTGTCAGGTAGTCGAAAAGAGACGTTACGCGGATGCCTTCATCTCTGTCGTCGGCATACGCTTTCGCCAACCGCGCGGCGACTACATTCATATCTGCCTGCGCCTGGCTGACAGTTACACCCGGCTTCAGCCGACCGGCAACATGATAGTTGTGCGCCGATCTTGCCGAGTCGTCCGGAAACAGATCGTTGGGCAACCAGAGCTGCGCAAGATTGGGAAAGTTGAATTTCGGAGGCATCACGCCGATTACCGTAAACTCCATGCCGTTGAGGCGTACGGTTTTTTGAATGGCATTGGCAGGAGTGCCGAACACAGCCCCCGCCAATTCGTATCCGAAAACAAGAGTAGGCGCGCCACCCGGCTTCTGCTCGCCGGCGCTAAATGTCCGGCCGATACCTGCTTGCGTTGCCGCTACGTCGAAGAATCCGGCGCCTACTATCCCCATGCGAATACGTCGCGCGGGAAAATCGCCAGACAGTGTCCCGGTACCAGAGTCATACGTCGCCATGTATTTCACGGATTGGCTCTGTGTGCGCCAGTCGCGGAAGTCAGGGCCAGAGACGCTCATTATGTGACCGTCTTTCGCTGTTTGGCCGAGTTCCACCATCCGCTCCGGTTCCGGATACGGCAGGGCGCTCAGCAAAACCGCCTTCACGGCGCTGAACATCGCCGTGTTCATTCCGATGCCGAGCCCGAGAACGATTACAGCGGTTGCCGTAAACCCAGGCGTCTTTATCAGAACGCGCCAGCCAAAGCGTAGATCCTGCCAGAATTGCTCGGCCGCATTCCACCCCCACGCAGCGCGGCTGTCCTCCTGCTGCAAGGTCGTGTTGCCGAACTGGCGGAGGGCCAGTGCGCGTGCTTGCTCCTCGCCGTGCCCTTGATCCCGAAGCTGCTCGATCTTTTCGGCAAGATGTTCCGCCATTTCATCGGCCAGCTCACGATCGATCCGCCGCTTTTCAAGCCACCTGGATACGGGGTTCATGATTCCAGCGGCCTCATGACGCGTCCGATGCCGGTCAACAAACGCTCAAACCCGGCAATTTCACGTTCGAGCTGTTTCCGTCCTGCCGGAGTGAGCTTATACGTGCGCACCTTACGATTGCGCGCCGAAATTCCCCAATCCGCCACCACCCAACCCTCGCGCAAGAGGCGCTGCAATGCCGGATAAAGCGAGCCTTCTTCCACCTGCAGCACGTCTTCAGAAGTTTGCTGGATGTGCTGGGCGATTGCATAGCCATGCAACGCGCCGCGCCGCAGGGTTTGCAATATCAGCATTTCCAATGTTCCGGGCAGCAGATCTTTTTGTTCGTTCCGGCTTTTCATTGATTATCTATACATAGATTATCAATGTCTCGTGCAAAGTCAACAGCGTAGGTTGGGGTACTCCTGGACCTTGCAAGCTTTCCGCATGAGAGAGAATAGTATCGGAAAAGCACAATCCCGCCATGAACCTTGCAGAAGTCGCTAAGCGAGCGAAGGTTTCCACCGCTACTGTCTCCAGAGTTCTGAATGATGTTGGTCCGGTGAAGAAGTCCACTCGGGCGCGCGTACTGCGAGCCGCCGAAGAGCTCCGCTATCATCCGAATCTGCACGCTCGCAACCTGGCCGGGGGCAAGAGCCGGACCGTCGGAATGATCGTCTCCAACATGGAGAATCCGTTCTTTGTGGATGTGTACAAGGGCGCCGAGCAAGCGGCCCGGTCGAGAGGTTATGACCTGGTTCTGGCGAACACAGATTACAACCCGGAGAACCTGGCGAGCAACATTCGCCTGATGATCGGCCGCCGCGTGGCGGGTCTTGCGCTGGTGATTTCTGAGATGGAGCCGGGCTTGATCCAGGAACTCTCCGAACTGGCTATTCCTGTGGTGTTTTACGATGTCGGAGCGCCGAAGCACAATTTTTCGAATATCGTGGTGAATTATGCGAAGGGCATAGAGCGGGTGGTCAACTACCTGCTCGAACTGGGCCACCGCCGGATGGCTTTCATCAGCCATCACCGCACTCTCGGCCCTTTGAGTGTCCGGGAGCGCGCGTTCCGCGACACCGTGCAGAATTACTCGGCTTCGATCGAATGGCGAATTGCGGCGAGCGCGGACGGGCTGGACGGCGGCAGGCAGGCCGCGCGCGAGGTTCTGGCTTCGGGGTTCAATCCGACGGCCATGATCTGCGTGAACGATTTCATGGCCATGGGCGCGCTCCATGAACTGCGCGAGGCGGGCTTGCGTGTTCCGCAAGACGTGTCGGTGACGGGTTTCGATAACATCCGGCTGGCGGAAGTCTGTTATCCGCCGCTCACCACCTTGCACATTCCCCGCGAACGCATCGGGCAACTGATGTTTCAGGACCTGATTGAGCCTGTACCTATGCCGGAAGCGTGCCGCCGGCGGCTGGTTCTGGACCCGGAATTTGTGCTGCGCGGTTCAACGGGAGCAGCGCGGAAACCATAAGAGCGAGCCGCTGAGTCGCCAATAGAGTTTCGTCATGTGCGCGTCCCCATGCTGTCCGCAAGTTCGAGCAATTTAGTAACGCTGTTCCAATTTCTACCGGTTCCGCACGTTTTTAATACCTTCTCAATGCGCGGCCAGGACAGTTTCGGACGGGCCATGCCGTTGGGGTAATAAATATACACCTCGCGGCCTTCGATCCATAACTCCTCGGGATCGGTTTTGATTTTAAGAACGCTGGCGCGGGCTTCCGGACCGGGATCGACTGCAAGAAACATCACTAGCAGTTTGCTTGGGTCGATGCCTTGGCGTGTCCTGCATGGGTTTCTTGCGATCACATCCCGCAGGTCCGAAGAGGTGCGAAGAATGACATCGGCGTGAAAGCCGAAAGTGCTCTGAAGGCCAGTCTCAATGCGGCCAGCCAGCCGCGCAAGGTCACGCTCGCGCGTTTTGAAAATGACATTTCCGCTCTGCACATAGGTTTGCGGCTCTTGCAGATCAAGGGATTCATACAGCGCGCGGAGCGCGTCCATCTTGATCCTGTTGTGGCTCCCGACGTTGACGCCGCGAAGCATCGAAATCACGATGTTCATCGAGAGATCTCCGCCCGAGGCGTTCGACCCCGCTTAACTCAAATGCCAGCCGCTGCGAAACGTCGGCTTCATCAACTTGTCGACATCTGAATTGTTCGTTACGCGCATCTTCTCGCTGTCCCACTCCAGCTTTCCTGGAAACCGTAAGGAGAGCGCTCCCAGCGTGATCCATTCGGTGAACGGCGCCGAAACGCTGAAATTGGAGCATGCAGGTTCGCCGCCTTTGCAGGCGCGGATCCAGTCGCGATAGTGCCCGGGAGAGCGCGTCAGGAACTCCGGCGGAAAGTGGTAATCTCGCATCTTCTCGACCGGAACCAGGCGGGTCCATTCGCCATACGTGCCGGTTGTGATCATCCCTTTATCGCCGATGAACAAACTGCCGTTGCTGCCATGCGCGATGCGGCGGCCAATCTCCGCCTCCTTCTGTTCAGCGGGCGTCGTAGGTTCGGGACGCGGAGGCGGCGGAGCCGGTTCGGGGGCAGGATTGAAAAATGCGTCCGTGAATACGCCGCCGATGATCTGATGTTCGGGCGGTGTCAGGCCTTCCCTTGGATGCCCGGCGCGGCTGCGCGGCAGGTCTCCCAGAATCTCTCCCGGAGGAACACCTTGAATCTGGGGCTGCTCCATCATGGCGTCATGCCAGAAAATCTTCACGGGAGGCATATCGCCGCGCGCCGGAAAATCAAAGCGGATCACGGCTTCCGAAGGGTAGTAGTACGGGCTTGTGCCCTTCTGGCTGATACATTCCACACTGGTGGGCGCGCCCAGTCTTAATGCCATGTTCGGAGCGCCAAGAATGTGGCAGGCCATGTCGCCGAGCGCGCCGCAACCGAAATCGAAAAATCCGCGCCATGCAAAGGGGCAGTATTTGGGGCTGTAGGGGCGGTATTTCTGGATGCCTAACCACAGGTCCCAATCGAGCGTCGGGGGAATGGCTGCCTCGGGCGGCAGGTCCGGAAGTCCTTGCGGCCACACCGGGCGGTTCGTCCACGCATGCACTTCCGTGACGTTTCCAATCTCGCCGGACCAGATCATCTCGGCGCATTGACGGGTCCCTTCATTTGAATAGCCCTGGTTGCCCATCTGGGTAGCCACTTTGTACTTTTCTGCGGCTTTCGCCAGCGCGCGGCATTCCCAAACCGTGTGCGCCAGCGGCTTCTGCACGTATACGTGCTTACCGCGCTCCATGGCGTGAATAGCCGCGGTCGCATGCATGAAATCGGGAATCGTTACGATTACCGCGTCGATGTCTTTCTCCTGACGATCCAGCATCACGCGAAAGTCTTTATACTTGGGAAGCTTCGCGTATTCTTTGTATGTCTTCTCGGCCCGAACCTCATCCACATCGCAAAGCGCGATAATGTTTTCCGTCTGCGCGCATCCGCGAATATCGCTGGCTGCTTTCCCGCCCGCGCCGATCGACGCGATGTTTAATTTCTCATTGGGTGATTTGTATCCGAGCGCCTTCAGCGAAGGAGTACTGCCGAAGCCTCCCATCGGAACCGCACTGGCCAGCAGGCTGCCATAGAAGAAATGCCGTCTCGTAATTTTGCCCATATAGAAAATGACCCACTCCCATCCAGCAATGTTACAGCTTAAGGCTTGGCTAAATTTGCCGCAATATAATCGCGGACATGGCATCCCGCCTTACGCGCCGCGAGTTGGGCCTCGCCGCGCTTGCAGCCGGCGCGCTTGCGCGGACCGCATCGCCCTCCGTTTCGGATAACAAGTCAATGGACCTTTCCAGTGAGCTCGATCCCGTCGCCTGGACCCGGAAGCGTCACGCATCCGCTCCGCTCCGGTTGACGTTCCGTGCGAAGACCCGTCCCGATGCCGAACGTTGGCAGGGCGAATTGCGAACGAAACTGGTCGATTTGCTAGGCGGCTTTCCAGAACGCACGCCCTTGCGCGCCGTTACGCGCGAAAAGCGCGAGCTCGCCGGTTACAGCCGGGAAACGTTCCTGTTTGAGAGCCGCCCCGGTGTCGTTGTGCTGGGATATCTTCTTACTCCCGCTGCCGGCAAGCGGCCTCTCTCAGCCGTCGTCTGTATACCTGGGCACGGCCGTGGCGTGGATGACATCGTCGGTATTGATGAACACGGCAACGATCGCAGCGGAAAGCCCGGCTACCAACACGATTTCGCCATTCAGGTTGTCGAGCGCGGAATGGCCGCCGTAGCGATTGAGCCCATGGCGTTCGGACACCGCCGGGATGAACTCACGCGCGAGAAAGGACCCTCGGCAACCGCCTGCCAGCCCGCTGCCGGTTCGGCGCTCCTGTTCGGCGAAACCATGATTGGCTGGCGGGTTTGGGATGTGATGCGGACCATTGACTGGATTGAGACCCGGCCGGAGCTGGACGCGCAGCGAGTCGGTTGCATGGGTATTTCAGGCGGGGGCACTTGCACTCAGTTTTCCTCCGCACTGGACCCGCGCATCAAAGCCGCTTTCGTCAGCGGATACCTGAACACATTCCGCGACAGCATTATGAGCGTCTCGCACTGTATTGACAACTATGTGCCGGGAATCCTGAACTGGGCGGAAAATTACGACGTGGCTGGCCTGATCGCGCCCCGTCCCTTCTTTTCCGAAGGCGGCGATCGCGATCCGATTTTCCCGGTTGAAGCGACCCGCGAGAGTTTTAATCGCGTGAAGCAGGTGTATCAGGTATTCGGCAAGCCACAGAATGCGCAGCAGGAAATCTTCGAAGGCGTTCACGAGTTTCACGGAGTTCGCGGCCTTCCGTTTCTCTCCGCCGCCCTCGCCTGAATGCAGCTAATGAAAGCTGCATTCATCAACGATTTCGGCCCGCCAGAGGCAATCGCTTACGGTGAACTCCCCGAGCCGAACGTGCGCCGGCAGGATGTTCTCGTGAAAATCAAGGCCGTAACCGTGGACCCGATCGACACCTATATTCGCAGCGGGTCCTATCGAACGGCAATCACATTTCCGTTCATCGTTGGCCGCGACCTGACAGGGACCGTGGTCCGCACCGGAGAAGATGTCGTGAACTTCCGCCCCGGTGACGTTGTGTGGGCCAATAATCAGGGCTATGCCGGAAGACAGGGGACATTTGCCGAGTACTGCTCCGTGGATGAATCTCTGCTGTATCACCTCCCGGCAAATATCGATCCGGTACCGGCCGTGGCGGTGCTGCATTCGGGGCTTACAGCGGTGCTGGGTCTTCAGTTCAAGGCGCATTTGCGTGCGGGCGAGTCCGTATTCGTGAACGGGGGCGACGGCAATGTTGGCACGGCCATCCTGCAAATCGCAAAAGCGCATGGCGCGCGCGTTGCGGTGACTGCCGGCAATCCGGAGAAAGCCGCCTGGT
The DNA here is from genome assembly GCA_025980435.1 of Bryobacteraceae bacterium. Lineage (GTDB taxonomy): Bacteria > Acidobacteriota > Terriglobia > Bryobacterales > Bryobacteraceae > Bog-105. The sequence continues at coordinate 6,658 of JAICXK010000066.1, forward strand.
GCCGGGAACTCGGCGCCGATGTGGTTATTGACTATAAAATCCAAAACGTGCGCCAGAGCGTTCGTGATTTCTCCGCCGCCGGCGTGGACATCTATTGGGATACAACGCTGAAGCCTGACCTGGTCCAGGCGGTCGATGTAACGGCGCAGCGCGGCCGGATCATTCTCATCGCCGGACGCTCGCACGAATCGGTGTTACCGGCCGGTCCGTTTTACCTGAAGAACCTGACGCTGTACGGTTTCACCGTGACCGACGCGACCCCGGCTGAACTCAGCGAGTATGCTCGCGAAATCAACCGCCACCTGGAACGCGGGATTCTAAACGCGAAGATCGCTTGCGCAATGCCGCTTCGCGACGCCGCCAAGGCCCACCGGATGGTTGAGAACGGCGGGTTATTCGGGAAAGTTGTGCTCTTGCCCGATTAGCATCCCGCCTGCAGACTCTCCGATGAACGTTCCAATGCGATGGTTGCTTTTCAGTCTCTGGGCCTTTTCCTTTGCCGCCTGCGGAGCCAACTATTACGTCGATTTCGGCGCGGGTCAGGACGCAAATCCGGGGACGTCGCCGGGTGCTCCCTGGAAGACTCTCGAAAACGTGAACGCGGCCGTCTTTCGTTCCGGCGATCGGCTATTGTTCAAAGCCGGGGAAACCTGGAGAGGCCAACTGATCCCGAAAATGTTGCACGCATCGGGCGGCGAACCGTTCATTATCGATCGCTACGGCGATGGGCCCAAGCCGAAATTCGATGGAGGCGGCCAGGTGGATGATGTGATCCGTCTCTACAATGTGCAGAACATCGAAGTGCGGAATCTGGAAGTTACCAATCATGGAGAGCGGTCCGCGCCGCGAAGAGGCGTGCATGTTTTTCTGGATAATTTCGGCACAGCGCAACACATCGTTATCTCCGGCCTGTACATCCACGATGTGAATGGCGATAACGCGAAGGCTAACGGCGGGATCATCTTCCGAACCAACGGCAACAAGTTGCGGAGCCGTTTCGATGGCCTCACGATCGAGCATAATCTGATCCGGACGGTTGACCGCTCCGGCATCGCTGCCCAGAGTTACCACGCCATGCGAAACCACTGGTTCCCCAGCCTGCACGTTGTGATTCGCGATAACTTCCTGGATGACATTGGCGGGGATGGCATTGTCCCCTGGGCCACGGATCATGCCCTGATTGAGCACAATATCGTCCGGAACTGTAACCGGCGCTCCGGCACTTACAATGCTGGAATTTGGCCCTGGAGCGCCGATGATTCGATATTCCAGCTAAATGAGGCCTCGTTCACGCGAACCACGCTGGATGGCGAAGGGTTCGATTCCGACTACAATTCGCGCAACACTCTGTTCCAATACAACTACAGTCACGACAACGAGGGCGGGTTCATGCTGATCTGCACGCCCGTGAAGCGGGACAAGCGGAAGAACGTTGGCAATACAGGAACCATCATTCGGTACAACATCAGCCGGAATGACCATACCCGCGCGTTTAACATGAGCGGCGCGGAACATACGACCATCGATCACAATGCTATTTACGTCGGCCCCGGCATCGATATGCAAATGCTGGCGGTCACCACGTGGAAGGGCTGGCCGCGGGATGCCTTATTTCGCGACAACACCTTTTGGGTGCTCGGCACGGCGCGCTATGGTCATGAGGTAAAGCGCAATTCCGACGGCACGTATGAACTCGCGCCGGGCTGGGGGCCGGCGAAACGGATCGCTTTCGAAGGTAACCGGTATATCGGCCGGAATCTGGACCGTCCCGAAGATCCCAAGGGCACGGTGGAGGACGCGGCGCCGCTGCCGGAACGCGACTGGAATGGGCCCCAGTTCGATCCGTCGCATCCCGAGCGGTTCGATACCTTTATGGCTGCGCACCGGGAGTGGCTGGTGCAGCTCTTGGAACAGCAGTTTGGCAAGCCATTAAAACTCGGCCGGAATTAATCCCGGCGCGCATCATCCCGGTTTTCGCCCTCTTTCGTTATCTTTCATCTGTCTCCGTTCATTTTTCACTTGACAGCGGGCCGGCTTTCGCTTTTAATCGGTGTAACTTGGCCAATTTGTAGTCTCAGCCGTATCAGGCCAACTTGGGGAGGTTGCGTGAGGCGGTTTCTAATCACATTATCAGCGCTTTTCGCCGCGGCGATTGCGCCCGTTCTTTATGCTCAAGGCCCGGTAGGGACGCTGAACGGGACCATCACGGACCCGGCCGGAGCGGTTGTGCCCGGAGCTACGGTAGTGGCTACACACAACGCCACGGGTGTTGAATCGAAAACCACGTCCACCTCGAGCGGCACCTACACCTTGCCGTATCTTCCGGCGGGAACTTACACCATCCGCGTGAACGCTCCAGGATTCCAAACCTCGACGGCTGAAAATGTGATTCTACGTGTGGCGCAGACCATGACTGTCGACCTCTCGCTTCAGGTCGGCACAATGAGCCAGACCGTGGTGGTCAGCGCCACCCCGGAACTGCTGGAATCGGATTCGGCGGAGATCGGGCAATACATAACGACGGAAGAGTATAAGGACTGGCCGCTAACCGTCGACGATGGGCAGCGGCAGTTGCAGTCGTTCATCTTCTCCAGCTTGCCCGGCACGACGGGCGATACATTTGCGGGCTCTATTAATGGCGGCCAGCAGTATTCTCACGAGATTCTGATCGACGGCATTCCTGTCGGCCGGTCGGACCTTTCGGGCGGAAACAATAACGAGTTCAGCCCTTCGGCCGAAGCGGTCGGGGAGTTCAAACTGCAAACCGGAGCCATTTCGGCTCAGTACAACGGCGGCCAAACGGCAGTTGCGAACTTCGAAATTAAATCGGGCACGAACAATCTGCACGGATCAGGCTTCTACTATCTCGGCAACGAGGACTTCAATTCGATTCCCGTGCAGGAGAAGACTTTCGGCGGAACCAACCCGGAGAACCGGTTGAACAATTGGGGCTACTCACTCGGCGGTCCCGTTTACATTCCAAAGGTTTATAACGGCCGGAACCGAACTTTTTTCTTTACTAATTTTGAGAAGACAAATACTGTCTCGCTTCCGTCCAACGGATTCGTTACCTTGCCGACCGTTGCCCAAAAGAACGGTGATTTCTCTTGCCTTTTAAGTCCGGCCTGTACAGGGAATGACCAATCCGGATCAGTCATCGGTACGGACGGCCTGGGCCGGCCCATCGTTTTCGGACAAATTTACGATCCGCACTCCACATCGGTGGCACCCGATGGGAGTTTCGTTCGAAATCCTTTCCCGGGGAATATTATTCCGCAGTCGGCCTGGGATCCGGTGGCGAAGAACGTTGTCCAGGGAATCGGCATCACCAATCCGCAATTCGACAAGCTGTTCAATAACCAGCCGAAGCTGGGCACCTGCTGTGCGTATTTCCGCCTGCACACGGTCGGGTTGAAGATCGATCACCAGATCAATTCCCGCAATCAGATCTCGGGCTATTACAACCAGAGCTACCGTTTCCGCAATAACAACAGTTGCGGTGGCGGCGTCCGCGGGCCATACCTGCCCATTCCCGGACCCGCAACTACGTGTATAAAAGATCAGATCACACCCGGAAACATGGGGCGCCTGTCGGTGACCTCTACCGTAACGCCGTCAATAGTCAACCGGTTCGCGGCCGGCGTTAACCGTTTTCTCAACGAGAACGGGGTGCCCACACAAACGGTGCCGGGGGGCTACGGCGCGAAGATCGGATTGACCGGCCTGGCGCCTTCCGCCGCCTTTCCGGTCATCAATTTCTCTGGAAATAATTATCAGGGCGGAACCATCGACCGTTTCGGCTTCGGCGCCGAAGACTACAGCCCGAACGGAAGCTACATTTTCCAGGACGATGTGACCTGGATGCATGGCAAGCATACCGTTCGTTTCGGTTACGACTACCGCCGCTACGTGTATAACGACCGCACGTCCAATAGTCCGGGAACTTTCAACTTCAGCCCGCTCCAAACGGGCTTGCCTGGCTACAGCACCGAAACCGGCGATGCTTTCGCCAGTTTCCTGCTCGGCGGCGCCAATAGCGCCAGTCAAAACATTGTCGGCTACAGCAGCGGTTTCCGCCAGCCGGAGCACGGCATGTATGTGACCGACGACTGGAAGATCACGCCCAAGCTCACAATGAACATCGGGTTGCGCTGGGAGATCATCCCGCCGCTCTACGAAGTGACGAACCGCATGTCGGAGGTTTCTCTCAGCGTCCCGGATCCCAATGCCGGCAACCGGCCTGGCGCGCTGATCTTCGGCGGCCCGTTCAACGATACGTACTGGAAGGAATTCGGGCCACGTTTCGGGCTGGCGTACAGGTTGTCGGACAAAATGGTGGTTCGCGCCGGGTACGCGATGACCAATACGCCTCCCATCGCAAACAGCTTTGGATACAACTTCACCTATGGGTACAGCGCAACCGTAAACGTGAAGGCGCTGGCGAATCCGCACGACCCGGCCATCTACATGAGCCAGACGTTCCCGAGCCTTACCAGTCCCTTGCCAAATACAGATCCTTCTTCGGCGGAGGGCAACCAGGCCTTCACCACAGCTCGCGATGCCAACCGGCCGGGCTATGTACAGAACTATAACTTCACCATTCAGTACCAACTGCCCGGGCAAACTGTTCTCGAAGTCGCTTACATCGGCAACAAAGGTACTCGCTTGTGGGGCGGCGCGCCAGGTTCGGGCGGATTTACTGAGTTGGATGCTCTCCCGGCCCGCATGCTTGCGATGGGAGACATTCTGAACGATGCCGTCAGCGATCACCCGCAGTACATTCCGTATGCAAACTTCGATACCAGCAATACCGTCTCGCAGGCGATGCTGCCGTATCCGCAGTACTTCGGGGTTGAAGAGACATTCCCTTACAACACCAACTCGAATTACAACTCATTTCAGGTAACTGTCACACGCCACCTTACGAAAGGTCTCGGCTTCCTTGGCGCCTATACCTGGTCGAAAGCCATCGGGTATGTGGATCAGAACGGAGCTGCATCCTACTACACCGTGGCGCAGGATTACTACAATCGCGGGCTCGAACGCTCCGTAACTTCGTTCAATTTGCCCCAAAGTTTCAAGCTGACCTGGGTCTATGACACGCCGTTCGGCAAAGGCAGACGCTGGGATTTGGGGCGCTGGCTGAATCCGGTTCTCGGCGGATGGCAGCTTTCGGCGATTCACAACTACCAGTCGGGAATGCCGGTTCAGGTTAGCGAATCGGGTCTCAATATTCCTCCAGGCTTCGCGCTTGCCCTTCGGCCCGACGTGTTAACTGGAGTACCGATTACGGTTGGAAGCGCCTCGCAAAAAGTCGATGTCCAAAACCCAACGCAGTGGCTGAACCCCGATGCTTTCGCGCTCAGCCCGCAGACGTCGGCGGGCACTCCTTTGCGAGTGGGTACCGCGCCCAGGTTCTTCCCCACTCTGCGCGGACCCACTAACTTCAGCGAATCGTTCCGAATAGCCAAGCAGTTCCCGATCCATAAGGAGGGCCAGTACTTCGAAATATCGGCAGTCATGACCAATCCGCTGAAGCGAACCTACGCCACCATCAACGACAACACTGTCGGAGATGAGGGCTTCGGCACGCTGCTCCAGAACGGCGGAAACCGGATCCTGCAGCTTTCAGCGCGGATCCAGTTCTAGCCGGTGCTGCTGCCGGCATGCTTTCGCTCATGTTCCAGCAGCCACCGCTTTCGTTCCACGCCTCCGCCGTAACCGGTTAGCGATCCGTTCGATCCGACGACGCGATGACATGGCACCACGATTCCAATCGGATTGGAACCATTCGCAAGACCGACGGCTCGCACAGCTTTCGGGCGGCCTATTCGCTCGGCAAGCTTTCCGTAGGAAATAGCGGAACCGCTCGGAATGTTCCGCAATTCCTTCCAGACAAGGCGCTGAAAGGGTGTGCCTGCCGTTTCGACGGGTATATCGTCGATCACTCGGACATGACCCGCGAAGTAGCGGTTAATAGCGTCCCTCATGCCGTGTGGATTATGCGCCGGCTCAAGCTTGAATCCCGCTTTCCCGTAGTGCAGGCCCAGGAGCCGCAGCATGCGCTCTTCGTAATCAGCCCAGTCGAGGGCATGTAAATTTCCAGCATCGTCGACCACCAGCAGCAATTCGCCGATGGGCGTATGTATCCGGTCGATGGACAAACTTAGAACATCAGGCATAATTGCTCCGGGATTCTGACATCCTTGCCGCGGCGGCAGCCCAGAGGTGCTGCGCGGCGTATGCGCGCCAGGGCCGCCATGACTCCGACCTCATCAGGAGATTGGGAACAGTGGGTCTTGCTCCCTCTATCAGCTCTGCGCCACGGAGCAGCCCGAGATCGGCGGCTGGGAACGCATCTGTCTCGCGTAAAGCGCGGAGGGCGATGTACTGCGCTGTCCACTCGCCAATCCCGCGGATTTTCCGTAATCGGGCGATTGCCTCCTCGATCGTTCCGAACGAGCGAAAAAGATTGGGATCTGCTATCGCGGTTTCCGCAAGTTCCTTCAAGGCGCGTCGCCGCGCAACAGGCATGCCAACTTCCATCGATTCCGCCCGGGCAAGGCGCCGGGCGCAGGGAAACACATGCGTTAGACGCGGATCGTTCACGAAGTCGCGGGACACCCGTTCGCCATGATGGATGACCAGTTGCTCTGCCAACTTGCGGGCGGCCGCGACACTTACCTGCTGGCCTAGAATTGCCCGAACGGCCAACTCAAAGCCGTCCCATCCGCCCGGAGCGCGCAAGCCGGGACGTTGCGCGACCAACGGAGCCAGCAGCCGGTCGAGAGATAGGTGAGCGTCAATCGTTTGTATGTCCGCGCCCAGATCGAACACGCGGCGCACCCGGCTGATGATCGGCGGCAGCGATTGGACGCGCGGAAAGCGAATGGTGACGCAGAGGCTCTGTCGTGCCGGCAGATGGCTTACCTGGACGCTTCCGGTAAATCCATCCATACCTAAGGTGCGCAGATAGCAGTCGTTCTCGACGATTTCAACGCCGGGTATCGCCCGCGCCCGCAGAAAACTGAGCATCGAATTCCAGTCATACGGCGGGCGATAACGCAGCCGCAGCATTACGCCAGACTCGTGGCCCGATGAACTCAATGAGGCTTTTCTCCGCAACGAGCTGGGAGGCCGATGAAAGAGTTTAAGAAAGGTCTCGTTGAAGCGTCGGATGCTGCCAAACCCAGCCGCCAGAGCAACGTCGGTCATCGGCATTTTTGTTTCGTGGATGAGCTGTTTGGCGAAGAGAACGCGCCGCGTCTGCGCTACCGCGACCGGCGAGGCGCCCAGATGCTGAACAAATAACCGGCGCAGGTGGCGTTCGCCGATCCCGAGGCGTTCACCCAGCGCTTCCACACTCGCATCGTCTCCGTCAAGCGCTCCGTCGGCGATCAGAGCAAGCGCTCGCGAAACGGTATTCGAAGTTCCACGCCAGCTTGCGAGGTCGGGCGCAGTTTCGGGCCGGCAGCGCAGGCACGGACGAAAGCCTGCTTCCTGTGCCGCCGCCGCGGAACCGAAGAACCGGCAGTGCTCAGCTTTGGGGGTACGGGCCGGGCACACCGGGCGGCAGTAAATGCCGGTGGACGTAACGCCCACGAACAGCAGGCCGTCGAAACGCTGATCGCGGGTCTGCAGAGCACGGTAACAGGTCTCCCGCTCGGGCAGTTCCATGTGCATATTCTCGCAATGGGGACGGGCTGAAACTGGCGGTTTTCGGACCTGAAGAGCTGATTATGCTTCCGAATCACACGCCCGCAGCTTTGAGCGCCGCCAGCACTCGGTCATTACGGAAGGGAACCCTTCGGATGCGAACGCCGGTCGCGTCGTAAATCGCGTTTCCGATGGCGGCGAGCATCGGCTTTAGGGCGGGCTCACCAGCTCCGTAGGGCGGAAGATCGGGCCGGTCCGGATTCGGATCGCCGTTCACCAGGACGATATCGATGCGCTCGGGAATGTCGGTGTGGCGGAGGGTGGGAGACGAGAACCAGTCCCGGCTGGTCACCGTCTCGGTATCGAATTGGACTTCTTCGTGGATGGCGCGGCTAAGGCCATGGAGTGTACAGCATTCGATGGTGTGCCGCAGGCTCTCCGGATTGACAACAAAACCGCAATCATGTGCGCACACCAGACGCTTCGCCCAGACATGACCCGTTTGGCGATCCACTTCGACCTCTGCGATCTCGGCTACAACAGTGCGGCCGCGGAACGAGTATGCGATGCCGCGGCCGGTGAGGATCTTGCCCTTGCCGATCGGCTTCGGCGAAGGCCGCGAATCCCAACCGTAGGTTTCCGCGGCGGCTTTTAGAACCGCGATCGAACGTGCGCGCCGGAATGCACTGTCGTCGTCCTTTCCGGCCTTGACCATCTTCATGCGGAATTCCAGCGGATCGGCTTTAGCCGCTGCCGCAACTTCGTCGATGAAGGATTCCGCGGCAAATGTTGGCTGCGGACCATTCGGATCGCGCAGGTTCCCGGTGCGCAGCGGGGTTTCCCACAATATCGGAAGACCCACCACCTCGCCCACCATTTTGCGGTTCGGAATGGCATACATATCGGACGGCATAGCGGCGCTTCCGGCCGCGGGCTTTGCCCGCCTCGTTCCCATCAGTTGCGCAATCAGCACGCTATCCGGTTCGTTGTATCCGATGTGGTTGTGATCGCATGAACGGGCGTGGAAATCATACGCGACCAGGCGGCCGCCGCTGTCGAGAGCGCCCCGCATTTTCACAAGGAAGGCCGGACCTTTGGTATCCCACGCCGTTTCCTCATCTCGCATCCACTGCATGCGCACCGGCCGGCCGATCTCGCGGGCGATCCAAGCCGCCTCGAAAGCGGCATCCTCCGCCGCTGAACGACCGAAGCCCTGCGGCCCCATCATCCAGACCACGCGCACGCTGTCGTGCGGCATGCCGAGAAACGCGGCGATACCTCTCCGCATACTATAGGACTTCATGTCATTCGTATAAACGGTCATCTGACCGTTCGAAGGGTCGGCCAACGCATGCGCACCCGCAAATGCCGTGTGTCCTTGAAACGGTATCTCGTATTCCCCTTCAATTATCTTTGCCGCGCTCGAAAACGCCGCATCGGGATTGCCCACCACCATCGGCCCGAATCCAGGAGCGCGCAGTTCTGGATTTCCCGCCGCAAGTCTGGGGTCCGAGACGGGTGTCGCGCTGCGCATGTAGTTGAAAAGATCTTCCGATGCGGGGAAAGGAGCAGTCGCCGGCTTCTGCCACGTGGTCTTGAGCTGTCGGGCGGCGCGGATGGCCTGCTCTTCGCGTTCACACACTACAGCCACATAGTTGCCTTTGCTCAGCACCTTGATGAAACCCGGCAGGCTCTTTACCGAAGATTCATCGATGCCCGTCAGCTTCGCGCACGCGAACGGAGGCTTCACATTTCGTGCGTGAACCATCCCGGGCAGCTTGACGTCCACAGCCCATTTCAGAGAGCCATCTACTTTCGACGGAATGTCGTCGCGCTGGATCGACTGGCCGGCATATTTGAGCTCGGGGTTCGATTTCGTTTTGGCTTGGCCGGTGACCCTGTTGATATTATTTCCAGTCAGCGTAACGTGGAACTTCTTTCCCGCGATCAGTTCGCCGTAAGTGACGCGTTTCGAAGGATTGGCTTTGACCGCAATGACGGCGTCGCTTATGGCCAGTTGATCAACCGGCGCTCCAAGATGGTCCGATCCCATCTCCAGCAGTACACGGCGCGCTTCCGCCGCGACGCGGCGCATCGGCCACGAATCTCTTTCCAGGGCGCTCGATCCCCCCGATCCAACCTGGTCGACAGTAATGTCCGTACTCCCCATAATGCAGGTGGTCTTGTCGAAGGCGATATCCAGCTCATCCGACATCAACTGCCGGAAGCATGTTCCCGTACCCTGTCCCGGGTCGGTCTTGCCGACATAAAAGGTAGCGGTGTTGTCTTCATGAATCACAATCCAGGAATCGATCTGGTGAAAATCGGGATCGCGATAAGGGCCGGGCGATTCGGCCGGATTACTGCTCTGGGATTCTGCACCCTCGATCGCGGTCGCTCCGAACACGCCAAAGCTGACCGCAAGCAGTCCCGCGTGTTTCAGAAACTCGCGGCGATGCGTAACCAGGACATCTTCAATCTGTTTCGGAAGCTTGTCAGAGGAACTCACGCCACGACCTCCTTCGGATCAGCAGGTGATCTGCCGGCCATTGTCTTGACGGCGCGTTTGATGGCGCTCTGCACCCGGAAATAAGACATGCAGCGACACAAGGTGCCGTTCATTGTTTCGCGGATCTGGGCGTCCGTCGGATGAGGGTTCTTGTCCAGCAAGGCCTTCGCAGTTATGATCTGTCCGTTCTGACAAAACCCGCACTGCGGCGCCTGTTCATCAATCCAGGCCTGCTGCACGGGATCCAACCTGCCGTTTTGCGAAAGCCCTTCGAGCGTGGTGATTTCACCTTTTACGGAAGAAACAGGGGTGATGCACGAAAACACCGCCGCGCCGCTAATGATTACTTTGCATGCCCCGCATTGTCCTAGTCCGCACCCAAAGCGGGGACCTCTCAGGTCGAGATCGTTGCGGAGTACGTACAGCAGCGGCGTGTCCGGTTCCACGTCTAGCGTGTGTGAACGCCCGTTCACCTTCAATTCGATTCTGCTCACAATGGATACTCCTTTCTCAGCCTGAACTGAGTTCGATTGCCACTATTATCCGCCGCATTCGCCGCAGGTCGGGACCGGCAGCAATGCGCACTTCGCCGGCAAAGTCCTCTCATCGATACGAATATTAAAGGATCAACAGATCCAATGCTGCTCGATCGGATTAAGCTTGCGAGCCAACTTTTCCTCCCGGAATTCAGGGGTTGCGTGCCAATGGGCTTGTCACGTACAATTCGTGCAGTACGTGAAATACGTGCGCTACAATGGACTAAAGATTATGGCAGATACGGCCAGGAAAAAGCAAAACATTACGATCAGCTTAAGTCCCGAGATGATAAAGAAAGCCAAGGTGCTTGCGGCCCAGCGCTCCACCTCGATCAGCGGATTGCTTGCAGAACAGATCGAATCGCTTGTCGATAGCGAGGAAGCCTACGAGCGCTCCCGGCGCGCAGCACTGGCCTTGCTGGAAAAAGGCTTTCGCTTGGGCGGAATGATTACGGCCAGTCGGGATGAGCTGCATGAACGCTAAAGCGTTCATCGATACGAACGTTCTGATCTACGCTCACGACGTCGATGCCGCAGCTAAACACGACGTCGCGAAGCGAGTTCTGCAGCAACTGTGGAGCGAACGAGCGGGCGCCCTTAGTACACAAGTGCTCCAAGAATTTTATGTGAATGTTACCCGTAAAATCGCGTCACCATTATCCAAGAAATCTGCCAGAGCTGTCGTAAACAGCTATGTGATTTGGTGTGTGGACACGACTTCGGAGGAAATCTCTGCCGCCTTCCGGATCGAGGATGAAGCCCGTATCGGGTTTTGGGACGCACTGATCGTCGCGGCGGCGTTGAAGGCGGGTGCAGATCGAATTCTGTCCGAGGATCTCAACAATGGGCAAACGATCTCAGGTGTGCGGATCGAAAACCCATTTGTCCGAAGCACGTAGACGCTCTCATGTTGCCGGGATCGTGAACACATCGTCGGGACGAAAGTGGACCGAAACAACGCCGCCGTTCAACATTTTCCACAAGCCACATATCGCTGTTCTTTGCGGTAGCAGTTCGCGATACGGCGACCGTTAGCGGATAACAAGCCGGCATTCTCAACGCCGGTTTCGCCGTCCGGCACGGACGTGGGAAATATAGTCGCGATCGATTCGATTGACGTTGACTCTCGGGTACGCCGGAGTCACCCTCGAAGCTGTATTCTGTTCCGCTTCTATACATGACTCGCCATGGGCTTCGCGGTCATCATCATCGCCGCATCTGAGTAACAGGTACTGATGGACGTCGCCGCTGGGTAATATCGCTGGGCCGGTAATGTCTCCCCTATCGTTGATGAAGTCTGCTTCGAATGCCCGTGGAAGGCGGCACCGCCGTCACGCTCGCCAGGACTCTCGGCGACAGTATTATCGGCCGATTGAGTCTGTCCCCGGATGGCAGGCTTTTGGCTTATCCGTATACGGAGTACACAAACCAGCCGGAGCCGGGATGGCACCTGGCGGTGATCTCTTCAGATGGTGCTGCTCCTGTGCATGTTTTTAAAATTCCATCGGGTATTGGCGGACCGCAGTGGTCACGCGATGGTAAATCGCTTCAATACCTGCTGACCCGGAATGGTGCTACGAATATCTGGGAGCAACATCTGAAGGGAGATAATCCGAGGCAAGTGACTCACTTCAATTCCGGGCAGATCTTCGACTTTTCCCCATCCGCCGACGGTGGCCACCTATTATTGACCCGCGGCGAAGTCAGTAGTGACGTCGTCTTGATCAGGAATTTTCGCTAGCAAAGAACACGCCCTGGCTCTTCCGGAGATCTTAGTGCGACTCTAAGAACTGGCGTATGGATGCATTCTTGAATCAGAACATTGGTGCGGAGAGGGGGACTTGAACCCCCACGGTGTTACCCGCTAGCACCTCAAGCTAATCATCCGACCCGATGGTACGCTGTTTCAACAACTTAGATCGGCAGATTGTGTCCAATTGGGTGGGATCGTTAGGCGTGAATGGCACATTAGTGGCACAAGCAAAGGATCGCGCCCGCGATTCGTGGCTGTTATCGACATCGTCAGAAACCGGCAAAAGTGTGGATCGTTAGAGGCTGCGGGAGCAATTGCCCCCTGCCTTCCGCGTGAGCTTCGGATCTCTAAAAGGAAGCTGCGACAGGCCGAAGCGATTCAGCTTGTCCGGGTCAACCGGGAAGGCGCAACGCCGAACCTAGGGTTCGCGTCACGGCCCTTCGTCCTCTGCGGGCTGCCGATCAAACGACCTCCGAAGGGTGTCCTGCTCCACGAGCGACGGAATGGTCAATTTTTGCTACAGGTGACCGGTCATCCCACGTATGGGGTACCCTGGGGCCAGGACCGCCTGGTTCCTATTTTTCTGGCCACACTCGCCGTGCGGCAGCAGAAACAGACCATCACCTTCCGCAGTGCCGCCGAAATGCTCGATGTCTTCGGACTGCAGCAAGGCGGTTCGCAGTATCGCCGTCTGATCGCCTCATTCCAACGGATATTTGGGGCAACGATCTTCTTTGGGACCGACATGCAGCGGGAAAAGGCGACAGTGATGCGCCACGCCCGGTTCAACTTCATGCGAGAAGCG
>JAICXK010000182.1 GCA_025980435.1 Bryobacteraceae bacterium
AGTTACGGCCGCATTCAAGCCGAGCAGCTCGACGAAATGCTTGCCGATCTGCGGCAATATCCGCCCGATACAGCAGTGATCTTGGGCGGTGATCTGAATACGAAATATCTCCCGTCTATTTTTCTCCACAAACTCGAACGAGCCGGCTTTCACAGCGCAACCGGTGAACAGATTGAGCGCACCCACAAAATCGCCATGGCGCTCGACTGGATCTTCGCGCGCGGCCCGATCAAACTCGAGGAAGGGCACGTCCGCCGCGATCTCAACGGGTCAGATCATTATCCGGTCTACGCGGAATTGCTCGCGCAATAGCGCTCGCCCCGCTTGCTAACGCGCGCGGTTCTGAAACTTACACCTTGACCTCCGTCACATGCAGGAGTATATGTAGGAGGTAAAGGCATGGACAAATCCGACATTCCGCAAGGCACGCTTGATCTCCTCATTTTGAAAGTCGCGGCGCTTGGTCCGATTCATGGCTATGCCATCGCACAGAGGCTTCAGCAGGTCTCGCGCGATGTGTTGCAAGTGCAGCAGGGATCGCTCTATCCGGCGCTGCACCGGCTGGAGAACAAAGGCTTTCTGGCGGCGGAATGGCGGGAATCGGATACCGGCCGCGAGGCGAAGTTTTACCGGCTCACCGCGAAGGGCAAAAAGCAGCTTAAGACGGAAGCGGACAATTGGGACCGGCTCATCGAAGCGGTCGGGCTTGTCATGAAGATGCCGGGGGGCGAAGGCGTATGAACTGGCTTGGCCGGCTTGTCCATAAGAAGCGGCTGGAAGGGCAGTTACAGAAGGAACTGCAGGAGCATCTGGAGCGCCAGATTGCCGATTTCATGCGCGCAGGTTTGAGCGACCAAGATGCTCGGCGTAAAGCGCTCCTTCAGTTCGGCGGCGTGGAGCAGGTGAAAGAACAATGCCGCGATGCTCGGCGTACTCGCTGGGCGGAATCAACGCTGCAAGATCTCCGTTTCGCAGCTCGCACGTTGCGTAAGAGCCCTGGTTTCGCAATTGCCGCGATTTGTACGCTTGCGCTTGGTATCGGAGCGAACACGGCCATTTTCAGCGTGATTAATGGAGTAATTCTGCGCCCGTTGCCATACCGCGATCCGGGCCGGCTGGTCGCTGTCGAGGAACAGTTACACCATTCCGGAGAAAACTTCGCCTTTTCGTATCCGGACTTCCTGGACGTGCAGCGCGCGAGCACATCTTTTCAGAGCATCGCAGCGTATCGCAATTCCGGTTTGAATGTTACTTCGCCGGGCGAACCAGCCTATGTTCACTCCCGGCAGGTCTCAGCGGGATTCTTGGCTGTTCTCGGCGTAAACCCGGTTCTGGGCCGCGAATTCCGCCCGGAAGAGGATCAGCGTGATGCGGCTCCGGTTGCGATGATCGGGTATTCGCTCTGGCAGGAACGCTTCGGCGGCAACCCGAAGGCGATTGGCGCGCGGCTCATGGGCAGTGGCAACGCGTACACGATCATTGGCATCCTGCCTGCCAACTTCCGTTTCAATGGAGATCGTCAAGTCTTGACGCCCATCGGTCAGAACGACACGATCGCAACGCAAAAGCGTGACATGTACTCGGGAATTGAAGCCGTCGCTCGATTGAAGCCGGGAGTAACTGTCGATCGCGCCAATTCTGAACTGAAGGCGATTGGAATCCGCCTCGCCCGCGAGTACCCGGAGACGAACTCCCGAATGACATTTGGCGCAGAGCCTCTGAAGCGGCAGGTTATCGGCGACATCGGTCCAACTCTCTTCCTGCTCGCCGGAGCGGTTGGCCTGGTGCTCCTGATTGCATGCGCCAATGTCGCGAATCTGTTCCTGGCACGGTCGCTGTCGCGGACACGCGAGTTTTCGATTCGCGCGGCGCTCGGAGCAGGGCGGGGCAGAATGGTCCGGCAGCTTTTGACGGAAAGTGTGCTGCTCGGCTTGATCGGCGGGACTGCGGGCGTGCTGCTTGCGGGAGCGGCAACGGGCTGGGCTCTGCGTCATTTGCCGGACTGGCTGCCGCGTACCCAGGATGTACACGTGGACGGACGAGTCCTTCTGTTCGCGGTAGCGATTTCCGTCATCACGGGAATCATATTTGGGCTTGTGCCAGCCATCCGGGATCGTTTCGATGTGGAGACCGCACTCCGGCAAGGATCGCGCGGGACGAGTCCTGGCGTTCGTCGCCTGCAAAGCAGTTTCGTTGTCGCCGAGCTGGCTCTCGCATTGGTCTTACTCACGGGCTCGGGGCTCATGATGAGGACGATTCTGCAGCTTTGGGCCGTGAATCCGGGCTTCGATCCGCACAATCTCCTCACCATGACGGTCACGGTGTCTCCGCAGGCCATCCGTAGCCCGGCACTCATGCGTACCGCCTGGAAGCAGAGTCTCGAACGTGTTCGAAGCACGCCGGGTGTGCAGGCGGCGGCGCTTGATTCGGTCGTTCCCATGAGCTCGGACACCCAATCCGTTGCGTACTGGACCAGCGCGGAGACCACGCCTCCCAAGAATGCGCCGACGGCATGGACTTACACACCAAGTCCAGGTTATTTGCGCACCATGAAGATTCCGCTGCTGCGCGGGCGATTTTTCACTGAGCAGGACCGTGTCGGAAGCCAGCCCGTCGTTGTCATCGACGAAACGCTGGCGAAGCGCGTATTTCCTGGGCAGGACCCGGTGGGGAAGGCGCTATCGATTCAGTTGATGGGCCGGGTGCGGATCATCGGTGTGGTTGGCGCCATCAAGCATCAGAGCCTGGATGAGGATGCATCTGCGCCGCCTGAGCCGGCGCTCTATGTGCCCTTCCTGCAGTTTCCGGACGAATTCATGGCCCTGACTACGAATGGCATGAATCTGCTGGTCCGCACGTCCACAAGTCCAATTTCAGTTATCCAGGCAGTAAAACAGAGCGTGCTGGGGCCCACGCGCGATCAACCGGTGCGCGATATCGCGACTATGGAACAAATGATGGGTGACTCGATGGCGCGCAGACGCGGGATGCTGTTCCTCCTCGCCATCTTCGCAGGAGTGGCGCTGGCGCTGGCTTCGATCGGAATTTACAGCGTGATCTCGTACGCAACGAGCCGGCGCGTGCAGGAAATCGGCGTCCGCATGGCCTTGGGAGCGCAGCCTATTCAGGTTGTCCGGCTTTTCATGACGCAAGGTCTCCGTATGGCGCTGATTGGCATCGCCGCCGGGATCGCCGCTTCGTTCGCGCTGATGCGGCTGATGATCAAGTTGCTCTACGGCGTGAGTCCAGCCGATCCCATCACATTCTCGGCAGTTGCGCTGCTGCTTTGCGTGATTGCGTGTGCTGCGATCTACGTGCCTGCGCGGCGGGCGGCGCGGGTGGATCCCATGATTGCCCTCCGTTACGAATAGGTGCAGGCATGAACTGGTTCCGCCGCGTTTTACAAAAGAAGCGCCAGGAAGCGCAGCTCCAAAAAGAACTACAGGAGCATCTGGAACGCCAGGCAGCCGATTACATGCGCTCTGGTATGAGTGAAGCCGACGCGCGGCGCAAAGCGCGCCTCATGTTCGGCGGGGTTGAGCAAGTCAAGGAAGAATGCCGCGATGCGCGCGGTACCCGCTGGCTGGAATCGATGTTACAGGATCTTCGATTCGCCGCGCGGACGCTGCGAAAGAGTCCGGGTTTCGCGTTCGCCGCAATCGGCACGCTGGCGCTTGGCATCGGCGCGTCCACTTCGATCTTTTCGGTTACCGACGCGGTGCTGCTTCGCCCTCTCCCCTATCCCAATCCGCAGCAAATTGTTCGTGTGTGGGAACAGGCTCCTGATGGCCACCGAATGAATCTGGCAAACGCCAACTTCGAAGATTTTCGCGCACAGAACAATACGTTCACGCATCTGGCCGCGTACGGCGATTTGCTTACATCTATTTCCGGCGGCCGCGAGCCTATGCGTGCCAGAGTTGCCTTCGTTTCGAGCGGCTTCTTTGAAGTGCTCGGTATCGAGCCTTTTCGCGGTCGCGCCTTTGCGGCAGAAGAACACCGTCCGCACGGCGCGCCGGCCGCCATCGTCAGCTATAGCTACTGGCAGCGCTATCTCGGCGGTGCAACAGATCTCTCCAGTTTCCGCTTAAAGCTACTGGGAGGAGTCTATCCGGTGATTGGAGTGATGCCGGTGCAATTCGATTTCCCCCGGGGCGTCGCTGTTTGGATTCCGAACGAGCTGGTTCCGGACCTTGGTAGCCGCACGGCGCACAATTGGCGAGGTATCGGCCGCGTCCGCTATGGGATCACTGTCGCCCAAGCACGAGCGAATCTCAGCACGATTGCTCACCGCATCAAAGAGCAGTACGGAAAAGAGGTTGACCTCAATGACGCCGCGATGGTGCCACTCGCTGACGCCATGGTCGGAGATGTGCGGACCGCTCTTCTGATCCTCTCGGGCGCCGTCGGCCTTTTGCTGCTGGTTGCCTGCGTCAATGTGGCCGCCTTACTCTTGGCACGCACCTCCGCCCGCCGCAAGGAACTGGCTGTTCGTGCGGCGCTCGGCGCGGGCCGCCTTCGTCTCATTCAGCACTTCCTGGCCGAGTCCTTCGTGCTTTCCTTTGCTGGTGGTCTACTCGGCATCCTGCTAGCGGTATTGGCGATCCGCGCGCTTCCAGCGATTCTCCCGGCAAATTTGCCGCGGCAGGAATGCATTGCCATCAACACATCGGTTTTGCTGTTCGCTTTGGGCGCGACCCTAGCCGTTGCCGTCTCGCTCGGGTTGTTTGCCGCGTGGCGTGCGGTTCGAGGAGATGTCCAGAAAGCTCTCGCTGCTGGCTCCCGCACTCACACAGGCGGGGCCGCGAGTCACAGGTTTCGCGGCCTGCTGGTGACTGGCGAAATTGCTATCACGCTCTTGATTTTGATCGGCGCAGGGCTTCTCGGCCGCAGCTTTATACGGTTGATCTCCACGACTCCGGGATTTCGTCAGTCGAACCTGATCACCATTCAGTTTTCGCTCCCGACACCGCTCGATTTCCATCAGAATGAGGCAACGATAGGGCGGCAAATCCAACTGCTGGACGATCTAGTGACCCGCCTACGCGCGATCCCCGGAGTCCGGAATCTGGGCTTAGCGGGTGCGATGCCCGTCGCGGCCGGCGACGATCTCGCCGACGGAGATTTCCTGATTTTGAATGGGCAAAAGCCACCCGCGAATTTCGATGAATGGGACCGTATTGCACAGAATCATTCTCAGGTCGGGCACGCTCTTTATGCCGTTGCGGGCAGGGGTTATTTCCGCACACTGGACATACCGCTGATCCGCGGCCGCATGTTCGGCGTTGAGGACGGCGTCACCTCGCCAAACGTAGCGGTGATCAGTCAAGCCTTGGCTCGCCAGCGCTGGCCGAATCAGGATCCCATCGGTCAAACCATCGAGTACGGCAATATGGACGGTAATTTGAAGCCGCTCACGATTGTAGGTATCGTTGGCGACGTTCGCGCGCGCGGCTTAGATCTCCCCCCAGATCAACCCATCATTTACGTCGATTACCGCCAGCGCGGAATGAACCTCAATTCATCGCCGACCATCCTCATGCGCAGCAGCGCACCGGCAGTGGAGATCGTTTCCGCCGCGCGCAAAATTTTCCATGATCTCGCGCCCGATGTTCCGGTGAAATTCTCCACCTTTGCGGATGAGATGGGCGGCTGGCTGGCGGATCGCCGTTTCCTGCTTCTGCTTGTGGGCGCGTTCGCTGCCGCCGCGCTGCTGCTTGCCGCTGTTGGGATTTATGGGGTAGTAGCGTTTTCCGTTACACGACGCACGCAGGAGATCGGCATTCGGATGGCAATCGGGGCTGAGCGGCAGGACGTGTTGCGCCTGGTTGTGGGCGAAGGCGCGCGGCTCGCGATTATTGGCATCGGTATTGGAATTGTCGCATCTTTCGTCATCACGCGCCTTTTATCGAGCCTCCTTTTTGGCATTAGCGCCACCGATCCGTTGACATTTGCCGCGGTGGCGGTGCTTCTTTCATTCGTTGCGCTGCTCGCTTCGTATATTCCGGCGCGGCGCGCGGCGCGAGTGGATCCGGTGGTTGCGTTGCGGTATGAATAGGTGCCCAATGAACTGGTTTCGCCGCGTTTTTCAGAAAAAACGTCAGGAAGCGCAGCTTCAGAAAGAGTTGCAGGAGCATTTGGAGCGGCAAGTCGCGGATTACATGCGCTTCGGCCTGCGCGAGGCTGAGGCACGGCGTAAAGCGCGACTCACATTCGGTGGAGTTGAGCAGGTGAAGGAAGAATGCCGCGATGCGCGCGGCACGGTCTGGTTGGAATCGACGCTGCAGGATCTGCATCTCGCTTTCCGCAGCTTGCGCAAGAGTCCCGGTTTTACGTTCACGGCGTTGTGCACACTGGCGCTCGGCATTGGCGCGAATACGGCCATTTTTCAACTGCTCGATGCCGTGCGGCTCCGCAGCCTTCCGGTGCCCGATCCGCAATCGCTCGCGCTCATTCAGATCGAAGGAGGAAACGGCGGCTTCGGCATCAAGGATCGCCTCACTTCGCTTTCCTATCCAGTCTGGGAACGGATTCGACGTGACCAGCGTGGGTTTTCAGGCGTGTTGGCGTGGAACGCTGACGCATTCGACGTCGGAACTGGCGCGAATATCCGGTCAGTGAAAGGATTAGTGGTCTCGGGTGGATTTTTCCCGACCCTCGGTGTAACAGCGCTGCGCGGTCATCTGTTTACTGAAGCTCAAGAGGGCACAAGCTGCGGTATACCAGGCACGGTGATCAGTTATGGATTCTGGCAGAGCAAATTCGGCGGCCGCGATTCGGCTATCGGCAGCAAGCTGATCATTCAGGATCGTCCGACGGAAGTAATCGGCATCACGCCGCCACGCTTTTCTGGTCTCGAAGTGGGACAGAACTTCGATATCGCGCTGGCGCTCTGTTCCATGAGTTCCTATTATCCCGAGATCCCTCATTTCACCCACAGCGAGCTCCAGTTTCTAACCGTCATGGGCCGTCTGAAGCCCGGCTGGACGCTGGCGCAGGCACGGGCGCAACTCGCCTCCATCAGTCCGGCCATCTTCCAATCGACGATTCCGACCGGGTACGGGGGGTCTCTCGACTTCTATATGAAATTTCGTTTATCCGCGTACCCAGCCGCAACCGGTGTGAGCGGAATGCGCGAAGAGTACGACACGTCTTTGTGGCTGCTGCTGGGCATTACGGGACTGGTTCTGCTGATTGCCTGCGCGAATCTCGCGAACCTCATGCTGGTACGTGCTACCACGCGCGAACGCGAAATCGCCGTCCGGCTGGCTATCGGGGCATCGCGGTTGCGCTTAGTTCGGCAGTTGTTGACGGAAGGCTTGCTGCTGGCCACCGGTGGCGCTGTAGTAAGCATTGGGCTAGCTCAGCTATTCAGCAAGGGCATCGTGCGGTTCCTCAGCACGGAGCAGGATGCCCCGTATCTGGATCTCAGCCTGCATGCGCCAGTTCTGCTGTTCACGGCGGCGGTCGCGATCTTTACGTGTTTGATCTTCGGCCTGGTCCCCGCTTTCCGCGGCTCTCGAACCGATCCGGGCGCAGTCATCCATGCCGCCGGACGGGGCATGACGGCAGGGCGGGGCCGTAATTTACTCCAGCACACGCTGGTGGTATCGCAGATTGCGATTTCGCTCGTGCTACTGATTGCCGCCGCGCTCTTTATCTCGAGCTTCTGGAACCTGATGACGTTCAATCCCGGTTTTCGCGAGCGGGGCATCGTCCTTGCATATCTCGATTTCGAAAAGCTGAATCTGCCCAAATCGCGTGACAACGCATTTATTCGTGATCTCCTGCAGCAGGTGCGCTCTATTCCACAAATCGAATCCGCGGCAAGCGCCACCCATCGACCGTTGGACGGTAGCAGTTGGACTCTCGGTTTGGATCTCGACGGCAAAAAAGACAGCTCCAAATTCACTTGGGTAAGTCCTGCGTATTTTCAGACGATGGGCACGCCACTGCTGGCCGGGCGAGATTTCACCGATCGCGATACGGCGAACTCGCAGCATGTCGCGATTGTGAACCAAACCTTTGTGCGCGAGTTTATAGGGCAGGCCAACCCGCTCGGTAAGACATTCATGACCCGCGCGGAACCGCGCTATCCCGCCACGCAGTACGAAATTATCGGCGTGGTGAAAGACACAAAATACGCATCGCTGCGCGAAGATATTCCGCCACAGGCGTTCGGGCCGGCGCTGCAGTATCCTGCGCCCGGTCCATCCGGGACTCTGTACATCCGAAGCGCGGCGGCGCCGGCCAGCATAATCGCCGCCGTACGAAAGAAACTCGCGCAGATTTCTCCCGAGATCCGTTCCAATTACGACGTTTTCGCAACTCGGATTCGCGACAACCTGGTTCGCGAGCGCCTGATGGCGGTTCTCTCCGGATTTTTTGGCGTGCTTGCCGCCATGCTCGCGGCTATTGGATTGTACGGTGTGATCTCGTATACGATCGTCGCGCGCAGAAATGAAACCGGCATCCGTCTGGCGCTGGGCGCGAGCCGGTATGCGATCGTGAGCGGGATCGTGCGTCAGGCGTTGCGACTCGTGTTATCGGGTACGGCTCTCGGTTTGATTCTGGCGCTGGCGGCGGCACGGAGTGCGAGTTCGCTGCTGTTTGGCCTGCGCTCGAACGACCCGTTGATGCTAGTGGGCGCGGCGTTCTTGCTCTGTGCAGTGGCGTTCGCGGCGAGCCTTCTGCCTGCGCTTCGGGCCTCACGGCTGGATCCGATGGCGGCGCTTCGCTATGACTGACCGCTGGTTGGGCGCGCGCGGCTCTGTCCCGGTTTTCCACAGGAAGTACTAGAGAGGAGGCTTGCAGGGTACCAGAGGTTCTGATATTCTGAACAAGTCGCCGAAATGCGAAAGCAAAACGGCGAACCGGCGGAAGCAGGCGAGAAAAAGCGAAAAGCGCTTGCAACGGTCGGGCGGGTTTGATAGATTAACTGAGGGGCGCGAGGCGTCCCCAAAAGACAGGGTAGTCGAGGTCAGCCTCCGGGCGGGTCTTGATTCGGACTCCATAGCAGTTCTCAAGCAGTCCTGAAGTAATTCCAAACTACCAACATAGGGCGCAAGCCCAAAATTTCTGAGCGTATGTGGCTCGTTTCCGGGAGGATTCGGATGGCCAACATAGCTCGAACGGCTTTCGAGGCCGGCAGTTATTGAATCTTAAACAGAGCAATTTGTTTATCGTTCGGTGATCTGCGCAGTTCCTTGACAATCTGGTTGGACGCAATGAAGTAATTCGTCAGACTTTTTGAGTCAAAACCGGAGCGATTAAACATCCCGATTTTATCGGGGTGAATACTCAACAAGATCAAACGAGAGTTTGATCCCGGCTCAGAATCAACGCTGGCGGCGCGCTTAACACATGCAAGTCGAGCGAGAAAGGGGAGCAATCCCTGAGTACAGCGGCGTACGGGTGAGTAACACGTGGGTAATCTACCTTTTAGTGTGGAATAACCCTGGGAAACCGGGGCTAATACCGCATAATCCTGTGAAGGGAAAGCCCCTATTGTAAAAGATGGGGGCGCTGAAAGAGGAGCCCGCGGCCGATTAGCTAGTTGGTGAGGTAACGGCCCACCAAGGCGATGATCGGTAGCCGGCCTGAGAGGGCACACGGCCACACTGGCACTGAAACACGGGCCAGACTCCTACGGGAGGCAGCAGTGGGGAATCTTGCACAATGGGGGAAACCCTGATGCAGCGACG
>JAICXK010000316.1 GCA_025980435.1 Bryobacteraceae bacterium
AACTGGCTCGAAGCGGGCTGGAGACCATCCGCGGGCGCCACACTTGCGCGCACCGGGTCAACGAACTCCTGGAGATTTACAGGAGCCTCGGGCCCGCGGAGATGGAGGAGCGGGCTCCGGTTCTAGCGGCCATCTGATTATGCGGATTGCGTTCTGGGGTTCCAGTCTTCTTTCGGCGTACTGGAATGGCGCCGCAACGTATTATCGGGGCATCTTGCGCGCGCTGGCGCAGCTTGATAATCAGATTGTCTTTTTTGAGCCGGATGCATACGACCGGCAGAAGCATCGCGATATAGAAGATCCGGCGTGGGCCCGCATCGTTGTCTACAATCCACAGGATCAAGCCGAAGTAAGACGCCACCTCGCGGCTTCCGCGCGCTTCGACATCGTTGTGAAGGCAAGCGGAGTCGGTGTGCTCGACGAACTTCTGGAAAACCGTATCTCCGCTATGTCCGGCGCGGTCTGTAAAGTGTTCTGGGACGTCGATGCTCCCGCGACCCTCGATCGCCTCGCGGCGGATGCAGCCGATCCGTTTCACCGGGTTCTGTCTCGTTATGACCTGGTGCTAACGTACGGCGGAGGCCGGCGCGTTACGGACCGGTATCGCCAAATGGGCGCGCGGGAATGCTTCGCTATCTACAACGCGTTCGATCCCGATGTTCATTTTCCGGTCCCGGCCGAACCACGTTATTCCTGCGACCTTTCGTTCCTCGGGAATCGCTTGCCCGACCGCGAGGCGCGTGTTGAAGAGTTCCTCCTTCGCGCTGCCCAACTCGCCCCCGAGTGCCGTTTCGTTCTGGGCGGAAGCGGATGGGCGGACAAACACTTGCCTCCCAATGTTGCGTACATCGGCCACGTCTACACGTCGGATCACAATCGGTTCAATTGCTCTGCGAAGGCTGTGCTGAATGTCAGCCGCGAAAGCATGGCCCGATATGGTTTTTCGCCCGCTACTCGAGTCTTCGAAGCCGCTGGGGCCGGAGCGTGCCTCATCACAGATGCGTGGGAGGGAATAGAGTCGTTCCTGCAGCCGGGCAGTGAAGCGCTCGTTGCCCGAGATGGCGCTGAGGTTGCTGATCTCGTGCGCGGACTGAACCCGGAGCGTGCCGCCTGCATTGGAGAGGCGGCGCGTGCTCGTGTTCTCGCTGAGCATACTTACAGCCGGCGCGGCGCTCTTGTGCAAACGATTCTCTCTCGCAGTATCGGACTGGGGAAGCCATTCGAAGTATTGGAGGCGTCGGTGTAATGCGATCCCAACGCAATTACGTGTTTCTCGGCCTTTCGATAACTTCCACCTGGGGGAACGGTCATGCCACCACGTATCGCGGCTTGCTAAAGGAACTGGCCGGGCGGGGCCATCAAGTGACGTTTCTCGAACGCGATGTCCCGTGGTACGCCAGCAATCGTGAATTCGAAGAGGCGCCGTATTGCAAAGTCGAACTCTATCGTGGCCTCGATGATCTGACCGAGCGCTTTGCCCCGTTAGTAAGGGCTGCCGACGCCGTAGTAATAGGATCCTATGTGCCAGACGGCATCGCTGTAGGAGAGTGGGTAACTTGCATAGCCAAGAATGTAACAGCTTTCTATGATATTGATACCCCAGTTACTCTCGCAGACCTGAAGCGAGGCTCTTGCGAATACCTGTCTCGAGAGCTAATCCCGAAATATCACCTCTATTTATCATTTACAGGCGGGCCGACGCTCGACATTCTGGAACGGCGGCTGGGATCGCCCCGCGCCTGCCCGCTGTATTGTTCCGTCGATCCGAAGCTGTACTTTCCTGAACCTGTAAAAATGCGATGGAACATAGGCTACCTTGGCACGTACGCAGCAGATCGCCAGCTAAGCCTTGAAAAGCTTCTGATGGAAGTCGCGCGGCAGAACGTCCGCCGGACGTTCGCTGTTGCAGGACCGCAATACCCCGAAACTATTACATGGCCCGAGAATGTTGAAAGGATCCAGCATCTACCTGCCGGCCTTCATCGCGAGTTTTACAATTCCCAAGCCTTCACTCTGAATGTAACCAGACGAAGCATGATTAGCGCGGGGTACTCGCCTAGCGTGCGGCTTTTTGAGGCTGCTGCGTGTGGTGTCCCCATCTTGACGGACGAATGGCCCGGCCTTGGCAAATTCTTCCGCCCTGGTTCAGAAATACTTCCGGTACGCACCACGGCCGATGTGACGTCCTATTTAGAGATGAGCAGCGATCGACGCCAGCAAATTGGCGAGAGCGCCCGGCGGCGTACTTTGCGATTTCACACCGCAGCCGTTCGGGCACAGGAGTTTGACGAATTCATCGAAGCATCTCTGGACCGGGTTACCTGCTCCAGGAAGCGGAGTAGCGCGGTTATCCAGAGGTCGCCGACCGCCGCCCTCATCTAATTTAATTGAGAAACTGGAAATATGAAGAGCAGTAAGATGTGGATGCCGGCAGCCATCGTGTGTATAGCGGCTACCGCCATTCCAATGAATGCGCGGCAGCAAGCCGCGCCCGGCACTCCGGTCAGCGTTGTTGTCACTTTGGAGCCCCGCCGGGAAAAATCGATTCCCGCCGTGGAGCAGCAGGATATCACGGTGTACCAGGGCAATGAGAAGCGTCCCGTTACGGGTTTTAAGCCATTGCAGGGTTCCATGCAGTTGATGATCCTGATTGACGATTCAGCCCGCGGCAGCTTCGGCACGGAGATTAACGGTTTGAAGCAATTTGTCAATGCTCTGCCGGCCGATACGGAGGCCGCTGTTGGGTACATGCGGAACGGATACACGCAAGTCGTGCACAATTTCAGCAAGGACCATAGCGCGGTCGCGAACTCAATCCGCCTGCCCATGGGACCGGGCGGCGCGGACGTGAGCCCCTACGAATCGCTCGCCGACGCGATCAAGAAATGGCCGAAAACCGAGGCGGAGCGCAAAGAAGTGATCATGATCAGCAGCGGAATCGAAGGGCTGGGCGGCGGCTTTTATCGCGATAACCCCTATGTAACTTCCGGAATTAATGCAGCCGTAAAGGCCGGCGTAGTCGTTTATACGATTTACAGTCCAAGTGTCGGACATTATGGCCATAGCCTGTGGCGTACAACGTGGGGACAAAACTTTCTCTCGGAGTTGTCGGATGCAACCGGCGGCGAATCGTACATGATCGGCTTTGGGTCTCCGGTCTCGTTCCAACCCTTCCTGGATCAGATCCGGGAGCACCAGAAGAACCAATATCTACTGACCTTTGTTGCAAAGCCGGAGCAAAAGTCGGGTTTGCAGCCGTTTCGCGTCGCAATTGAGAATAAGGACGCCAGCATCGCGGCTCCGGACAAGGTGTACGTGAAGGCCAGCTTGTAGGCGCGCGCCGTGCGCTATATTGCGCTGGCTCCCCGGCTGATTGGTTTTTCGGCTCTTGCGAAATCGGCGCGCTCCTCACCGGCTGAAGCAATATCCTCGGCGCCTGTTTCTCGCAACACTTCTTTCGCCTTGGCTATCCAGTCGGTGTTGTCGCAATGAACGGAAAGCAGAATACCACCCTCTTTGATTCGCCCCTCGTAACGCTTCGCTTCGTATTCAGGGATCCCCATGCCCACAAGCGCTCCGATGATGCCGCCGACAACGCCGCCAGATCCCACGCCGGTTAACGCTGCGATCACGGGGCCGGCAGCGATCAGCGGACCTAAACCCGGAATGGCCAGAACTCCGACTCCGATCAAAGCTCCGATTGCGCCTCCGATAATTCCGCCTGCAACCACGCCAGTTGTCGTCCCTTCCGGCGCTTTGGTGTGCTTTTCGTGAGCGAAATCCTTGGTCCCCACATTGTCCTGTAAAAGAACCGAGATATCTTCTTTTCGAAAACCCGCCGCCAGCAGCCGGTCCACGCCGTTCTCTGCCATTTCCCGGCTTGCGAAAATGCCGAATGCCGCCGTATTTCTTCCTGCCATACGTCCTCTGGAAAAGAAAATCCGTCCCTAGTGAGACTACTATATCCCCACTGTGTTTCCGTAAAGTTGGCCGGCGCGGGTTGAAAAGCTAGCGCGCGGGCAGCCTGACCACCGTCAGCCAGAAATCCTCCACTAACCGGATCTTCTTGAAAAAGTCATTCATTTGAATCGGTTTGGTCAAATAGCAGTTGGCGTGCAGCTTATAAGCGTTCCACACATCCAACTCGGCTTCGGACGTGGTTAGCACGATAACGGGAATGTGGCGCAGGGAGGTGTCTTCCTTCAACTCGGCTAAGACTTCGCGTCCATCCTTTTTGGGAAGGTTCAGATCGAGCAGGATCAGGTCTGGCCGCGGCGCATCCACGTGCTTTCCGCGCTGGCGAAGATAGTCCATCGCTTCCTCGCCGTCTCCCGCGACCGATAAGCGATGAGCCAGTTTACCCTCGAGAAACGCTTCTTGCGTCAGCATCACGTCCCCGGGATTGTCTTCCACCAGCAAAATCTCAAAAGGTTTGATGCGCTCTAACATAACCGGTCTTCGGTATCCGTGGCCCTAGGCTTTAATCTTCGCTCTCACGGCGCCAGCAGCAGCCGGCAGCGTAAAGCGGAACTTCGATCCAACATCCGGCTGCGATTCTGCCCATAAGCGTCCGCCGTGGTTTTCGATGATCCGCCGGCTGATGGCAAGGCCGATCCCGTTACCAGGATACATGCCGACACCGTGAAGCCGTTGAAACACCTGAAAAATTCGGTCGGAATATTTAGGATCGAAACCGATTCCGTTGTCGGCGATCGTGAATAACCATTCGCCCGGCCTCTGTTCGGCCGCGATGGTGACCTCCGGCGCAACATTCGATTTTCGGAACTTGATCGCGTTGCCGATCAGGTTCTGCATCACCTGCGTCAGCTTTGTCAAGTCTGCTTGTACAACCGGCAAATCGCCGTGATGCACGCAAGCGGAGCTTTCCCGGATTGTAACGTCCAGATTATTGAGCGCATCCTTGAGCGCGGCTTCGGACGAAATGGCTCTCTTGTCGATCGCCTGCGTTCCAGCGCGCGAATACGTCAGCAGATCGTGTATCAGCGTATGCATGCGGCTTGCGACGTCAACCGCGAAGTGGATGTACTTGTCCGCGGTCTCGTCCAGCTTGCCTTCATAACGCCGGGCCAGCAGACCCACATAGCTGCCTACCATGCGCAGCGGTTCTTGCAGATCGTGGCTTGCGATGTAGGCAAACTGAGTCAGATCGGAATTCGACCGCTGCAATTCCGCTGAGCGGGCTTCCAATTCTTGTGTCCGGACTTCCAACTCCGCCGTTCGCTCCTGCACACGAGTCTCAAGGTTTTCGTTCAGGCTGCGGATCTCCCGCTCCACCTGGTCGCGTTCCCGAACGTATAA
>JAICXK010000034.1 GCA_025980435.1 Bryobacteraceae bacterium
CATCTCGTCCACTACTCGCGCGCGCTTGTTCCGGATCACATCGGTCGCATGGCGCACATTGTGCCGCAGTTGCGAGTTGCCGAGTAGCCGGGCGGCGGCTTTGGGAAAATCGGGAGCCCGCGCTGCCTCTCCGACACGGACGCTCACGATAACTCCCCGCTTTCAGTTGATGCCAGAATTTCAGCAATGTGCATGCACCGGGCGCCCGCACGCTGGCGGCTCAGCGCGCCTTCGATATGCATCAGGCAGGAGTTATCGAGCGCGGTACAGATCTCGGCCCCGGTATCGAGCACACAGCGTACTTTATCGGAGAGCATCGCGGCCGATACGTCCGCATTCTTGATCGCGAAGGTGCCGCCAAATCCGCAGCATTGGTCCGCTGCGGGAAGATCGACCAGTTCCAGCCCGCACACCGCTCGTAGAAGTTGAGCAGGTTTATCGCCTACGTGAAGCGAACGAAGCGAATGGCAGGACGGGTGAAGAGTAACCGTATGTGGAAAGAACGCTCCAACATCCGAAACTCCAAGTTTGTCCACCAGCAGCTCCGAAAATTCGAAAACGCGAGGAAGAAGTTTCTCGACCTGTTCCATAGCCGCGCGGTTGCCGCTGGCCGCCGCCATCTTCGGGTAATGATCCCGCATCATTGCGACACAACTGGAAGACGGAATGCAAATAACTTCAGCATCCCGGAAGACCTCCAGGAACCGGCGCATCATCGGGCCGGCTTCGCGGCGATACCCCGTGTTGTAGTGCATCTGGCCGCAGCAGGTTTGTGCTTCCCGAAACTCGACTGTATGGCCCAGGCGTTCCAAAACCCTCACCACGGCCTTCCCGGTGTTTGGAAATAGCGTGTCGTTGTAGCAGGTGATGAAAAGCGAGACAAGCAAAGCTACGTCCCGAAGCTCACGCGCCGGATATCTTCAACGCGATGGCGTAATCGCACGGCTTCTGCCGAGGCATCGATACTTTTAAGCCGCTTCTATCCTGGGTGAATTCAAGATTGCCGTCATAACCAAGCAGACTCACATTCTGAATCTTTCCGACTCTGAGTTCCGTATCGGTCGCAAGCGGCCTTACCATCGCCTGGTACTCCGGCCACCCCATCACAAATGCGTATAGAACGTCGCCTTTCGTAGTAAAACGGACGTCGGCAGCGGTCAGATCTTTGCGTTTGTTTTCATTGAAAGACGAAGCCTGCGGCGACGCCTCCGTTCCCGGCCCTTCCCCGAATATCTTCCAGGGACGAGTATCGTGTATGCCTTCGCTGTTCACGGCCATCCATTTCGTGATCTCCGAAAGCACGTTGCGCTCTTCCAGGTCGAGCTGTCCACTGGCTGGCAACGGAAAGTTCAGCAGGAGATTGCCGTTCCGGCTGACGATATCAACCAGCATGTCGACCACCGTCTTGGGCGTCTTGTACTCCATGCCGCGCTTGTAGTGCCAGTCTCCGATGCACGTGTCGGTCTGCCACGGACGCGGCCAGATTTTGTCGACCACTCCGCGTTCGACATCGAGAACGGCTACCCCCTTTTCGGTATCCTGCGGACGCTTGCTGGTGTAAACCGCTTGCGTTTTTCCGCCGTTCTTTCGTGCGCTCAGGTTGTAGTGGTGAGCCACCAGATTCAGGCCATAATCTTCAAATGGCAGCGCGCCATCGGTGTATAACAAATCTGGTTGGTAGTGGTCAACCAGGTCTCTGATGCGCATGTACCAATGGCGTTTCCACCAATCCGGGATGCCGCTCTCATCCCAGTCCAGCTTGGTATCCACCTCATCGGAATCGACATAGAGATCGAAGTATTCCGGATTGGCGCCATCGTAAGGCACTCCGGCGTACGGGCCCTTCTGATCGTGGCCGTGGCTGGTCGAAAACCACTTGTACGTGATCCATAGATGCTCTGTGACACCGAACTTGAGCCCGGCGTCGCGGGCAGCCTTGCTCCAGAGGCCCACCACGTCCTTCTTCGGGCCCATCTTCGCCACATTCCAGTGTTGATACTTTGAGTCCCACATGTCGAAATTGTCGTGATGCACGCCCATGCTCACGAAATACTTTGCGCCGGCTTTCTTGTAAAGGCCAATCAGCTCGACCGGTTCAAACTTTTCCGCCGTCCAATACGGGATCGTGTCCTTGTATCCAAATTTCGAAGGGTGACCATAGGTCTGAACGTGATAGTTGTACTGCGGGCTGCCCTCCATGTACATGTTGCGCGCGTACCAGTCGCCGTCTTCAATAGCGGATTGCGGGCCCCAGTGCGCCCAGATTCCAAACTTGGCATTTCGAAACCATTCCGGAATAGCGTAGTTGCTCAGAGATGCCCGAGTACCCTGGAATGGGCCCTTTTCGATTTCGAGCCCCGGCGGCGGTTCCGGCTTAATCGTCTGGCCGCGCGCAATCGACAAACCGCTCGCGAGGAGCCCGAGCGCACTCCTTCTGGAAATGTTCATGTTCAGCTATTCACTCCCGAGGCAAGAAATCCGCCATCCACGCCGATGCATTGCCCGGTTACGAATCCCGCGGCGTCGGAAGCGAGAAAAACCGCCGCTCCGATAAGCTCCGGAATCTTACCAAAGCGTTTCATGGGAGTGCGCATCAGGAGTTCCCGCCCGCGCTCCGTGCCGTCCAGCAGCGCGGAGTTTAGATCTGTCCGGAAGACGCCCGGCGCAATCGCGTTCACGTTGACTCCTTTCTGAGCCCATTCGATCGCCAGGCTTCGCGTGAGTCCCAGGACAGCCGCTTTTGAAGTTGTGTATGCGGCTACTTCGAAGAAGCTCAGATAAGAAGCAAGCGAGGCGATGTTGATCACGCGCCCGCGTCCGCTCGCCTTTAGGGGCTCAAAAAAACTCTGGCAGGCGCGCAGAGTCCCGTTCAGGTTCACATCCATAAGGCCGTTCCATTCGCTTTCGCCGACCGACGCGCCAGGCTTGCGAAATGTTCTGCCGGCGGCGTTGAGCAGGATATCCACGCGCCCGAATGTGCTCAGAACGGCGTCGCGAAAACGATCGACGGACTCGCGGCTGGAGGCGTCTGCAGTCTGGCGAAGTGTTTTGCGGCCGCGCTTTTCAATTTCAGATGCCAGTTCGTCAACCAGGTTTCCACGGCGGCCCGTGGCAACTACGTCCGCCCCGGCTTCCGCCAACCCCGTCGCGAGCGTTCGCCCGATACCCGACGTTCCGCCCATAACTACGCCGACTCGTCCAGTGAGATCGAAGAGGGGCGATGACATCGCCTCATCTTACAATTCTGTTTCCTCAAAAATGCCGGTTTGGAGATTCTTGCGCACGCGCTCCGCCGAATAGCAGCGGCCGTTCATCGCTATATAGACGCCTGGATTCAGGGTCTGCACGAACGCGAGCGCGCTTCCAAGATTGAAGAGACCATCGGAGCTGCCGAACTTGTAGGGGATCATGGCTCCCGTGAGCACGATGGTTTTGTCCTGGATGTTCGCAGCCAGTACGCGGGCAGTATCCGCCATAGTGTCCGTTCCATGCGTGATCACAATCTGGCGCTCGGGACTCGCGCGGCATTGCTCGATAATGATGCCGCGATCGGCATCTGTCATTTCAAGACTGTCGATCATCATGAGCGTCCGGATATCCAGCTCCAGCCTGCAACGGCCGAGGCCGAGCATCTCAGGCAGATGCGAATCCTTGAACAGTAGGCGGCCGTTGATCTCGTCATATTCCTTGTCGAATGTTCCGCCGGTAATCAACACGCGAATGCGCTTCTGTGAGGGGGCCACGCCTGTATTGTCGGTCATATCGGATGAAGCGTTAGTGTTGAATTATGCCCTTCCAGGATCTGCTTTTCGAGATCGAAGATACAGCTGCAGTGGTTACACTAAATCGGCCAAACCGGCGTAACGCGCTCTCGCTCCACCTGATGCGGGAATTGATCGCCTGCTTGCAGGGAACCTCGGCGAACAAGTCCGTTTCGGCGGTAATCCTTGCCTCGGCCGGCAATGTTTTCTGCTCAGGACACGACCTGAGCGAGATGGTGGGGCGCACGGTAAACGACTATCGCACGATTTTCGACGTTTGTGCCGAACTGATGATGACGATTCAGGCCATTCCGCAGCCGGTGATTGCGGAAGTCCAGGGGACAGCCACGGCGGCAGGGTGCCAACTGGTGGCAACCTGCGATCTTGCAATCGCAACGGAAGCCGCAACATTCGCGACACCGGGCGTCCGCATTGGGCTGTTTTGCACAACGCCCATGGTGGCGTTGAGCCGGGCCATCGGACGAAAGCGCGCTCTCCAAATGCTGCTGACGGGCGAAGCGGTCGATGCGGCGGTGGCACAGGCCTGGGGTTTGGTCAACAGCGTGGTTCCGGCCAGTGAACTGCGATCCGCGACACGTAACCTTGCCGCCCAGGTCGCCAAGGCGAGCCAGTTAGTGGTCAGTATTGGAAAACAGGCATACTACACGCAAATTGATCTTGACCAACCCAAAGCATATGCCTACGCCAAAGAGATTATGACGATCAATGCACTGGCAGGTGACGCGCAGGAGGGTATTTCGGCATTCCTGCAGAAGCGCCCCGCATGCTGGTCCGGCTCATGATTTCGTTCCACGCATATCGTGATAAGCAACCAGACAGCGATCGGCGGTTTCTAGTTCCGGGAAACGGCTGCCTTCCTGTTCAATGAGATAGTATTCCACTCCGCCCTTCGTCTCCGCCGCGGCGAAAATCTTCTTCCACGGCGCAACGCCCTCGCCGAATAGTACTTTGTAGCCCTTGTCTGGCGACCAGTCCTTCAAATGAAGCGAGCGGATGCGTTTGGGATGGCTATCGATCCAGGCGACCGGATCGGCCCCCGCGGCGACGCAAGTGCCCACATCAAGTTGAAGCATGATACTTTTATCAGTCTTCGCCGCCAGAACCTGCATGGGTACCTGGCCATCAATCGCGTGCCATTCGGCATCGTGATTGTGATATCCGGCGTGTAGCCCCTGCAGCTCAAAGGCCTTGTTTGCATGATTGAGCGTATCGGCGAGCTGCTTGTATTCGTCGACGGTCGTCAATTTGCGATCGGGGCTAGCCAGTACGACATACCGCGTTCCAAGCGCCTTATTCAGCTCGATAGCATGTCCAATACCGTCGGGCGTAAAGGACTTCATGTCATTGTGGGTGGAATAGCAGTGCAGGCCGAGATCATCGAGCTGCTTGCGAACTTCATTCGCGTGAGCGGTGTTCCACTGGAAGTAGGGCGCGTAAAATTCGACACATTCGTAACCCATTTTCCCGACCGCTTGTAGCGTGGCGCTTGGATCCTTCTTCAGCTCTTCGCGGACCGAATAGAGTTCGAGTCCGATTGG
The DNA here is from genome assembly GCA_025980435.1 of Bryobacteraceae bacterium. Taxonomy (GTDB): domain Bacteria; phylum Acidobacteriota; class Terriglobia; order Bryobacterales; family Bryobacteraceae; genus Bog-105. The sequence goes on from JAICXK010000034.1 coordinate 5,321, forward strand.
AATCTTCTTCTCCTTGCCAAGGAGAGCTATAGAACCAGCTGCGGCTGTGGAGGCAAGGAAGGTGCGGCGCGAGAATGTGTTGAGGCGTGACAATGCGTTTCGTCCGAAGGCACGATATCACATTCGCTCAATCCCAAATCACTTGCAATCCTGCGCCCTTATACAGGGGGAATCGCAGGTCCGTGCTGATGACCGCGCAGCTTTCCGCGAGCGCCTGTGCGATGATCATGCGATCAAACGGGTCGGCGTGGTGTTGCGGCAGCGTATAAAGCACGTCGATATGCTTCATCGTGACCGGAAGCAGGCGCGCGCCCATCGCCGCGATCGCGCTTTCTACGTGAGATGCGGTCAGCCGCAGTTTACCTGCCCGGACTTTAATCGCTATCTCCCAAGGCGTCAAAATGCTCACAAACAGACTACCTGCCCCTTCGAAGCGCTGTGCGGCCTTTCTGGGAAGCTTCTCATCGGTTGCCCATTTGATGAACGCGTTGGTATCCGCCAGAATGTTCATTCCGGCAGTTCCTGGAGGTGCTCAAACCGCGCGGCGATTTCCTCATCGGTTTCCTGGGAATCCCAGCCTGGCTCGAGAATCACTTGGCCCTTGAGGCATCCGCGGCCGCGATTCTTTGCAGGCCTGGCCTTCGCTGGGATAACCTCGACTAAGGGCCGGCCGTGATTGGTGATAATTACTTGTTCTCCGTTTAGCGCCGCTTCGATTAATTTCGACAGCCCTGCCTTAGCTTGCCTTACTCCCATCTCCACGTGTTCATTATAACTACATTTGTGGTCTCAAATCCGAAGGGATCGAGCGCCCACATTTGAGCTTTGGTTCGGTGACGTTTTGCATACACTGAGGGGAAGCGAGAGCTTATTTGGCAGAAACCATTCCGGCGGACAGCACGGCGGCATCGGAAAGCGCGGCACAGCTTCGCCTCGTGATGAACACACTGCCCGGCCTGATTGCCTATGTCGACCGGGATCTCCGGTATCGGTTTGCGAATGCGCGGCACTCGGAATGGTTCGGCCGGCCTTGGCAGGATTTCGCCGGACGCACGGTGGAGGAAGTGCTTGGAGAGGACCTGTTCAGCTTTACCAGGCCATACCTGCAACGCGCTCTGGCCGGGGAGAAGGTGATCTACGAGCACACCTACGCATACCGCCCGGATTTTGTTCGCGACGTTGAGGTAACGTATCTTCCTGATCGCGACAGTGATGCCGGTGTTAAGGGCATAGTTGTCGTGCTCGAAGATATCACGGCGCGGAGGCAGGCGGAGCGGGCACAGAAGGAGATTGAACGGCAGTTGAGCTTACTGGTGGAGGCATCCGGTAAACTGCTGGCTTCTCCCGATTCGGCCGATGTTCTGCGAAACATTCTGGATCTGGCAAAAGAATTCATCGATGCGGATGCATATTCCCTCTGGCGGAAAGTGGAGGGCGGCCGCGAATGGCGGATAGCGGCCCAAAGTGGACTGTCGGATAGCTACTCACGATTTACTTCTGATCCGGGGGGAATGGCGGAGAAACTGCCGCGCATTCCCCTTGCGATAGAGGACGTTGATAAGGCGCCGTTCGCGGATCTTCGGAGGGAAGCTTATCAGAAGGAGGGAATCCGGGCTCTAATCACCGTGCCGCTCCAGATACGCGGCGCGTTGGAAGGAACGCTGGTCTTTTATTATCGCGGGCAGCACCGCTTTATGGAACTCGAAACGCGAGTGGCTTCGGCGCTGGGGAACCTGGCGGCCGCGGCGCTTGGTAGCGCGGAGATGTATGCGCGCGAAAAGGAATTGCGGCGTGCGGCTGAGACGGAAGAACGCAAAGCGCAATTTCTCGCCAAGGCCGGCCAGGTACTTTCGTCGTCGCTGAACTACGAAGAAACCCTGGCCGCGGTTGTGGATCTGGCTGTGCCGGGATTCGCCGATTGGGCGAGCATCGATATCTTCGGGCCGGACAACGAACTGCGGCGTGTCTCGCTAAAGCATATCGATCCGGCCAAGATTGCCATGGGCGAAGAGTTCCGCAGACGCTATCCCCCGAACGAAAGGGACGCCGGGTCGGTTGTTATGCGTACCGGAAAACCGATCCTGGTTCCGGAAATCACGGATGAAATGCTGGTCCAGGGCGCGCGGGACGAGGAACACCTGCGCATGGTTCGTGAGCTGGGCCTGAAATCAGTAATCCTGGTGCCCCTACGCGCCAACGAGCGCACCTTCGGCTTGCTTTCGTTTGTGACCGCTGAGTCCCACCGAACGTACTCGGAATCGGATCTTGCCTTTGCCGAGGACCTGGGCCGTCGCGCTGCAACTGCCGTGGACAATGCGCGCCTGTTTACCGAGTCCAGAGAAGCGCAGGACGCTCTGCGGCGCTCGAATGATGAATTGCAGATAGCGAACGAAGACCTGAACCAGTTCGCCTATTCGGCTTCGCACGACTTGCAGGAACCTCTGCGCATTCTGGCAATTTACAGCCAGTTGCTGCACCGCAAGTACGAAGAGCGGCTAGACGAGAAAGCGCGCGAATATCTCGATTTTATTGTCGAAGGAGCGAAGCGGATGGAAATGCTTCTGCGCGATCTGCTGGCATTCATCCAAGCTGTCAATATCGCTCCTAGAGAGGCGCCGCTGGTGGAGATTGCAGATATGGTTGAGCGGACCATCGCGAATCTCCGCAGCGCGATTCTCGAAAATGAAGCGGAAATCAGCTACTCCGATTTACCCAAGGTGCCCGTAGGGGAAACGCATCTTATTCAGCTCTTGCAGAACCTCATTGGGAACGCAATCAAGTATCGGGCGAAAGAGAAGCCGGTCATTCACGTTGGAGCGAAACGAAGCGGCGCAATGTGGCAAATCTGCGTGAAAGATAACGGCATCGGAATAGCGCCGGAGTATCGATCCCAGATTTTTGGCCTGTTTAAGCGATTGCACAATCGGGAGCAGTATCCAGGCACGGGGATTGGTTTGGCAATTTGTCAGAAGATCGTAGAACGCTATGGCGGCCGCATCTGGGTGGAATCGGCGGACGATTCGGGCTCGACGTTCTGCTTTACACTACCCGCCTGATAAAGCGATCTACAGCGCCCGAATGTCCATGACCGTGATGTCGTCCGCCTGCTCGCCCAGGCCCGCTGCCAGGGACGCAAGCGCGCTGGCCAGCCCCTCCTGGTGCAGCCGGCTGAGCCGCTCAATGCGATCGACAGGCCAGGTTACGTCGTCCTCTGCGGTATTTGCCTCCGACAATCCATCGCTGAACAGGATCAGGCGGTCTCCAGTTGTGAACGAAACCCTCTGCTCCTGAAATGGGGAGCTTTTGAACGCGCCAAGAATCGTGGCGGTCGGCTCTAGCAGTTCGGCCCGGTTTCCCGTTCGCAAAATAACCGGTGCGGGATGGCCGCAGTTTACATACCGGATTGTCTTCGTATCGGATTCGTACAAACCGAAGAAAAGCGTGGCAAAGAACTCAGGGCGGGTGGAGTCGAAGAAGAGCTGATTGACGCGCTGCATCAGTTTCGAAGGCGACCGCGCGAGTTCGATCTGTGCGCGGATGGTGGCCTGCAGGTTGGCGACGAGCAGAGCCGCGCCTATTCCCTTGCCCGAAACGTCACCCAAAACGAATCCCATATGGGATGAATCGATATCGAGGAAGTCGTAGAGATCTCCGCCGATTTCGCTCATCGGAAGAGAAGCGCACTCACATTCCAGTCCATAGGCGCGAAATTGAGGGTGTGGAAGCAGTTTGCGCTGGACTTTGCGAGCCAGTGCCAGCTCGGAATCGAAGAGGCGCTGCTCTTCGGGATCGGCGCGAAGGTGCTTTTCCACAATCTCCAGAAAGTGGCCGTTGTCCCACGGTTTCGGGATGAAGTCGCAGGCCCCGCGCTGCATCGCTCGGACCGCAAGCTCGATCGTGCTCCAGCCGGTCATCGCAACAATCGGTACATCGCGGCGGTGTGCGCGAAGCCGATCAAGGAGGCGCAAACCCTCCTCGCCAGAAGTTGTGTCCCAAGTGTAATTCATGTCAACCACAATCAAATCGGGGTTGCCAGATGCAGTCGCGGCTAGCGCTTCTCCGGGTGATTCCGCGGTTTGGATAGCATAGCCGGCGCCTTTCAGCAGCAAACGTAGCGCCTCCCGGACATCGGACTGATCATCCACGACCAACACCTTCTTGGTCTCGGCTCTGGGCTTGCAGGGTAGTTCAACGGTCATTACAGAAATCCAGGATACGCGGATCGTCCGTGCAAATCGAGGGCCACCCGACGGAAAGAATCTGATCTAATACTTTCATCCGCTTGCGAGCTAACACGGCCGCAACGGTGTTCATTTTTGGACACCTGGATTCCCAATCGTCACAACAAGAGTTATAGTGGCATCCACAAGCTCGTATGGTACTCGCGCGACACACTCTGGCAGCTAAGAGCAGCGAACAGGCGAAAATTCCCGCCCCTAGCCGGTTGATGCTCTTCGCGGCCGGAATAGCCGTCCTTTCGGCCGCGGCCGTGTTCTTGTTCTTCCTCCTGCGCGAGCAGCGCGCACCCATCGTAGTGGATGCCGGTACGCGCACCGGCACGGAACGAAGCGCCCCCCTGGCGCCGGGTTCCGGGGCTCCGGTCGCGCCCACCATCGATTTCAAAACAGTTAATTTTTCGCTGGCCAGATCGCGGTCTTATCGCGCCGTGGGTCCGCTTCGAGTGCGCCTCTTACGCACCGAGAGGAGCGATTCTTACGATATCGCCATATTGGTGAACAGGAAACGAACGAAGAGATCGCGCATGAAACCAGGTGAACCGATAGCGATTGCGCTTCCGGGCGTACACCCCAACACCAGAATCGTAGTGACCCGCGTTGCAAAGAATCAGATTTGGGGTTACTTGGTGACACCGAAAAGCGCTATGGAGCCGATGGCGCGAGATACCCGGTGATTTCAACACCTTCTGCGCGGTTCAGCGCCCCTCAGAACCGCGACCGTCAGGGAAGGGCGCCTATCAGGCCCAGCGCAGGCAGATCTTCCCGAAATGCTGCTGGGATTCCATGTACTGCAGCGCCTGCTTGATCTCCATCCAATCGAAGGTCTTGTCGATAACGGGCTTTATCCGGTGTAATTCGATAGCCCGATTCATGCGCTCAAACATCGCCCGGGAGCCGACGTACACGCCCTGCACACGCGTACTGTTCATCAGAATGGGAACCGGGCTGATGGAGGGATCCCCGCCGCCAAGCGCTCCGATAACGCTGACGGTTCCCTGCATGCGGATGGCCTTCAGGGAACGGGACATGGTACCCGCGCCTCCCACTTCGATCACGCGATCGACGCCTTCGCCTTTGGTGAGCTTTCGGGCGATCTCGTCCCAGTTTGGGGTGGTTTTGTAGTTGATGGTATCTGCCGCGCCTAACTGCCGGACGCGCGCTAGTTTTTCCTCGGTCCCGGAAGTAACTATTGTCCGCAGACCCGCGGATAGCGCAAACTGCAAGGCGAAAATCGAGACTCCGCCCGTTCCTTGAATCAAAACGGTTTCGCCTGGGACGGTCTCGGAGTCTTCAAAGAGTGCGTGCCAGGCGACCAGGCCCGCACAGGGCAGAGTGGCTGCCTCTTCATCGGAAAGCGAATTGGGCGACGCTACCAGCCCCTCCTGCGAAAAAAGAACATATTCCCGGAGAACGCCGTCGATTCCGCCGCCCAGAGCCGATTTCACCTTCTCGCGATTGGGCGGCCCGTCTGTCCAGCCTTGGAAAAAGCATCCTGTGACGCGGTCACCCTTCTTGAAGAGGGTGACGGCCTCTCCAACCTCCTCGACGATCCCGGCCCCATCGGAAAGCGGAATCATCGGCCGCTTCATTTTGGGATTGTACGTCCCTGTTACCACCATGTAGTCGCGATAGTTCAAGGACGCCGCACGCATCCGAACCAGAACCTGGTCAAACCCGGGACGCGGAGTTTCAACTTCGGAGTGACTGAGATTTTCGATTCCAAATTCCCGGATCTCAAACTGTCTCATGCGCCAGGCTCGCGGTGAACTCAACTATCTCTTCCAATTTACGTCGGGCCGCTCCGCTGTCGATGGATTCGGCGGCAAGCACAACGGCGCTCTTCAGATCGGGTGCGCGCTGGGCGACTAATAGCGCCGCGGCGGCGTTCACAATCACAATGTCGCGGCGTGGCCCGGCTTCCCCTTCCAGAACACTCCGGACGATCGCGGCGTTGGCCTCGGGATCGCCTCCCTTCAACTCTTCTAGGGCAGCGCTTGCGATTCCAAAATCTGGGGGGGTCCAGCGGCCCTTCTGAACGCGGCCTTCCTCGACCTGAAAAACCGTTGTCGGTCCGGTGATTGTGATTTCATCCAGCCCATCTGCCCCATGCACGACAAACGCGCGCTCAATGCCTAGCCGGGCCGCTGCCTGCGCGAGCATCTCCGCGGCTCGGATGGAAAACGCGCCGATTAACTGGACCCGGGCGCGCACGGGATTTGTAAGCGGACCCAGCATATTGAAGACCGTGCGGCCTTTTAGCAGCAGCCGGGCTTCCTGAGCGTGCTTGACTGCCGGATGGAGCAATGGGGCGTACAGGAATCCTATGCCCGCGTGGCGAATGCAATCGGCCACCTGCTGCGCCGTCAGATGTACCGGGATCCCAAGCGCTTCCAGGACATCCGCGCTGCCGCACTGGCTGGAAATGCGCCGGTTTCCGTGCTTGGCAACTCGAAGACCAGCTCCTGCGGCCACGAAAGCGGTTGCAGTTGAAACGTTAAAGGTCTCGCAGCCATCGCCGCCCGTTCCGCAGGTATCCAGCAGCGGCTCCTCGCTCTGATCGATTTCGATGCATTGCCCAACCTCGCGGACGGCAGTGGCGAAACCAACCAGTTCCGCAATCGTCTCTCCTTTACGGCGAAGGAAGCTCAAGACATCGGCGATCTGTTCCGTCGTCATCGTCCCCGAAAGCATCCGCTGCATCAGATCGTGCGCTTCCGGCTGGGTGAGGTGAACAAAGTTCCGGAACGGAAGGTGAGACATACTTCGGCTATTCATTCGATCACACGGCTGTGAAGATGCTTGCGCGGCGAAGGCGGCCATCAGCGTTTTACAAGCCTGAACCGGCCGCCGGCGGAGTCCGGATTCATGTGGTTATGGAAGCTGGAAGAAGTCATTTACTCGCCAATCCTCTATTTTGGACTACAGCATTTTGGGTAACGCAGCCATCCTGGCGGCGACGTATACGTCGCCCGTTTCAAGCGATGCTGCTTACAATCTTAGGTAACCAACATTGGTCTATCCTTGCAGACACTCGCGCTCCATGGTCAGCCTGTGCTCGTTGCTCTGCATCCTGGGGGCTCTGAGTTGCACTCCTCCAACCGCCATCGCGACCTTTGCCGGAAGCGCGGAAAGTGCGATCGTTCGTGGGCAACCGATTTTCGCCGATATCCACAATTCCTGCACACGCCGGCAATCCGAAGAGGCCCGGATTCTTCCAAACTATCCGCATGCCGGCCATGTAGCGAATTCAGGGGCTGAAAATCAGGCTTCTGTGTGCGACTCCTTCGTTCCCGAAGTAAAAGAACTGGAAAACGTTTCCTCCGTATTGGGCGCGTATTTTCGATCAATTCAGCAGCTCGCGGCCTTTGACGAGTCGAAAGTAAGCGTGGAGGCCAAGCAAGCGGGAGAGAGCGCCGGCGCAGCCGCCATCCTCAGCTTCAATCAGGCCGATTCCGTCGCGAAGCTATCGGGCCTGATTACGCAGGCTTTCACCCGGCATTATCGACGCGGTAAGTTGATCGAGCTTCTAGGCGACGCCGATCCGCACGTGACCATAGTTTGCCAGGCGCTCGAAAGCATCGTGTCGAAAGACTATGGAAGCCTGCTCGATGAAGAGGAACGCGCCATGAAGAGGCGATACCAACGAGTCAGCGGTACTGGCGATAACGCAACTGTGCTGCTTTTAAATCGCGCCTACTCGGAGGATGTAGCGGAGTTGCGGCATCGAAGAACTGCCGCTGAGGCCTACGCGGCAGCCTTGGAGCAGGTGCGCTCAGGCCACCATCAGCTCGCCGGCGATGCAGGTCATCTCAACAACAAAGAGATTTCTCTCGCTTTGCAGCCCTACATCTCGCAACTCGATGCGCTTGCCCGGACCCAGAGCCGTCCCTGAAAGGAACCGACCATTTATGCCGGATTCAGCACTGCCCGATCCAGCGAACCAAGCCAGACAGATCGCCGAAGTATTCGCAAACATGTCCCGCACCGTGGACGCCTACCTCCAGGATCATCTAAAGGAATTGAGCCCGGACCAGCAGGATTATCTGGACAACCTTGTGCGGCAGTTGGACGACACGCACGACCGCTTCACGGCGATGGCAATCGAAGATACGCTCAAAGCTCTGCGTGACGATTTAAGCGAGATCGCCGCAGTTACTGGAAGAGCGGAACACGCCCTGAAGCATTTGGAAAGAGTGGGCGAGGTCATGAAGCTTGCCGGGGGCCTGGCGGAGCTTTGCGCCGACATTACGACGGCCGATTTCGGGGCAATTCCGAGCGCGCTCGCGAACATCGTCGAGGCGATTCCCGCAAAGGTATGACTCGCATCTGTGGAGAGGCTCCATTGGATTCTGGCACTATAGAGACTTACCGATTTTCATGTTTGATTGGTCACTGGGTCCTCGGTCTCAACTTGCGCTTCTGTGCCTTGCCACGGCATTCGCGTTCTGGAACAACGATCTGCTGTTCTTCACATTCGCGCTGATGGCGGTGTGTACCCGGGCTGGCGAACACATTTAGCCGCTCTTAGCCCGCTGCGGAGCCGCTTGCCAAACCGCTGTTCGCCAGAGGCGATTCGTCATACTTCCGCAAAAGGTCTTCCGGATCGCTGTAGATGGCAATGCAGCCCGCCTTTTGCAGGTCCTGCTCGGCAAACCCGCCGCACAACACGCCGACAGTGCGCAACCCGGCTCGCTTGGCGCCTTCGGCATCGTGGGGGCTGTCGCCGACCACAATCGCATCCAAGGGCTGCACGTCTTCACCCAAGCCTGCCAAAGCGGCCTCAAAGATATCCGGATGCGGCTTAGAGCGCTTTGCGTCGGCGGAGGAGGTCCGGACCTCCACCAGATCATTGATATTCGCGATATGTTCGAATGTCTCCAATTGATCTTTCTTTGCCGATGAAGCGAGTGCCACCTTCTGTCCGTTTGCCTTCACCTTCTCAAACAACTCACGTACGCAAGCGAACGGCCTCACCCGGGGCAAGTATTTGTCTTTGAATAGCTGTGCCCGGAATTCCTCCAGTTCCTTGCCTTTCTCTTTCACCTCTTCAGGATTGAGGAATACAGGCAGCAACTGGTCGCCTCCTTTGCCGATCTGGCTGCGGATATCGTCGAACGGAATCTCGAAACCGAACTGGCGAAAAGCTTCCTGCCATGCCTCCGCGTGGAGGTCGACCGAGTCCAGCAGCGTGCCGTCGATGTCGAAGATTACGGCTTTTGGCATTCTCGAACCTGTTCCCAGAGATGAGATGGAGGGCATCCACGTAGTGTTTCGACAACAAACGGCGTCAGACAAAAGGAATGGCAACGCCCACCAGGATCGCCTTGCGGGTTCCCGATGAAGTGAAGTCGGCGGAGGCGGCCGGCCTCCGTTATGTGATTCCAAAGGGGCTCGGTATTCAAAGGAAAAGAGCGGATCAGGGCTTCCTCTATCACCGTCCGGATGGGACTCCTGTAGAGGACGAAGTGATTCTCAAGCGTATTGAATCTCTAGCCATTCCGCCGGCCTGGACTTCCGTTTGGATCAGCCCGTCTGCTAACAGCCACATTCAGGCTGTTGGAAGGGATGCGCGCGGGAGAAAGCAGTATCGCTATCACCCGGCCTACCGCGAGATTCGAGACCTGATTAAGTTCGATCGGATGCGAAGCTTCGGGCGGGCCTTGCCCCGTATCCGGCGTATCGTCAGTCGGGATCTTGCCCGAAAGGGCTTACCGAAGAGAAAGGTATTAGCTGCGGTTGTCAGACTTCTGGAGACAACTTATATTCGGGTTGGGAACGAAGAGTACGCCGAGGAAAACGGCTCTTTCGGACTGACCACGCTCCGCAATCAGCATGTACAGATTCTGGGCGATGTGCTGAAGTTCCGTTTCCGGGGCAAAAGCGGCCAGCATCACGAGATCAGGGTTGAGGATCGGCGTCTGGCACGAATCCTGCGGAGATGTAGAGATATTCCCGGAAGCGCGCTCTTTGAATATCTGGACGAAAGCGGAGAAGCTCAAACAATCGAATCGGGCGACGTGAACGATTATCTGCGGGAAATTGCAGGCGCGGAGTTCACGGCGAAAGATTTTCGGACTTGGGGTGGGACCTGCCTGGCAGCTAGCTTTCTTCTAAAGAAGTGCGCCGAGGCGGACGGAAATGGCGCAACCAAAGCGGCATTGATCGATGTAGTAAAAGAGGTAGCCTCCCGGCTGGGGAATAAGCCAGCCACCTGCAAGAAGTACTACATTCATCCAATTCTGATGGAGCGCTATACTTCCGGGACCTTGGCAGACGTCGGCGAAAAATTTCGGGACAGCCAAAGCCGTTATGCCTACGAACAGATCGTACTGGCTCTCCTGACGCCTCTCAAGCGTTCGAAAGCGAAGGCGGCTTGAAGCTGTTGACTTCAGGCGCTTGCAGTCGCACTGGCGGCCTTCAGAAATTCCAGCTCGAAATTGAGCTTCACTTCATCGCCGACCAGCACTCCGCCAGCTTCGAGCGGAGCATTCCAAGTCAAACCGAAGTCGCTGCGCTTGATCTTTGCCTGCGCGGATGCGCCAATCCGTATCTTCCCCCATGGATCCTTTGTCTCCGATGAGACATCGTTGACTTTGAGCACAACCGGCTTTGTAATTCCGTGGACCGTGAGGTTACCCGAAACTTCGAGTTCCGAACCATTGGTCTTTTTAACGCTGGTGCTGCTGAACTCAATTCGCGGATAGCGATCAACGTCTAGAAAATCGGGACCCTTCACGTGTGTATCTCGCTCGTTGTCATTTGTGCTGATTGTGCCGGCATCAATCACGGCCTGCACTGTGGTTGCAGACGGGTTTTCCGGATCGTACACAACGGTTCCCTTTACGTTCCTGAAGGAGCCGCGGACGTTGGTGACCATGAGGTGACGGATGCTGAATGACACATTCGAATGTGCCGGATCGATTTCATAGGTTGTTTTCACGGAAATATTCCTTTTATCGTTTGGTTTGAGTCAATTCTCAGGCTAGTAGTTTCGCGTGCTGGCAACGCGACAAAATGTGGATCAATCCATCCGCCGGCCGCGTAGGATTCGGAAAACATTATATTGCCAATCAAGCGAGACCGGTGCTGCCCGGTAACGCTCTTCTCCAGTGCGCATCACCGAAGTGGAGGCATTTAGATGGAACAGGATCGGCCGGAAGTGGTTGTCGTCACGGGGGCATCAGCGGGAGTGGGACGAGCGGTGGTTCGTGAATTTGCGCGCCGGAAAGCAGCCATCGGACTGCTTGCAAGAGGCGAAGACCGGCTGCAAGCCGCGCGGGAGGAAGTCGAGCAGCAGGGCGGCCGCGCGTTGGCCCTTTCTGTGGATGTAGCCGATGCGGACGCCGTGCAGCGGGCTGCCGATCAAGTTGCAGGCGAGTTTGGCCCCATCGATGTATGGGTGAACGACGCCATGACAACCATCTTCGCGCCGGTCAAAGACATACGTCCGGAGGAATTTAAACGCGCTACCGAGGTGACGTATTTAGGATGCGTATACGGCACCATGGCCGCTCTGAAGCAGATGCGGGTCCGGGACCACGGGACGATTGTTCAGGTCGGATCGGCGTTGGCGTATCGTTCCATTCCGCTGCAATCGGCCTACTGCGGAGCAAAGCACGCAATTGTCGGCTTTACGGATTCGTTGCGTTGCGAACTGATTCATGAGAACAGCAATATCCATGTAACCGTGGTTCACCTGCCTGCCATGAACACGCCCCAGTTTAGTTGGTGCCGCACCCGCCTGCCCAGGCACCCGCAACCCGTGCCGCCCATCTTCGAGCCCGAGGTTGCCGCCCGCGCAATCTATTACGCTGCGCACAGCAAACGGCGGGAAATCTTTGTGGGTGGCCCTACCGTAAAGGCGATTTACGGACAGGATGTGGCCCCCTCGTTCGCGGACTGGTATCTAGGCACACACGGATATGACGCGCAACAGACCTCGGAGCCGGTTTCGCCGGATCGTCCCGACAATCTGTTTCAGCCGGTACCGGGCGATTGGGCGGCCCATGGTATCTTCGGCGACCAAGCGAAGCATTTCAGCCTGCAGAACTGGGTGAATCTCCGCCGCGTGCCGGTAGCATTGGCCGCTGCGGGAATCGCGGGTGTAGGAGCCCTCCTTTGGAGGCGCAATGCCGCATGAAAGTTCCGCTGAAGCGCTACGACAGCAGCTTCGCTACAGCTCGGATCCGCTACTCAGGAAGCGGCGCGCGATCGTCGGCCTGTCGGTATTCTCAAGCGCTGTCCTGGGAGGCATTGCTCTGTTCCAGGTCGGTTTGCTGAAGCAACTTCCAGATCCGTCGCTACCGCAATTCAATGCGGACGACGTGAATGCATCGCCACAGGCGTATTCGCTGCTCGAAACGCCCGATGCCCTTCTGGGGATGGCGAGTTACTCGGTAACCGCGTGTCTGGCCGGCATGGGCAAGCAGGATCGCTGGAAGACGGCGCGCTGGATTCCACTCGCGATGGGGACGAAAGCAATCTGCGATGCTGCGCTGGCCGCCAGGTTCAGCGCCCTCCAAGGCGCGAAATTCGGCAAGTTCTCCGTTTGGTCTCTGCTGATCGCAGGCGCGACGTTCGGAACACTGGCGCTCTCCCTTTCCGAACTCGGCCGCGCCTGCCGGCGTGGTCTTTCAGTCTGAGCCGGCCTGTTCGCGTTGCGCGGGAATCGATGGCGCCTCCCGTGCGGCAAGGTTCTCCACCAGCCGTGAAAGCGGCGTCAGTATTTCGATCGGAACCGGAAACACCACAGTCGTGTTCTTTTCCACTCCGATGTCGAGTAGGGTTTGCAGATAACGCAACTGAATGGCCGCGGGCTGCTTCTGAATCAATTCGGCCGCCATTGTGAGCTTCTCCGCCGCGAGGTATTCACCCTCGGCCTGAATAATCTTCGCGCGGCGTTCGCGTTCTGCTTCGGCCTGCTTTGCGATAGCGCGGATCATCTGCTCAGGTAAATCCACCTGCTTCACTTCGACCATCGTCACCTTTATGCCCCAGGGACCCGTGTGCTCATCAAGAACCGCTTGCAGACGGATATTGATCTTCTCGCGATGGCTGAGTAATTCATCCAGTTCCGCTTCGCCTAGTACGCTGCGCAGTGTTGTCTGCGCCAACTGGCTCGTGGCGTACAGATAATTGGCCACTTCAATTACTGCTTTGTTCGGGTCGACGACGCGAAAGTACAGGACGGCATTCACCTTGACCGTGACGTTATCGCGCGTGATCAAATCCTGCGGCGGAACCTCCATAGCCTCGATGCGCAGCGACGTGCGGACCATGCGGTCGAGCGGAGCGAAAACCAGGATGATGCCGGGTCCTTTCGGTTCGCGCAGAACACGGCCCAGCCGGAAAATGACACCGCGCTCATATTCCGCGAGAATCTTGATGGACGAGATCAAATAGAAGATCACGATGATGATGACAATTACGATCACGCCGGAGAAAAATTCGTCGAGTGTCAATGCTTTCAAGCCTCCTTCACAATCAACACAAGGTTATCGATACGCTCCACTGAGACGCGCTTGCCTGCAGGAATGGTGTGATCGCTGCGGGCTTGCCAGTACGCTCCATCCACAAAGACCGTTCCCTCCGGGTTGATTTCTGTACGCGAGATGCCGGTTGCACCCACCAGTTGCGGCAACCCGGTCATAACGGGACTCCGGAGCGCCCGGTTTGCCAGAACACCCAGAAAGATGGCAATCAATCCGAATCCCACGGATACCGCGACTGCAAACGCAGGAGCGATTCGCTTCGGGCCTTGGAGAAGAAGGATTGCGCCTAGCGCCAACAGAATCGTGCCCGCCACACCCGAAATCATGTGCGTGTAAAATTTCAGCTCGATTCCAAGCAGAAGTATCGCCAGTGTCAGAAGCGCCAGGCCGTACCACGTGGGGCTGTCTTCGTAAAGTCCATAGGCTCCCAGGCACATGAGGACGATACCCGCGACACCCGGCAGGATCATGCCCGGGGCGTGCAGTTCCCAATAGACGCCCAATGCTCCCAATATCAGCAGCAGGAACGCGAGATTCGGATCAGCTAACGACGCCAGCGGCATAACGACTCCCGTATTCCAGTGTGGCAGGCTAAACAAACTTTAACAGCCCATTGGTTAACCATCGCGGATCTTAATCGTCTTTCCAGTTAGAAACCCTGTTAGAAAAAACTCCGCAAGGAGAAAGGAATTATGAAGAAGAGATTTTTATCGCTAGCCCTTTCCACGGCTTTTGGAATGGGAGTGGCGTTTGCCGCGCCACAAACGCAAGACCAACCCGCTGAACCGCAAAGCTCCCAGGCGCCTCACGGACATCGCCGAATGGATCCGAACCGCCAGGTTCAGATGCTGACTAAGCGCCTGAATCTGACCACCGATCAACAGAACCAGGTCCTGCCGATTCTGACCGATCAGCAGCAACAGATGCAAAGCATTCTGAATGACAGCTCACTGTCGGCTAAAGATCGTCATGCAAAGATGCGGGCGGTTCGCGAAGACAGCCAAACCAAAATCAAGGCCGTTCTGAACGATAACCAGAAGCAGACTTGGGATCAGATGCAGCAGCAGCGCCGTGAGCGCATGCAGCAGTGGCGCGAAAAGCACTCCAGCAGTGACAAGGGCACGGGCAGCCAGAGCTAAGCCCCGCGTCCGAAAGGGGGAGCGGTCCACAGCCGCTCCCTTTCTCTTTTATCGGAAGCTCTTTCCGAGCCCTACCATTGATGCCGTTTTAGGGTTCCGTCCAGGTTGATCTTGAAAAACGCGACATGCCCGCCCGACCTGCGCACGGGCATGCCGACAAATCGGGCTTCTCTCAGAGTTGGAACGAATTCAATCCTTGGTAAACCGCTCCTTCCCTGGATGTCCAGGCGATACTTGTAGCCGTATTCCAGGGCGAGTTTGTTCAGACGCGATT
The DNA here is from genome assembly GCA_025980435.1 of Bryobacteraceae bacterium. Taxonomy (GTDB): domain Bacteria; phylum Acidobacteriota; class Terriglobia; order Bryobacterales; family Bryobacteraceae; genus Bog-105. The sequence continues at coordinate 20,463 of JAICXK010000034.1, forward strand.
CGAAAACAATTGCCTGCCGGTTAGTTTCCTCTCGATAATCTATGCTATTGCCATACCTGAGAGATAGAGCCATAACCAGGTCATTTGCCTATGCGGGGTTGGGATGACACTCCGCAATCCCATATTGAGTTCTCCGCACCTTGATTATAAGGTCGCCTTAACTAGTTAGAATTATAAGCCCCGCAATATCTTTCAAACGTTTTCTCATTCTCTTTCAATGCCTGTTGTTTTGCCGGAACTGAAGCTGCTTTTAGGCCTAGAATCGCCATCGCTTATGTCTTGTTGTTCCGTTGATCAGAGCGCCGCCGCCAGGCGCCACAGATCAAAAGCACGTCCCGTACATCAAAATTGAATTGCATTGTACTTTTTCTGTTGTCGCCAGGCCCTAATAAGACGAGCGACTTAGAAGGATTCGGGCGCTACAGAACGAGAGGCCGAAATCGTGAGACGTCGAACACTGTTGGCATTTTCCTTGATTTTCGCTTTCTGGGTCGTTCCGGTTCAGGCCGGCAGCCGATTCATCGTCCGGGTGACCGGCGGTTTGCCGCTCATGCGCTCGATCTGCCTTGCAGCGGGGTGTAGCGTGGCCGAAAGCATCGATGGGGCAATCGGCGAAGTCTTTCTCGTAACGACGCCGGATTTTCTGGATCCTGTCATCGTTCTCAAAACGCTGAGCAGTCTTACTGGCGTGGTGGATGTCGAGCCCGATCTGTTGGCCCGCGTTGCAGATTCTTCGACGTACGCGATTCCGGACGCGCTTTCCGACACCACCCCCGTGAGCTACTTTGGCGCTACCGTCCCCTCTGGGTACGTGAACCAACCTGCTGCGATCATCATCGGTCTGGCCAACACTCTAAGCACCTTCCACGTCTCGGGAACGGGCGTCATCGCTGTAATCGACACAGGTGTTGATCCAAACCATCCCGCGCTGAAGCCTGTGCTACTTCCCGGCTATGACTTTACTCGCAATCAGAACGGCGGGGATGAGACCCGGGATGTAAGTCTCACGGAGCCTGCCAGCGGATCGGAGCCGCAGTGGGTGAGTCCCAACACTGCCGCCAACGTCTCGCAATCCACTGCCGCCGTGGTAGACGGTGACCCGCAATATGGCGATTTCGGACATGGCACGATGGTGGCGGGCGTGATACATTTGGTTGCTCCAACAGCAAAGATTCTTCCACTGAAGGCCTTCCGATCGGACGGTACCGGCTACACCTCCGATATTCTGCGCGCTCTCTACCAGGCGATCGGCCGGCACGCAAACGTCATCAATATGAGTTTCAACCTCGCGTCCTATTCGCAGGAAGTAGCTACCGCCCTTAGCCTTGCCACTCTGGAGGGAGCCATTGCAGTGGCGGCGGCCGGCAATAGTGGCGAAGAAATTTTGGTCTATCCCGCTGCTCTTTGGGATGTTATGGGCGTGGCATCCACAACCAATGCTGATCAGCTCTCCTCTTTTTCCAACTACGGCCAGCAGCTCGTTTGGGTCGCTGCACCCGGCGAAGGGATTGTCACAACATATCCGTTTTCCACTTATGCGGCGGGTTGGGGCACGTCGTTCAGCGCGCCGCTTGTATCGGGTGTTGCCGCGCTGATGCTGAGCATCAATGGACTTTGCGATCAATACGGGAGTTCGCAATCCACCGCGCACGCTAAACCGATGAATTCGAATGCGGGGAATGGCCGGCTTGACGCCTTTCAGGCTCTCCAGGCATGGAGCCATGCTGTAGGGGAGCAGTAGACTTGTAGGGCGCTCCGTTTCTCGAGTGCATGCAGGTCATGCAACCAGAGCCTCTGCTGCAAGTTCGCGACCTCACCGTTGGGTTCCGTGCGCCTCCTGTCACGGCGGTGAAGCAGGTTAGCTTTGATCTCGCCTCGGGTGAAACGGTGGGACTCCTGGGCGAGTCCGGCTCCGGGAAGACGACCCTCGCTCGAACTCTTCTTCGTCTGCTGCCGCCAGCTTGCTCCACCATAAGCGGGTCGATTCGATTCCGCGGAACTGAGATACTGCGGGCGAGCGAGCGCGAATTGCAGAAAATCCGCGGCGCCCACGTAGCCCTCATTTTCCAGGAACCTGAGCTGGCTCTCAACCCGGTCATCCCGGTAGGCGAGCAGGTAGCCGAAGTTCTTCGCGCACATTCGAGAGCCAGCCGGCGGGATCGCCGCATGGAAGTGCGATCTATGCTGGCCGAGGTGGGGCTGCCGGATCGGGATATCTGGTCTGCCTTCCCGCACCAGTTGAGTGGAGGGCAGCGTCAACGGGTGATCATTGCGCAGGCCCTGATCTGTAGACCCGCTCTACTCATTGCGGATGAGCCGACCAGCGCGCTCGATAATGTGATTCAAAGGGAAATTCTGCAACTCCTAAGGAAACTGAGGGCGCGCCTTCAACTTAGCTTGATTTTCATCACCCACAACCCCGCGCTGCTGAGCGGGCTCGCCGACAGTGTGATGGTGATGAGAGCGGGCAGCCTTGTCGCGCGGGGCAACGTGGGAACGTTGGTTCAAAGCCCGTTTATATCAGGCGCTCAGTTTCAACTATGAGTGCGATGCTTCAGGTATGGACGATGAAACGTTGTCCGATCCGCTGCTGGAGGTCCGGCAGCTCAGCAAAACCTATGTACGGGGCCGATGGAATTCTTCAGGTAAGTCCCGCGTAGCCGCGCTCGAAAATGTCGATCTGACAATTTTGCCCGGCTCCGCAATAGCCCTGGTAGGAAAGTCCGGTTCGGGCAAGTCCACACTTGCCCGATGCCTGGCTCGATTAGAAGAGCCGGACTCGGGCGAAGTCTGGTTCGCCGGCAAGGATCTCCTGCGATTGCCTTACGGGGAGCTGAACCGGATGCGGCGCGGCATTCAGCTTGTATTCCAGCACTCCGCAAGCGCCATGAATCCGCGGCTCACGGCGGCAGAGATTGTCGCCGAGCCTCTGCAAATTCAGAATCAAACCACCAGAAGAGAACAGCGCGCGCAAGCGTTGACGATGATGGAGCAGGTTGGCATTCCTCGCGGGTGGTCCGAGCGTAGGCCCCTCGAATTCAGCGGAGGCCAGCGGCAACGATTAGCGATCGCTCGCGCGCTCGTGCTGAAACCGCCGCTGCTGATTCTGGATGAAGCTTTAGCCGGTCTCGATCTTACGACCCAGATGCGGATCGCGAATTTGCTTTTGGAGTTGCGGGATTCGCTTTCGCTGTCGTACCTGTTCATCTCTCACGATCTCCAAATGGCGGCTTACCTGGCCGGTACCATAGCTGTTATGCAACTCGGCAGGATCGTGGAATCGAGCACTGCGCGGGAGTTACTTTCGAATCCGCGCCATGCGGCTTCGCGCCAGCTTGTAGGGTCGATCCCCAAGGCGCTTGCCTGTTCTGACGGGGATTGATACCGTCCGATAAATGCGTTTCTTGCTCCGCAGAGCGTTCCAGAGCCTTCTTCTCCTGATGGGCGCTTCGGTGCTCTCGTTTGTGTTTGTCAGTCTGGCCCCCGGGGACTTCTTCGCCGAAATGCGATTGAATCCTGAAATTTCCGCAGACACCGTGCGCGCCTTGCGGGCGCAAAATGAACTGAACCGGCCATTGCCGGTAAGGTACTTGCATTGGATCGGCTCAATTTCGAAAGGCGATTGGGGATTCTCGTTCGCCTACAACAGCCCGGCCGCCCCGATACTCTGGTCTCGGACCCGAAACACTCTTTTGCTCACCTGCACGGCGACCGCCTTCGCCTGGCTCGTAGCCATGCCTCTGGGAATATGGGCCGCGGCCCGGCCCGGTAATTGGACTGATCTTTTTGCCGGCGGCGTAGTCGCGGTATTGCTCGCCACTCCCGAACTCGTGCTGGCTCTCTTGCTGTTGCTCTTCGCTGTTCGAACGGGCTACCTGCCCGCAGGAGGGTTTGCGTCGGTTGGAACTCTCCCGTCGGGTATGTGGGCGAATGCCGCGTGGCATCACGCGGCCGATGTTTCCAAGCATCTCTTTCTACCCGGCGTATGCCTGGCCGCGGGTTTGTTGCCTTTGCTCTTATCGCACGTCCGTACTGCCATGGCTGAAATACTGCAATCTCCATTCATTGCGGCCGCCCGCGGGTTTGGCATTCCGTTTCGACGTTTGCTGTGGCGTCACGCCTTGCCGGCAGCTGCGAACCCGCTCATTTCCCTGTTCGGCTTCTCCATCGGAATGCTCGTGAGTTCCTCTCTTCTGGTTGAGGCGGTGTTTAGCTGGCCGGGTTTGGGCCAACTGATGCTCGAAGCAATCCGGCAGCGCGATTTCTTTTTGATGGTCGATGCAGCCATCCTGGCAACCGCCTTTCTGATACTGGGCAACTTCATCGCGGATGTGCTCCTCTATCTCAGCGATCCACGCATCCGGGTGGAATAGCAATGAGCTTGCGAAAAGGCGCTCCTCTGGCAATTGCTGCTCTCCTGCTGTGTCACGCGATGGTATTGTTCGCCGGCTTTTTTGCGCCATACAGCCCTGAGATGCAATACCGGTTGCTCGCCTTCGCTCCCCCTACCTATATTCATTTCGTCGATACGCAAGGCAGGCTCCATATTCGCCCCTTCATGTATCGCTGGGCGCCGCTGCCCGGAAGCCTCAGCGAATTTCGGGAGGATCGGAACTCAATCCACCCTGTTCACTTCTTTGTGCCAGGCGGGGAATATAAAATATTGGGCTTGTTCGCTTCCAGAATGCACCTGTTCGGAACGGACAAGCAAGCGCCTGTCTTCTTGATAGGAACGGATGCATACGGCCGGGATCAGTTTTCGCGGTTGCTTTACGGCGGTCGAATTTCTCTGTTCACCGGATTATTGGCGGCTGCCATTGCAGTCGCGCTGGGGTTGTGCCTGGGCGGCATCGCGGGGTATTACGGAGGCTTGGTGGATGATGCCTTCATGCGCGGCGCAGAGATTTTCCTTGCCATGCCTTGGCTCTATCTGCTGCTGGCAGTCCGTGCTGCGCTGCCTTTACACATCGCCCCCGAACAAGCCTTTGTGCTCCTGATCGCAGTATTAGGGGTGGTCGGATGGGCACGCCCGGCACGGCTCATTCGAGGAGTTGTGCTGAGTGCCAAACAACGCGAGTATGTGCTCGCCGCTCGGGGCTTCGGAGCCTCTGACCTGTACATTCTGCGCAGGCACGTTCTGCCCCAGGCTTTCGGCGTGGCCTTAAATCAGGCGGCCCTCTATATTCCGCAATTCATTCTGGCCGAAGTGACCCTCTCGTTTTTTGGCCTTGGCGTCAGTGAGCCAGCCCCGAGTTGGGGGAATATGCTGGCCGGTCTGCAACGCTACTACGTGCTGGAATCCTGCTGGTGGATGTTCGCTCCGGCGGTGGCGCTTGTCGCGGTACTGCTTGCCTATTACAGAATGTTCTCGTGTTACGTATTGAACACGCCTCGGGTCTAATGGTTCCAAGCAGCACTAAACGGCCATAATCCGGAAACGGCATCGCTTTCGCTCCGGGTAAACGGCACTATGCGTCAAAAATCCGAAATCGCGAAGCGCCTTGGCAATTTGTTTGTCACCTTTTTTCTCATAACCGGGGCGCCGGCATATCCGTTCGCCGGCTGCTGCCAAGACGACGCCGGCAAGGACTCTTCCGGTTTTCATGATTTCCTGACTGTTCACGGTGAGATCGGGCGCTCCGGCGGAACGCTTGTGATCTCGCAACGCTCCCAGCCAAAAACTCTGAACCCGCTGACCGCGACTGATACAAGCTCGCGGGAAATCATCGGGTTGTTGATGGCAGATCTCATCCATATCAACCGTGCGACCCAGATGACGGAACCCGCCCTGGCGAAATCATGGACAGCCTCCGCGAATGGAAAACAGTACACACTGCACCTGCGCCGCGGGCTGCGATTTTCCGACGGGTATCCGTTCACTGCCGATGATGTCGTGTTCACGTTCCAGAGCTACCTCGACCAAAAAATCCACTCGCCCCAGCGGGATCTGCTGGTGATCTCGGGTAAGCCCATCGCGGTGAAAAAGCTGGATGCGTATACCGTCGTATTCACTCTGGCGGAGCCCTATGCTGCGGCGGAACGCTTATTTGACAGCATCGCCATTCTGCCGCGCCACGTGCTTCAACGTGACTATGATCAGGGCACGCTCGCCGGCGCCTGGGGCCTCGGTTCCTCGCCGGGGCAGATGGCCGGTCTGGGGCCTTTTCGTCTGAAGGAATACATACCTGGACAGCGCATTGTGCTCGAACGAAATCCGTTCTATTGGAAGAGGGACACAAACGGAAATCGTCTGCCTTACCTCGATGGAATCGTGTCGCTTTTCGTCGCGAATGCGGATGCGCAGGCGATGCGCTTTGAAGCCGGGGAAACCGATATTATCAGCGGTTTGAATGCGGCCGATTTCGCCGTTCTCCAAAAAGATCGCCGGCGCCGGCATTTCCGGCTGTACGATCTGGGACCGGGACTCGAATACAGTTTCTTATTCTTCAACCTGAACACCACCGAGCCATCGGGCGATCCGGCGCTCCCTGTCGAACAGCGGTGGTTTAGACAAGCGGCCTTTCGCCACGCGATTTCGAGCGCCATAGATCGCGAGAGCATTGTCCGGCTCGCCTACCTCGGACGGGCCCATCCTTTGTCCGTCCAGGTCACGCCGGGAAACAGGCGATGGGTTGATCGCGCCATTCCTCCACCGCTGCACTCTGTCTCGCGAGCCCGGAATCTGATGCGGCAGGCCGGATTTGCGTGGAAATCCGGCTCTCTTGTAGACTCACGGGGCCGCAACGTGAAGTTTTCCATCGCTGTTAACGCCGGTAATACTCAACAAGTGCAAATGGC
>JAICXK010000361.1 GCA_025980435.1 Bryobacteraceae bacterium
ACATTGACGTTGTTATCGACACCGTTTAACAGAAAGTTATTTTCGCCGGTGGAGCGCACGCCGTTGGCGGAGAAATCGCCGCCCTGCGCGCCGCGAGCGCCAGGTTCGGCCGTCAAAACGCCAGGAGTCAACCGTGCGAGGAAGGTAAAGACACGTTGGCCGCCAAGCGGAAGCTCGGTTACCTGGCTGGTGTTGAGGTTTGCGCCGAGCGCGGGCGTCTCAGTCTGCAGCAGCGGCGCCGATGCGGTCACCTCCACAGTTTGAGTGGCTTCACCAACCTGGAGCGTGAGATCGACCGCCACAGGAGTGCCTGGATTCACGATGACGTTGCTTTGCTGCGCTTTCTGGAAACCGGGGGCCTGCACGGTAACTGTGTAGGTGCCGGGATTCAGAGCGGGGCGGGTGTAAGCGCCTGCACCCGTAGTGACCGTATCATAGGAAACACCTGTCGCGATATTTGTAATGGTCACCTTCGCATTGGGGACTGCCGCGCCCGTGGCGTCTGTGACGGTTCCGGTAACGGTTCCAAGATCGCGCTGCGCCAGCGCAAGGCCGCTTACAAACAAGAGCGCGAAGAAAACCCAGAGACTACGCCAACGAGGCATAGGAGACCCCCTCAAAGTTGAGATATACTTCGACCGCTGAACTGGGATCGAAAGTATCACACGTAAGCGTTTACTTCAAGAGAAATCTTTCATTCGTGCTTACTGCCTTGCCATCTCGGCGGTTGCAAGAATGTTATTCTTTACTGTAAGGGATCGAAGTAAAGAGTGCCATCCAGTACCATCAGCAGCAAAGGCCAGGTCACGATTCCCCTGGAAATTCGTCAGCGCCTTGGGGTTAGAGAGGGCGACCGGGTGGAGTTCGTAGTTGAGAATGGGCGCACTTTTATCCGGCCCGCTCGCGGCCCGGCAAATCCATTTCAGCGGTATGCTGGCGCGCTACCGGCCTTCTCCAGTTCCGATGAAATCAATGCCTGGGTCCGGAACTTGCGCGAGGAGGCGTGAGGACCGCGATCGATACGAACATCATCTCTGCCCTTTGGTCAGGCGAACTTCCGGGATCCACCCTTGTCCAGCGTTTAGGAGATGCGAAAGCGGAAGGAGGTCTCGTGATTGCGGCGCCAGTTTATGCCGAGTTGCTTGCATATCCGAGAGCTACGGAATCGTTCGTCAATGATTTCCTGACCAACACCGGTATCGTCATCGACTTTGATCTCCAACGTGCAGCGTGGCTCGAAGCGGGGCGGCGGTTTGCCAGTTATGCGAACCGCCGGCGGCGCGAATCCGGAGAACATCCGCGCCGCTTGTTAATCGATTTTGTTATCGGATCGCACGCACTGCTTCAGGCAGACCGTCTCATGACCCTCGACGCGGGCCGGTACCGGCGCGATTTTCCGGAACTGAAGCTGATTTAACGCTTCCGCTCCGATTCGAGAATGCGGCAGAACAAGCCCTCTCCCCTCTCCTGCTGTGAAATAATCTCCTTCAACACCGCAGTGGGGGCGGTCGAATCTATGAATTCAAAGCGCACGAGTGATGTGTTCAATCGAGCCGCGCTGCTCATCGCAATTTCCTTGAGCGCTCCGGCGCTTTGGGGACAGGCAACGTCATCGCTGCGGGGAAGCGTTACCGACCCAAGCGGAGCGGCTGTGCCGCAGGCGACGGTCACGGTGAAGAATACCGCGGTGAACATCGAACGAACCGCAACGACCGGGCCGCAAGGCGATTACAGCTTTCTGGCGCTGCCCCCCGGAACGTACACGCTGACGGTTGCGGCGAGCGGCTTCGATCGCTACGAGCAGAGCAATCTGCCCTTGCTGGTGAATACGCCCGCAACGGTGAACGTGCAGCTCAAGCTTGGATCGCTGAACGAGACCGTGGCGGTGACGGCCGAAGCGCCGCTTTTGAATTCGGTGGATGCGTCCATCGGGAACGCGTTTAACAACATGCAGGTGAAACAGATTCCGCTGGAAGGCAGGAATGTGCCGGATTTGCTCACGCTACAGGCGGGCGTGGTGTATACAGGAAACCGGCCGGATCTGGACAAGGATTACGACACGCGGAGCGGGTCGGTAAACGGCGCGCGCAGCGATCAGAGCAACGTGACGCTGGACGGAGTCGACGCAAACGATCAGGGCCGGGGATACGCCTTTACATCGGTGCTGCCGACCACTCTCGATTCCGTGCAGGAGTTTCGGGTCACCACCACGAATTACGATGCGGACCAGGGGCGGTCCTCGGGAGCGCAGGTTTCTCTCGTGACCAAGAGCGGAACAGACAAGTTTCACGGATCGCTGTATGAATATCTGCGGAATACGAAAACCAGCGCGAACGATTACTTTGTGAAACTCGCGGAATTGAACAGCGGACTGCCGAATGTTCCGCCCAAACTGAATCGGAATATCTACGGGGTTTCGCTGGGCGGACCGATCATCAAACAGCGATTCTTCTTTTTTGTAAATTACGAAGGAACGCGGGAACGGGAAGAACAGAGCGTGGTGCGCACCATTCCATCCGCGACGCTTCGGCAGGGCATCATCAGCTATCCGAACGTGAATGGCGGCGTCACGACGCTGACGCCCCAAGATATTACATCGCTCGATCCGCTCCACTTAGGGCCCAATCCGGTGATGCTGAATTACTTCAACACGTATCCTTTGCCGAACGACAATTCCGTGGGCGACGGGTACAACTACGGCGGCTATCGTTTCGCCGCTCCGGTGCGCAACGACAACGATGTATATATTGCACGCTTCGATTACCGGATCGATTCGAACGGGAAACACACGCTGTTCTGGCGCGGAGCTTTGCAGGACCTCTATAATCCGGGACCGGCATTTCTGCCCGGCAGAACGCCCGAGCACACCGTCGTGGACCACACGAAGGGTTTCGCAATCGGCTATACGGGCGTGTTCAGCCCGACGCTGGTAAACAACTTTCGGTATGGGCTCACGCGCCAGAGCGTGGGCAACCTGGGGAACGATAACCAGATCTGGAATGAGTTTCGCGGGCTTGATCAAGGAATCATCCGCTCCCAAAGCTTCCAGATGCCGGTACACAATTTCGTGGACGACCTGTCCTGGACGAAAGGCTCGCATACGTTCCAATTCGGGGGAAATGTCGGCGTAGTGCGGAATCCGCGGCAGAGCACCCTCGGCTCCTTTAGTGACGGGCTTGCGAACTCGGCCTGGCTGGATACTTCAGGGCTGGCAGGAACGAGCAGTTCCTTGAGCCCCGATAGCGGTGGATTTGCCGGGGTGGATCCGGCGTTCGATAACTCATACGATTTTCCGATGATGGCGCTTTTGGGGATGATCACCGAAGACGATGCCACTTACAACTACAGCAAGGATGGAAGTCTGCTGGCGCAGGGCGCGCCCGTGCAGCGGCACTTCGCCCTGAACTGGTACGAGATGTATGCGCAGGATTCGTGGCGCATTAAGCCGAACCTGACGTTTACGTACGGGCTGCGCTACTCGCTGTTCCCGCCACCATGGGAGACCAGAGGTTTGCAGGTGGAGCCGAACATCAGTATCGGCCAACTTTTTAATCAACATGCGCAGCAGATGATGCAAGGGATTCCGGCGAATACGGATCCGCTGATTCAATTCAACCTGGCGGGACCGGCGAACAACGGTCCGGGCTACTACCACTTCGAGAAGACCGATTTTGCGCCGCGCGCGGCGATAGCGTGGTCGCTGCGGCCGCAGAGCGATTGGGCCAAAAAGATCTTCGGCGGCGATGATAAAACCGTAATCCGTGCTGGTTTCAGCAAGGTGTATGACAGGTTCGGTCTCGGGCTGCTGAACACCTTCGACCAGAACGGGTCTTTCGGGCTGGCGACCACGATTTCGAACCCGGCCGGTCAACTGACCGCTGAGACCGCGCCGCGCTTAACTGATCTGCACACTATACCCACCACGGATCTGCAGGGAAACACAATCCTGGTTCCGGCTCCTCCGGGCACTTTTCCGCAGACACCGCCCGCTTCGCTCGATTCGGGCGGATTCGCGATCGCCTGGGGATTGGATGACACGATCAAAACACCCTATTCGTATACGGTCGATTTTTCGATTGGCCGGGAGCTTCCCAAGCAGTTTGCGCTCGAGCTGGCGTATGTCGGCAGGTTTTCACGGAACCTGCTCACACA
>JAICXK010000178.1 GCA_025980435.1 Bryobacteraceae bacterium
ACTTGTCACCAGAACAACGTGAAGAACTACTCAGGGCGTTGAAAGCGCGCTTTGAGAAAAACATGAACCGCCATAAAGGTCTTGCATGGGCTCCAGTACAAGCAAAGCTGGAAGCTAATGCTGAAAAGCTGTGGTCACTTCATGAAATGGAAAGGACGGGCGGTGAACCGGACGTTGCCGGCCACGATAAAAGGACGAGCGAATACATTTTTTACGATTGTTCAGCGGAAAGTCCTAAAGGCCGCAGAAGTTTTTGCTACGACCGAGAAGCGCTGGAGTCAAGGAAAGAAAATAAGCCAAACGGTAGCGCGCTGGATATGGCAGCCGCAATGGGCATTGAGCTTTTAACGGAAGAACGGTATCGAGAGTTGCAGAGGCTTGGGAATTTCGATACGAAAACATCGAGCTGGGTGAAAACACCTTCTGATATCAGAAAACTCGGCGGCGCCCTCTTCTGCGATCGCCGCTACGACACTGTTTTCGTGTATCACAACGGTGCTGAATCTTACTATGCCGCCCGGGGGTTCCGCGGCTTGTTAAGGGTCTAAATTTGCATCCGCGAGATCTACGACGTATACGGCTTAAAGCGGTTGGCCAGCAAAAGCTCGCGCGTCCGCTCCAAATCGGCCGGCGCGACATAGAAAAACGCTCCCGTGAGGTCACGCTTCATCAGTAATCCACCTGTGTAGGTGCCGGTCTCAACCAGGTAATCGATGGCGTTGTCGGTTAACAGCTTTTCGAGCCGTAGCGCGTCGCGCAGGCGCTTTGCCATATATAAGAGATCGAGCTCAAGCTCGCCGAAGAATTCAGCGTCGCGCCGCATTGGATACTTGTTCGGGCTGTCCTCCACCAATATGCGGGACTCTGCCGTTTAGTTCGTTCGGATCGATCTCGAAGGACACCTTCTTCGTTTCGCCCGCGGCCAGATGGATGCGCTGAAAACCTTTCAGTTGGATGTCTCGATTGTCATCAGAGAGGTAGAGCTGTACAACCTCATCGCCCTCTCGTTTCGAGGTATTCGTGACTTGCGTGCTGAGCCTCTGCTTACCACTGTTTGTCTGCCCCACACCCGTCTCCGCATATCTGAATTGGGAGTAGCTCAATCCGTAGCCGAACGGATATAGGGGCTTGCCCTTGAAATAACGATAAGTACGCCCCTTCATGGAGTAATCGGTGAAGGGCGGCAACTGGTCCACCGACGCATAAAAGGTCACCGGAAGCCGGCCGGCCGGATTGTTGTCTCCGGAAAGCGTGTTGGCGATGGCCGTTCCTCCTTCCTGGCCGCCATACCAGGCTTCGAGAATAGCCTGGGCGCGCTCTTTAGCCGTTTGCACCGCGAGGGCGCTTCCATTGATTAAAACGACAATCACCGGTTTGCCGGTATCGAGGACAGCATCCAGAAGTTTTCGCTGCTGCTCGGGCAAGCGGATGTCGGTGCGATCTCCGTGCGAAAAACCCGGGATGTCGATAGGCGACTCTTCGCCTTCGAGCCGTGAATTCAGGCCGATGCAAAGAATCGCGAGATCGGAGTCTTTTGCCAGATCGACCGCCTCTTGCAAGGTTGGTTCGGCCGGCGGCGCCCAGACCAGTTCCACACCCGGGCCGCCCTCGCGCTGCGCGTATTCCACCTTGATGTTGTAGGCTTTCCCCGCTTCCAGATGCACGGCTGAGCTGAAGGTGCGGCGGCCTGCATACGACCGCTGGCTTTCGTTCACAAGGAGCCGATCATCCAGGTAGAGCTTTACGGAATTCGTTCCCGGACAGCTATCGCATTCCTGTCGCGCGACTCCGAGTTGATACTCTCCGGTCGAGGGCGCGTGAAGCGTGGCCGTCCAGCGGACTGCAAAGGTCGGATCCGGCAGGGCTCGGATAACTTCCGGATCGTGCATGGCCCAGACGAAATATCCGCGCGGCTCCGCTCGCGACAAAACCGGTTGACCTTGAAACGTGTCGTTGTTGAAATACTGGGCGAGCAGACCATGCGCGGCTGCATCCGCTCCCGAAGGCGTCAGCGCGTTTTCCGGTACAAGCGCCAGGGAGGACTGCGCATACACGCTTCCCAAGGCCCAGCGTACCTGGGCCTTGCCGCCGAATTTTTGTTCGATGCCCGCCAGCGGTGTCACAATGTGCGATGGCGTTCCGTAGTAGTTGCCGAGCATCGCGTCCGGATCGTCGGCAGCGGGTCCGATGACCGCGATCTTTCCCGGAACTTTCTCTAGCGGCAGAATGTGATTCTCATTCTTGAGAAGAACCATGGACTTCTCAGCGGCTTCCAAAGCTACCGCGGCGTGAGCCGGTGATGCAACCTGGTCCATGCCGATCTTCGAGAACGGCACTTTGTCAGGTGGGTCAAACATACCCAGGCGAAAGCGCGCAGTAAACAGTCGCTCGACCGCTTGATCAATGTCCGATTCCCGGATGTATCCCTTGTGGACCGCTTCCACGAGGGTCTTGTACTCGGTTCCACAATCGAGATCGGTTCCGGCTTTCACCGCTTTGGCCGCCGCCTCCGCGAGGGAATCTGTAAAGTGATGACCGCTGTAAATATCACCCACCGCGCCGCAGTCACTGACAACATATCCGGGGAATTTCCAGGCGGTTCGAAGATCATCTTTCAGCAAAAATGTGTTGGCGCAAGCCGGAGATCCGTTGATGCTGTTGTAAGCGCACATAACCGAGTAAGCGCCGCCTTCCATAACAGTCTGCCGAAATGCGTACAGATACGTGTCGTTCAGGTCCTTCTGTGTGATGTCAACATTGAAGCCGTGCCGCAACGCTTCGGGTCCGCTATGTACGGCAAAGTGCTTCGACGTAGCCACGGTCTTCAAATAGCGAGGATCATCGCCTTGCATGCCTTGGATGAAGGCAATTCCCATTTGAGCGGTAAGGTACGGATCTTCCCCGTAGGTTTCCTGGCCGCGGCCCCAGCGCGGGTCGCGAAAAATATTGATGTTCGGGGACCAGAATGTCAGGCCGTGATACCGGCTGTGGTTATTATGCGCAATCGCGTCATTGTACTTAGCGCGGGCTTCGGTCGAGATAATATCGGCGATGCGGTGCTCCAGACCCGTATCCCAGGTAGCGGCGAGTCCGATTGCTTGCGGGAACACAGTTGCGAGGCCGGCACGCGCAACTCCATGCAGGGCTTCGTTCCACCAACCATAGGCCGGAATGCCCAGGCGCGGTATGGCGGGAGCAGTGTCCTGCATCTGGCTGACCTTTTCCTCCAGAGTCATTCGCGCGACCAGGTCAGAGGTCCGCTTTGCCGGGGACGCGGTGTCCTGGGCCCACAAGCTTGCAGAAAATAGGACTGCTAAGAACAGCGTCAGGCGCATGTTCATCAGTCTAATGGGTCGATAGGACGAATCATCGCGCAAGCTGCAGGCGTCTTCTATTTGTGCGGTCTGTTATCCGGATGCAGCGAAAGTGGCGCGAGGCGAGAATGTTTGTTCGCGCCATGGCATCCGCCAGGCATCCCATTCTGGCGCAGATCATCCCGATACGGCGCTGCAACCTGGCCTGCACGTATTGCAATGAATTCGACCGGCACTCTCCTCCGGTGCTAACGGCGGAGATGCTGCGGCGGATCGACAAGCTGGGCGAGCTGGGCACGTCGATCATCACGTTCAGCGGCGGAGAACCGACGCTTCATCCCGATCTGGACGTTCTGATCCGGCGGGTGCGAGCGCGCGGCGCGATCGCGACTCTCATTACGAACGGCTACTTTCTTGTCCCGGAGCGGATCAAGCGTTTGAATGCGGCCGGGCTCGACTACCTGCAGATCAGCATCGATAACGTAATGCCGGATGACGTATCGAAGAAGAGTCTGAAAGTGCTCGACCGTAAGCTCGAGTGGCTGGCCGAATACGCGGAGTTCGATATCACGATCAACTCGGTGCTGGGGAGCGATATCAGAGAACCAGAAGATGCTTACCGGATCGCTGCGCGAGCGCGCGAGCTCGGTTTTAACAGCACAGTAGGGATTCTACATGACGGCGGAGGTCAACTACAGCCGTTGAGCGCGGCGCAAACGGGCATATACGAACGAATCGTAGGGCTAGGAACAGGCTTGTTTTCGTTTGCGCACTTCGATGCGTTCCAGCAGAACATCATTCGCGGTAATCCCAACGATTGGCACTGTCCGGCAGGCGGACGCTTCTTATATATTTGCGAAGACGGGCTGGTGCACTACTGTTCGCAGCAGCGCGGATATCCCGCCATTCCGTTGCAACAATACACGCGGGAAGATCTGATCCGCGAAGGAGCGAAGCCGAAAGGATGCGCGCCGTTCTGCACGATTTCCTGTGTGCATCAAACGGCCATGCTCGATGAATTCCGGACGCGCCCGCGCGAGACGCTTTCGGGAATCATACAGCGGCGCAAAGAGCGGGATCCCGATTGGCGAACACCTGTACCGGTTCGCCTGCTGGAGCGAATGTTCGTGCGCGATTCCCGCACGCGCGACCGCTTCGGAGCGCTGGCGCTCCGATTGTTTGGCGTCAGCAGATCGAAGAGCTGATTCCCGGCTGTAGCTTATGATTGGTGCGTATGATCCGCGCCACGCAGGCGTCTGCCTGCTTGTTCTCTTTTCTCGTATTAATGGGTTGCGGCGAGCCGCCCAAACCGGCGGTTCCGGCTCTGAATCCGCAACAGGCGGCCACCTTGCTGCACTACAACAACAAGGCCGAAGTGTGGATGATACACGTCAAGAGGAGCGATCCGACCTGCGAATACAAGCTTGATCTTCCGGATCAGTATAAGCATCCGACCGAGATCGATCTGAATCACATCGTAGTGTGCGGCGGCCGGCCTGCTCCGGTCGAGTTCGACGCGAGCGTGTCGTTCGCATATGACAAGGATCAGAAGAGGTGGGTAATCACCAGGTTCTCAAGCTAAGTTCCGGTAGCGATTCCGGCATTGCGCGAGGCGACGAGCGCAAGACTCGACCAGTCCCATTCCTCCTGGCCGTGCGCCATGGCTGAAATCAAGTGATCTCGAATCAGGCTGCCAAGCGGGAGAGGAACGTTCAGCTCCTGAGCGGCTTCGATCGCGAGCCGAACATCTTTGAAGCCAAGCTTTAGCGCAAAGCCGGCCGGCTCGAATTTTTGTTCCGCGACGACCGTCCCGTAATTCTTATAAACAGGCGAGCCAAACAGCTCGCTGATCACATCAAGAAAAAGCGACCGTTTGATGCCGGCCTTCTCCATGGTCGCGAACGTTTCGGCGAATGCCTCCAGCATGCTTGCGATCATGAAATTACCGCAGAGCTTCACCAGGTTGGCTTGAGACGGCTCCGTTCCAACGACAAAAGTCGCCCGTCCAATCGCATCGAATAGCGGCCGGTATCGCTCGATTGCGTCGCGGTCCCCAGCGGGAATGACGATCAGTTTTTTCGCTTCTGCCGCTTCGGGACGGCCAAATACCGGAGCGCTGACATAGACCTGTTTGTTGGCTGCGTGCTGCTCCGCGAGCCGGCGAGACAAGGCGGTGCTGATGGTACTGCTCGAAATGTGGGCCGCGCCCGGTTTCAGCGCGGAGGCGATACCGTTCTGGGCGAAGGCGACCTCAGAAAGGGCGTGGTCGTCGGAGAGCATGGTGAACACGGCCTCTGCGTCGCGGGCTGCCTCCGCCGGGGAGCCGGCCTGCTGCGCGCCATCGCCGGAAAGCGCCTGCGCCTTTTCAGGCGAGCGGTTGTACACGGTCACGCGATGCCCGGCGCGGAGCAGGTTGCGAGCCATGCCGCTGCCCATCCTGCCGAGTCCGATAAAACCGAGGTTCATATATGAAGCTGGACACCAAAGGGGAAATTGCGGTTACGGAACGATCACGGCCGCGCCATCAATGGAATCCTGTTTTACCGCGGTCAGGGCTTCATTCGCATGGTCGAGTGTAAATGTGGTTACTTTCGGCGTAAGTTGGATTTCAGCCGCGATGCGGAGAAAATCCCGGGCATCGTCGCGCGTCATATTGGCGACGCTGCGGAGCTGGCGCTCGCCCCACAGCAAGGTGTCGTAATCGAACTGCGGCATGCGGTCGAGGTGAATGGCGTTAATGGCAACCACGCCTCCTTTGCGCAGGCTGGAGAGCGCCGCAATCACTACATCTCCGCTGGGCGCGAAAGTCACGGCGCGATCGAGCGGTACTGGGGGGCGATCGGCTTCGGTCCCGACCCAGGCAGCCCCGAGCGAGCGGGCAAGTTTCCGGTGCGAGTCGCCGCGCGTGGATACGTAGACTTCACAGTTCCAGGCATGGAGAACGTGAATGGCAAGGTGCGCGGATGCGCCAAAGCCGAAAAGCCCGACACGTTCGCCCTTTTCCACTCCGGCGACGCGAAGGCTGCGAAACCCGATAATACCGGCGCAGAGCAGGGGAGCGGCGTGGAGATCGTCGAGCGCGGCGGGCAGGGGAAAGACGAAATCGGCGCGCGCGGCGGCAAATTCGGCATAGCCGCCGTTTACCGAGTAACCGGTGAAGGTAGGATCATCGCAGAGATTTTCGAAGCCGCGCCGGCAATAGAGGCAAGTCCCATCCACGCCGCCGACCCAAGATACGCCAACGCGGGTACCGGGCTGGTGCGAACCCGTGGTATCCCGCACCACTTCGCCGACGATCTGATGACCCGGAACGATGGTTTCGTGCCGCGGCGGCAGTTCGCCCTCAACGATGTGCAGGTCTGTGCGACAGACGCCGCAGGCGCGCACGCGGAGAAGAACCTGTCCGGGTTGTGGTTCCGGTTGAGGCGCATCCTCGATACGCAAGGGGCGGGACGCAACCGGGCCGGGCGAATGAAGGACTGCGGCCTTCATCAGGCTTGCAATGTCGGAAGAATCGGCATCGACCGGATTCGCTTACCGGTCGCGGCGTAGAGAGCGTTCGCGATGGCGGGTGCAATGCCGACAATGGGTATTTCTCCCGCGCCGGCGGAGGGCACATCCTTGCGGTCGATCAAAACGGCCTCAATCCTGGGAACATCGCTGAATCGCGGCACGCGATATTTCGAAAGCCGGTCGTTGAGGATGCGCCCGTCCGCAAAATCGATCGCCTCAAATAATGCGCCGCCGAGGCCCATCACGATTGCGCCTTCCACCTGGTTTTTCAGGTGTTCCGGATTGACAACCGCGCCGGAATCCCAAGCTTCCACTACGTGGTTCACCTGGACGTGATGATTGCCCGAGATAGATACTTCCACGCAACAGGCCACGTATCCGCCTTTTTCGGTGCCACAGGCGAGGCCGTAGCCACGGGTCGCGGTAGATTTTTTGCCGGACCAGCCAAAGTGGTCAGCGGCGGCCTGGAGCACGGCGCGAACGCGCTCGTCCTTCAGATTTTTGAGGCGAAACGCCAACGGGTCCATACCGGCAGCAGCCGCGAGCTCGTCGATGTGAGATTCGCGCGCGAAATGGTTGGCTGTAGCGGCTAATCCGCGATAGGAACCTTCGCGAAGCGGCGATTTCACCTCGTGGAAATCGACGTGCTCGTTGGGCGATTCGTAGGGGCTCTCAATAGCGGAAGGCCCGGACATGTAGTTGTCGAAATTCCAGGCGGTGAGCTTGCCGGAAGAATCGATGCCGCTGGAGACTTCGATGATGCCCGCGGGGCGCAAATAAGCCCAGGTGAACTCTTCCTCCCGCGTCCAGATCAATTTGACGGGCTTGCCCGCGCCTTTCGCGAGCCGCGCCGTTTCAACAGCGCATTCGCCGGTGTGTTTGCCGCCGTAAGCGGAACCCATGTCGGGCATCAAAACGCGGACCTGCTTCTCCGGCAGGTTAAAGGCTTGCGCCAGTTGCGTTCTTACGCCGAACGGCCGCTGCGTTCCGGTCCAGACGGTCAGGCCGTTCCCGTTCCATTCGGCGACAGCAGCACGGGGCTCGAGCGGTGTGTGGGCGATATAGGCGATGGTGTAAGTGCTTTTGAGAGTTTTCGCAGATTGCGCGGCATTTGCCGGCGGCGGTGCGGGCTCTTCTTTTGATTTGATGTATGGGAAGAGCTGGCCGGATGAAATCTGCGGTACCTGCTTCCACTCAGCCTTAATCGCTTCGATTGCCTTTTGCGCTAGATGTTCATCGCGAGCGGCGATGCCAACGAAGTCGCCGTCATGAATGACGGTCACGCCGGGCATGCGTGCGGCAGCGCTGGTATCGACGGATGTAAGCGTCGCACCGAAACTTGGAGGCCTTAGAACTTTGCCATACAGCATTCCGGCCAGCTTGTGATCGGAAGGATATTTATGCTCGCCGGTCACGATCTCGCGAGATCCTACCTTCGGAAGACTTGCGCCGGCGACGGTCCACTTATCCGGCGGAGTAACACAATCATCGCGTCCGATGGTCTTGACCCAATCGATTTTCCCTGCAAGGTCAGCGAAGGTAAGGCGGGCTCCCGAAGCCCGATTGACGACGCATTGGTCTGCAACATCGACGTTTTGGCGAGTGGTGTTCCAGCGCCGGGCAGCCGCATCGGCTAACATCTCGCGCGCGGTTCCGGCCATCTTTCGCATCACGGGCGCCATGGTCGGAGTCGTGCGGCTTCCGAACGTCCCCATGTCCCAAGGTGTATGCGCGGTGTCGCCCATTACGAGGGTGATGGAGCCGGGCGAGCAGCGAAGCTCACCGGCGACCGCCTGGGTCAACGATGTGCGAATGTTCTGACCCACTTCGACCTTTCCGGTGAACGCGGTAATCTCGCCGGTTGCGGGGATGTGCAGCCATGCCGCAATGTCCCGGGGAAGCGGCTCATGTTCGCGGCGATGGCCGCCGTGACCGGATTCCTGCGCTTCGACATCTGCGAGCGTGAAGAGGACCAGCACGCCTCCGCCAAGCGAGGTCAGAAAGTCGCGGCGGTTCAGGGGGAAGGAAGATGTCTCAGGCATGGCGGCGCTCCTTCGCGCTGGCGGTGGTGGAACGGGCGGCTTTCTGAACAGCCGCGACGATCCGGTTATAGGTTCCGCAGCGGCAGATATTGCCTTCGAGCGCCTGTTTGATTTCCGATTCCGAAGGGGACGGATTCTTGTGGAGCAAAGCGACACTCGACAGGATCATCCCGGGCGTGCAGTAGCCGCACTGCATGGCATCGGCCTGGATGAACGCGTCCTGAACGGGGTGCAGCTTCTTGCCATCGGCGAGACCCTCGACGGTGGTGATTTGCTTGCCGGCCACGGAGCCGGTGGAGGTGATGCAAGAGCGATGCGCGACACCGTCGATGAGGACGGTGCAGGCTCCACATTGGCCCTCGCCGCAGCCGTACTTGGCGCCCGTGAGATCGAGCTCATTGCGGAGCACCCAAAGCAGCGGCCGCTCGGGGTCAACGTTCACGTGCTTATGCACGCCGTTGATGAGCAGATCCATGCATTCATTCTAGATCCGGAAGACGGGCGTGGTGTTTTTGCCAAACGAACTGGGAAGGGGGCCGGGCGAGGCGCCCGGCGCAGGCCAAACGCCCAATGTCATTTACTTTTCCCATAAGTGAGACCGCAAGGTGGGGCGGATCGCCTGATCCGCGCCGGACGGCCACGTCCGGCTCTTGAGATTTCAACAATATCGCAACAGCGCGCCCGAGGGGCGCGCGCAGACGAAGCGTCTGCCCCACGAAAACTAAATGACATTGGGCCAAACGCCTGCCCCACAAAGAAACAGATGATGAATGACCGCGCTACGAAATTTTGTTTTGGGCGTGGAATCAGGAACTTGCGATGTTTTTTGGGGCAGCGCGGTGCGGCGGGGTGCGGATACTCGGGCGAGATGGCGAAGAAGCGGGGAGGCGGCCCGAAGACAACAGAAGGCAAAAGGAACTCGAGCCGCAATTCGACCACGCACGGCTGCCGTTCGAAGACCGTGGTCATCCTGAAAGACGAGGAGCAGGAAGACTACGACGAAATGGAGCGCGAATGG
>JAICXK010000010.1 GCA_025980435.1 Bryobacteraceae bacterium
AACATGGGGCGCCGCTCCGGCTAGTGATTCCGGTGAAGTACGGTATAAAAAACATAAAGCGCATCGGGCTGATCCGGTACACGAACGAGAGGCCGGATGACTATTGGGCAGAAGAGGGATACGACTGGTTCGCCGGTCTTTGACACGTGACGGACGCTCCACTCTATTGCGGGACTTCGGGCTTTGCCTACAACTCGTGGAAACCTGTGTTCTATCCGGAGAAGCTTCCGAACACGAAGTTTCTGCTTCATTACGGGACGCGGCTGAACGCGGTCGAAATTAACTATACCTATAGGCGACTGGTGTCTCCAGGGACACTGGAGAAATGGATCGCGGCTACGCCCGAAGGCTTTCTGTTTCTGCCCAAGGCGCACATGAAGATCACGCATGTGCTGAAGCTGGAAGGCGCGGAAGATTTTACGCGCGTATTTCTGCAATCGCTGGAGCCGCTGTGCGCGGCCAAGCGCCTGGGACCGATCTTGTTCCAATTGGCTCCTTCCTTCAAGGCTGACCGGGAGCGATTAGCGGAGTTCCTGAAGATGCTGCCGAAGAATATCCAGGTGGCGTTCGAGTTCCGTAATGCCACCTGGTTTGACGAAGCCACCTACCAGGTGCTGCGGGATTCGAATATTTGCCTTTGCATGGCCGAGAATGAGAACCTGGAAACTCCGCACGTGATTACAGCCGATTTCGTATACCTTCGGCTGCGACGGCCGGAATATAGCGAATCGGAACTGGGCAGCATCGATTACCGCATCCGTCAATATCGTGATAACGGCTATCCGACATTCGCCATTTTCAAACACGAAGATACTCCAGCCGGCGCGTTAAACGCGGAGAAACTGCTGAACGCGGAAAAGACCGGACCGCTGCTGTAGGGGGGCCGAAGTTATTTACCCGGCGCTTACTGCTGCGCCTGCGGATCCACCTGCTGCGGTCCCAAAACCCCGGCTTGCACATCGTGGGTTAACTGCCCGGCCCGTTTGGAAACCTCTTTATACGAGGCGAACTCTTTATCCCCTTCTTCTTTCTGCCCGGCCCGCCTCAACGCGATCGCTAAATGATAATGCGCGGCCGGATTGTCCGGCTGCAGTTTCACGGCGCGTTCAAGCGGCGCGATTGCGCCGGCGGGCTTTCCGCCTTCCGTCAACGAACGCCCCAAGCCGATAAGGGCGTCCGGGAAATTACCGTCAAGCTGCACCGCTTGCCCAAAATGCCGAATGGCGTCCGGCCAGTGATCCTGCTGGCGGGCGATTTCGCCGAGCACGTACTCAGCCCCGGCATTGTTCGGATCAATCGCCAGCTCCGCCTCGAACTCCTTCTTCGCATTGTCAAAAGTGGTAACGGTTTCGGGCTTAGAGAGAATCAGACGCCCGATGCGGTAATGAATGCCGGGGAGGTCCGGAATCTTCACGAGGACCGCCCGATACTCGGACATTGCGTCGTCCCAGCGATGCTGCGCCTCCAGAGCTTCCGCGTTCAATTCGTGCACCTGGTAAGCGGACGGGTTGGTAAAAAGCAGATCCTGCGAAGCCCGAATGGAAAGGTCCGAAAAGACATGTACGCTCAGGAACTGTACTTCGGGATCGTGGGGAAGCTCGCGGCGGAGCACGCGCAAAAAATCGAGCGCGTCATCCTGCCTGTTCAGCATCATCGCGCAATGGATGCCGGCTTTGCCGACGGTCTTCTGCAGATCGGCGGTCACGCTACGCGTGTTTATTTTCTTCAACCGGGGGATCGCTTCCAGACAGTGTCCGGATTGCGCAACGCTCAAGGCCGCTTTGGCCTCAGAGTCCGGCGAGCGCGGCGTTTGCGCAAAAAGAAACGAGGCAGCCGACGCGAGAAGAACACCTAACAGGGAAATCCGATTCATGCCAGTGCTGATCTAATGATCATGGCATGAGCGAGAAAAGGCAAACGACATGGTGCGATCGTCTGCCCCCACATGCCCCATTTTTCAGAAGAGGTATTTCAAAGCGAACTGGACATTGCGAGCGCCCTGAGCGTTTTGGAGCAGCCCAAGCGTACTGCCCAGACTTGCATTGGGCGAGTTTAGTATCGGTGTGTTTGTAAAGTTAGTGGATTCCGCTCTGAACTCGATCCTCTGGCGTTCGGTAATATCGAAGAATTTTGCAAGGCTGAGGTCGAGCGTGTGTAGTCCCGGTCCACGGACTGTTCCGACGCCACAGGTCCCAAACGTGCCTGGGGCGGCCGGCGCGTAAGAGGCTGGATCGAACCACTGATAGCCCCCGGAAGGCGAGTTTTGCTCTCCCAAGACGTGCGGTGCGGCGATGCAGTTCGCGCGCGATCCGCGGGAATTCGTGCCGGAAGCATCATCAGCCGAGATGGTGAGCGGGAACCCGGTATGGAGGCTCAGAATCCCGTTGACCTGCCAATCCCCGACCACCGCGTTCACTACTTTGTTCATGTTCTTGCCGAACTTGCGGCCGCGTCCGAACGGAAGATCGTAAGTGGCGTAGCTGGTCAGAACATGCGTGGCGTCGTAGTAACACGGCCCCCATTCCGCCTTTTTGTCATATAGGTTCTGCCAATAGGGCGAGGTGGGCGTGGTTTGACCACCCCAGGAGCCGTAATAGCCGCTCGAATCAGTCATGCACTTCGAATAGGTATAAGCGACCGAGTATTCCAGGCCGTTGCCAAGGCGCTTTTGCAGCACGGCCTGCAGGGCATTATAGCTCTGGTTGCCATTGGTTGCAGTACCGGAGATCTGTCCAATTTCGTTTTGGAGGGTCGGATTTCCGGCGAGATACGGGCTCTTCGCCACGGTTCCATCCGCCAGAAGCTGGTCCTGCAGATAGGGCATCGGCACAGCCAAATGCGTAGTGCGCTGCCCCACATAGCCGACCTGCAGAGTGGTCGCGTTACCAAACTGCTGCTGAACCGTGAAGTTCCACTGATTCGAAACGGCGGGACGAATGTTTGGGTCCCAAACGCGCAGCGTGGCCCCGGCGAACTGATTCCCCGGATTGCTGAGGAACGGTTGGAAGCCGTCGCTCAGAGTAGAACCCGGATAGCTCAATGACTGGTACGGCAGATCGTTTTCATGGGCAAAGGGTGGATTGATGGGCAGGCGCAGGTTCGTGCCCGTGCCTTCCAGGTAAGTGGAAAGGGTGTACGCGGCGCGAATTACCGTATCCCGCTTCGCGTTCCATGCGATACCGACGCGCGGCTGGTAATTCGTAATCCCGTTGTAGGAGTTGTAAAGAGCCCGGCTATTGCCGTCCTGTCCGGCGATCTCAACCGCGCCCGAGAACAGGCCGAAGTTCGCCTGCCGATTCTTTACTTCAATCCACGGTGTGTGCAACTCGTAACGGAGGCCGAGATTGAGAGTGAGCGAGGGGGTTACATGCCAATCGTCCTGGAAGAAGGCTCCAAAAATATTGGCGCGCTGGCCCCAGGTACCGCCGTTTACGCCGCCGCCGATTTCAGCCGGCAGACCGAGCATGAAGTCCGCTTCGGCGATTCCGCTGCCGCCGCCTGAGGTAGCAAAGGGATTGGGACCCGCGGTATAGCGGCCATCAAAAGTAAACGTACCCGCAAGGCCGTTGTTGCCGGAGTAGAACGTATTGATACGATCCCGCCAGCCCTGGAATCCGAGGTGCATCGTGTGGACGCCTTTGCTGATTGTCATGGTGTCCTCGTACTGGATCACCGTATCGGCAAACAACTGATAGACGTCCGAGTTTCCGACAGTATTGGCATTGCCTCCGTTGAAATTCATGGCAGGCAGAATGGTGGAGGGAATAGCGGGAAGCCCGACGGTCTGCGGGAAATCGCCGGTTCCGTTTACGGCTGCGCCGTTGTTCACCCGGACATAGTTCACGCCGACGCGTGCATCATTGACTACGGAAGGCGAGAGGGTCCGCACCCAGTCGAGCACCCCATTGTGCGTAGGATATGTAGCAAACGAGTTATAGAACAACGGCATGTTATTTGTGCCGGGATTATCGACCAGGCTCTGCGAGTAGCGGCCGAATACGCGATTCTTGTCGGAGGCATTCCAATCTATGCGGATATCGCCCTGGTCGCCGTTAATGGCGCTACGAGATGAATACAGGTAATTGTTGATCAGTCCAGGACTAGTCGGGAGCGGATAAACAGACGAATTCACGATTTTCTGCGCTACAGGATCCAGCAAATTTGCCGGAATCCTGTTTCCCGCGAAAGGGACCCGCTGGCCGTTTACGATCGAATGCGGATTGTAAAGCTGAATGGGCTTGGGGCCTTGCAGAAGCTCAGAGAAATCTCCGGCACGTTCCTTCGCTGTAAACACGCTGGTAGCGCTGGTGCTGGTGGGGGTATCGAAGCGCTGGCCCTGATAATCGCCGAAGAAAAACAGCTTGTCGCGGATGATCCGGCCGCCCAAAGTTCCGCCAAATTCGTTCCAGCGCAGCTTTGTCCTGGGCGAATCGGTGAAGTTGTTCGACCAGGAGTTGGCATTCAATACGTCATTGCGGAAGAACTCGAACAGATTGCCGTGAAAGGCGTTGGCCCCGGATTTGATCTGAGTGCTGACAATACCGCCCATGAAGTTGCCGAATTCCGCCGGCGCGTTCTGGGTGATTTCATTGAATTCCTGAATGGCATCGACGCTGGGCGCGTACCCGACCAAGTTATCCGAGACCTGGTTGTTGTCCATGCCGTCCAGAATGAAGTTGTTCGCCTGCTCGCGATTGCCGTTCACGTACGGGCGTCCGCTGCCGGATGTGGTTTGCCCATTTGTAAAATCTTGAGGGTTTGGATGCACGCTTCCTGGCGCGAGCAAAGTCAACTGCACGTAGTTGCGCGTCGCCAGGGGTAACGTCGTGTTCGTTCGGGAATCGATGACCTGACCAAGCTGAGTTGATTCCGTTTGCAGCACGGGGGCGGCACTCGAGACCTCTACGGTGGTGGAGACGTTGCCGACCTGCAAAGCGAAATCGAGCTTGGCAATCTGATTCAACTGAAGCGTGATATGGGATTGGGTGGCCGTCTGGAACCCGGCGTTCTCGACTTTCACGTCGTACGCGCCCACCAAGAGATTTGGAATCGAGTACCGGCCGTCGGAATTGGTGGTCCCGGTGTACTGCGTGCCGCGCTCGGTGTCTGTCGCGGTGACCTTTGCGCCGCCTATTGCGGCGCCGGAAGGATCCGTGACCGTGCCGTTAATGGTCGCTGTAACGGCTTGGGCGCGAATCAGCGCCGGATTACTTACAAAACCAAGTATTCCAAGAGCGAGCGCAACGCACACGCCCCATGAGCATTTTCTAAGTCCTGAAACTGGCCCCATTGCTAAACCTCCTGCTAACCGGATTGCCCGCAGGCGGCAAGATACGGTCGGCGTACTAATCAAGTTAGTGCGATTGTAGGGGCGAATCGAAAAGGTGTCAAGGAAAAAAAGAAAGCAGAAGAAAGCAAAGACAAGGAAAGTACCAGCATGTTAAGATCCCCCTCGATTCGGCCGGTGGACGCGCCGGTCTCAGGCGAGGACGACTTCGATGCCGCGCGACCGCAGTTTCTCCACATCCTGTGCGGGCGCGTTTGTGTCGGTGATTACACGCTGAACGGATCGAAAATCCGAGATGAGAGATAAGCTGCGATGGCCGAACTTGCTGGAGTCCGCAAGCACCGTAACCTGGGTGGCGGATTCCATCATGCGGCGGTTCAGTTGGGCCTCCATGATGTCGAGGGTAGTCAAACCGACCTCGGCATCCAGCCCTACGGTACTCATGAAGCAGTGGTCGGCATGCAGGGAGTGCATCATCTGCTCGGCGTGCGGGCCGACGAACGCGCTGGAGGGATGGCGGAGAAAGCCTCCCAGCATAACCAGCGAAAGCTTCGGCAGATCGGCAAGCTGTGCGGCGATATTCAGGGCGTGAGTAATTACCGTGATGCTGTCGGGGCAATTGCGCCGGATCTGGACCGCGAGCGCGGCCAGAGTGGACCCGGTGCAGAGAATGACGGTTTGCAGCGGCTGGATCAACTGCGCGGCAGCTTCGGCAATACGCACTTTTTCGTCGTGGTGCATGCCCTCGCGCACCTTGAGCGGATGTTCGGGCGTTGCGGTTAAGGGCCGAATTCCCCCGCCGTGCGAACGCACCAGCACGCCGCTTTCGGAAAGCGCATCCAGATCGCCGCGCGCGGTGACCGCCGAAATGCCAAAACGCTTCACTAGTTCATCCACGGTGACGCGCCCGTTCTGGCCCAGTACGCCCAGGATCTCGCGGCGCCGTTCCTCGGCAAGAAGCCGGTTGGGCTTTGCTTTAGGCATTGTTCGCGGTCAACCTCATCGTATGGAATAGAGAGTAAAGCTCTCGTCCGGCTGTGCATATCTTACATTAGCCTCCAGAAAAAGCAAGTATTCTTGGCGAATACTATCGTTTTCTTTCTTTTCGAAGCCGCTTGCCGGTTGCGCGCGGCCCGGCTTAAGCCGGAACATTACAATGGATCAACCCGTAAGGAGGAAAGATGGCCAGTGCAACTACTTCCGGAAGCCTGCCTGCTACTCTGCGCGGTGGCTCGAAAGCCGCTGGACGAACTTCGAGCATTCCCTGGTATATCTGGTGCGCTGTGCTTGCGGTGACTTCGGCAACCATAGGCGCGCATTGGGATATCTCGTGGCATAGCTCGATCGGGCGCGATACGTTCTGGACGCCGGCTCACATGGCGATCTATCTCTGCGGGGTGCTGGCAGGCGTGGCGTTCGGCTATTTGATTCTGCATACGACCTTGTCGAAATCGTCGCCGCTGGCAGATGCGTCGGTGCATATCTGGGGCTTTCGCGCTCCGCTGGGCGCGTTTATTGCCTCGTGGGGCGGCATCGCCATGCTGACTTCCGCGCCCTTCGACAATTGGTGGCACGAAGCCTACGGCCTGGACGTGAAGATTGTGAGCCCGCCCCACATTCTGCTTTTCATCGGCGTATACGGCGTGATTCTGGGCACGTTAGTGCTGATCGCCGGGCACATGAATCGAACCGATGCCAAGAGCCAGCATGCGGCGCGGTGGTTGTTTCTGTACGGCGGCGGAATCATGCTCGTGATGGCGATGATCATTCTGATGGAGTACACGGAGCGGTCCGCTCTTCACACGTCGCTCCCCTACATATTGGTTTGCGGGTTCACGCCGATTGTGCTGGCGGTTGGTTCGCGCGCGACGGGCGCGAAATACGCGGCCACCTTCATAGCAGGCTTCTATACGGTGTTCCTGATTGCATTGGTGTTGATACTTCCGCTGTTCCCGGCTGAGCCCAAGCTCGGCCCTGTCTACCAGCACGTAACGCAATTTATCCCGCCGGAATTTCCCATGCTATTGATTGTTCCGGCCATCGCTATGGACCTCTTGTGGCGACGGACACGAAGCTGGAACGCCTGGAAAACGGCGGCAGTAAGCGCCATTCTTTATGTCGGGGTGCTGGTTTCTGTGGAGTGGCCCTTTGCCAATTTCCTGATGTCTGCAGCGGCGCGTAACCGCTTTTTTGGAGCGATGTATCTCTGGTACGGCTTGCCGCCAACCAGTTTTCTAGCTCGAAATCTGTTCTTGCCATTTGAAACCACAGCCCAATTCTGGCGTGGGATGGTGCTTGCTGTGCTGCTTTGCCTCGTAGCGATCCGCTGGGGTTTTTCGCGCGGAGAATGGATGCGCAGGATTGCGCGCTAACCGGTCACGCGCATGCGACTTCTGAAGGCGGCGCCTGTATTAATTGTTCTCGCCGTTGGAACTCAGGCCCACGTAGGGAGTCCCGACATATATCTCGACGGCAAAGCCGGACCGTATCAGCTTTTTGTCACTGTTCGGCCGCCTATGGTTATTCCCGGAGTAGCCGAGATCGAGGTTCGCTGTCAGACACCGGGCGTGCGCGAAATCCGCGCGGTGCCTCTTCCCTTGACTGGACCCGGCGCGAAGTTTGCACCGATAGCGGACACGCTGAAGAGGTCGCCGCAGGATGCGCAGTTTTTTACGGGCTCCTTGTGGATGATGGCGACGGGCTCATGGGAGGTACGGTTGACAGCGGATGGAGCTTCGGGCAGAGGCGTTCTTTCCGTTCCGGTGCCATCGGCAGCGCGGGCAACCAAGAAGATGCAGTTCGGGCTGGGAGCATTGCTGGGGCTGCTCGGTGTTTTTCTGATCGGCGGCGTAGTTGCGATGGCTGGCGCGGCCGTGCGCGAAGCGAAAGCAGCGCCGGGCGAGATTCCGAATCGGGATGCAAAGCGCGGCGGCCGGATCGCGATGTCGATTGCCCTGTTCATTGTCGTGACCTCTGTCTGGGGCGCAAATGCGTGGTGGAACAGCGAAGCAGCCGCTTACGGAAACAGAGTTTACAAACCGCTGAAGTTGAGCGCGGTACTTGGCCCGCCGGACACCCTTACCTTGGACCTGACGGATCCCGGCTGGCTCAAGCCGCTGCCGGGGCGGATCGCGCTCTTCACCCGGAAGATCGACGATTTTGTTCCGGATCACGGCCATTTAATGCACTTGTACGCTATTCGCCAGCCAGGCCTGGATGTGGTTTACCATCTTCATCCCGACCTGGTGGAAGCCGGCGTTTTTCGCCTGAAGCTGCCGGCGATGCGCCCGGGCAAGTACAAGCTCTATGCGGACGTCGTACATGCGACCGGCTTTCCGGAAACGCTGGTTAGCAGCGCGGACATACCGGCGCTTCCCGGCCGGCCGCTTGCAGGCGACGACGCATCCGGCTCAGCGAAACCCTGGCAGGAGTCGTCCGCGAGGGGCACAAATTTCGGGTTGCCCGACGGCTATCGAATGGAGTGGATTCGTCCCGCGGAGTTGCATTCGAAACAGGCGATGCTGTTTCGATTCCGGCTGACAGACGCAGCCGGTAGGGCTCCGCGCGACATGGCCTTATATATGGGGATGCTGGGCCATGCCGCTTTTGTGAACACGGACGGCACCGTGTTTGCGCACGTTCACCCAACGGGCTCGGTTTCCATGGCGGCTTTCATGATGGCCCAGCAGAAAAATGACAGCGGCATGTCCGAGATGGATCACAGCGTTCGCGGAGACGCTCTCCCGAACGAGGTCAGCTTTCCCTATGGGTTTCCAGCTTCGGGCCGCTACCGCGTCTTTGTTCAGATGAAGCACGGTACGACCGTCGAAACCGGGATATTCGATGCCGCAGTCGAGTAACCGGTCACGACTCGCGCAGCAGCGCGACGACATCATCGACTGTGATTACCCCGATCAGGCGGCCATGCTCATCTACGACCGGTAAGGTGAGGAGATTGTACTTATCGAACATCTCGGCAATGCGATCCTGCTTTTCCAACGCGTGAACGAACAGCAGGGGATCGGACGCGAGATCCTTGAGCGGGGTATCGCCCTGAGCGAACAGTAATTTCGCGAGTGGAACGCTGTAGCGAAGATGATTGTAGCCATCGATCAGGAAGATGGTGTGCAAATTTTCGAGCGCTTCCTCATCTTTGCGGAGTTCGAGCATGGCTTCGGCAACCGTCGCTCCTTCAGGGAGAGCGAGATAACCGGTATCCATGATGCCGCCCGCGGTGTCGTCGCGGAACTCGAGCAGTTCCTCGACCTCTTCCTTGTCTTCGGGCTGCATTTCATCCAGAATCTCTTCGGAACGTTCCTCTTCGAGTTCGTTGAGAAGATCGGCGGCCTCGGATGGCTCCATCTCTTCGAGGATTTCGGCCGCCTTATCCGCTTTGAGTGATTCGATAATACGGGTCTGGAGGTCAGGCTCGACTTCGCTCAGCAGTTCGGCCGCGGTTTCCGTATCCATTGTGTTGAAAATGGCTGCGCGATCTTCATGCCCCAGATTTTCGACAATATCGGCAAGATCGGCCGGGTGCATATTTTCGAGAAGCTTGTTTGAGATATTCAAGCGCACGCGGCGCTGCGGATCCGCTTCGAGAATGTTGCAAAATTCCCATCGGATGGAATGCATGGGGATGCGCTTCTGGACCGTGCGGACCGTAGCGGGAGAGACCAGGCCGCGGAGCAACCGTCTCACAATCGAACGGACGCCGATATCGACTTCCAGAATGTGCAGGACATCGCTGCCGTTCTCAGATTCCTTCAGGAAGGTGATGTCATTGACGCGGACGACTTTCCGGCCCTGCGCATCGATGATCTGCTGATCGAGCAAGTCGCGAACCATGCGCAGCATGTACTCATCGGAGTGATACGGAGTCAGGCGCTCATCTTTCAGATGGATGCCGTGGGTGCTAATTTGCTGGATCTGGTCATAGCGAATGCTTAACCATGCTGGGCCGGCCCCTACGAGATAGCGGTCGAGCCGGACGGGGTCGATAAGCGGTACAAGCGCGGCATCACGGAAGGTCCCAATGCGGCGGCCTTTCAGATCGTACACTTTGACGCCGAGCAGTTCCGAGAGGTAGAGAATCTCTTCCGTCATACATATAGAAAGCGGCGCGTGCGGATACTGCGCCGTTGGGCCCTCTTTGAGAATAACCGGCTGCACGGCAGCACTATATGGGCGCGGGATAGCGGGCGGATGGCGAGCATACTACACTCAAAGTTCCCGCGAGCGGTTGCTTGAGCTTTTTTGTGGTGAATAGTGAAAGAAAGGTCGGAAAAGCCGCCCACCACCCGGCAAGGCCGACGGTGAAGCAGTTTTTTGACCGCGGGGGCATTCTTTCCCGCGCCCATCCGAAGTATGAATATCGTCCGGGACAACTGGACATGGCCGAGGCGGTGGGTGCAGCGCTGGCGGAACGCCGTCATCTGATCGTCGAGGCCGGAACGGGTACGGGTAAAACGCTCGCATATCTGATCCCGGCGATCTTATCGGGCAAGCGGGTGGTCATTTCGACCGGCACCAAGAATCTGCAGGAACAGCTCTTTTTTAAGGATGTTCCGTTTCTGCAGAAGCTGTTCGAACGCCCGCTGTCGGTCTGCTACATGAAGGGCCGGACAAACTATCTTTGCCGCCAAAAGGTGTACGACGCCGAAAGGGAACCCGTGCTAACCGGCATGGCGGAGAATCGCGAGTTCGAAATCATCCGGAAATGGGAAAAGATGACGGAGACGGGCGATCGCAGCGAGTTGCGAGGGATCTCCGAGCACAGCGCGTTGTGGTGGAAGCTAGATGCGCGCAGCGAGTTTTGCGCCGGACAGAAATGCAAACAGTTCGACCGGTGCTTCATTACCGCAATGCACAGGCTCGCCGCGCAGAGCGACATCATTATCGTGAATCATCACTTATTCTTTGCGGACCTGGCGGTTCGTGACCAGGCGTTGGGCGCGATCCTTCCGGATTATTCGGCTGTGATTTTTGACGAAGCGCATGAGTTGGAGGATGTCGCAGGCCAGTACTTCGGCATAAGTATAAGCAACCTTCAGATTCAGGAACTCCTGAAGGACACCTCGAACATATCGCGCAAAAAGCTCTTTGCCAGTCCGGAACTGGATCGCGCGCTAATTCACATCGGAGACCGGGCGGAGGGTTTCTTCGCGCTGTTCCCGCAAGAGGGCCGGCAAGGGTTTCGAGATCACGAAAGTTTTCTGGTGAACCATTCTGAACTCTACCGTGAACTATTGTTTGCCCTGGAGTCGCTTTGTGGCCGGCTGGAACTGGTAGAGGGCGCGGTGGAGGATATTCTCCCGCTGGTTCGGCGTACGAAGCTCATTCAGCAAGCCCTACGCTTTTGGGTGGAGAGCGGTGAGGCCGCCTTTGTTTACTGGGTAGAGCGCAGAGGGCGCGGGCTGTATCTGCAGGCCACGCCTATCGACGTTGCACCAGCCCTGCGGAGCCGCCTCTTCGATCGCGTGGAACCGGTGATCATGACATCGGCGACGCTCGCGGTTGCGGGCAGCTTCGATTACTGCCAGGGGCGCCTGGGACTGGAGAATGCAAGAACTTTGCAGATAGAGAGTCCGTATGATTACGGCAAGCAGGTTTTGTTTTACGTCCCACCGCATCTGCCCGATCCGCGGCAGCAAGAGTTCACGCGGCGTGCCGCCGACGAGATTGAGCGGGTAATTGAAGCATCTCGCGGGCGGGCCTTCGTTCTGTTTACCAGCTATCAACAGATGAAACAGGTTTTTGAGTTACTGAAGAAACGGCTGGATTATCCCTTGCTGCTGCAAGGCGATGCCCCGCGGACTGCGCTGATCGAGACGTTCCGCTCTACTCCGGGAGCGGTGTTGTTTGGGACCTCGAGCTTCTGGCAAGGGGTGGACGTGCAAGGCGAGCAGTTAAGCTGCGTTATTGTCGACCGGTTGCCATTTGCGGTGCCAACCGATCCGGTGGTGGCGGCTAGAACGGAAGCAGTGAGGCAGAGTGGTGGAAACGCCTTTTACGATTATCAAATTCCCCAGGCGGCTCTGTCTCTGAAGCAGGGTTTTGGAAGGCTGGTCCGTGCAACCGCGGACCGGGGCGTGCTGGTGCTGCTGGATAATAGGATTATCAAGCTGCCGTACGGCCGGGTCTTTTTTGAAAGCCTGCCCCCGTATCGCTTCACCAGGGAATTGAGGGATATTCAGAAATTCTTCGATGTTTGAAATTTGCGTGGAACACAGCTTCGCGGCCGGGCATGCACTTCGCAATTATCGCGGCAAGTGTGAGAACGTGCACGGACACAACTATCGCGTTCAGGTTGGGGTTGCAGGGCCCGAACTGGACGCGAGCGGCTTACTGTTTGACTTCTCCGAATTGAAGCGAATGCTGCGGGCCACCAGCGAATACCTAGACCACCAGTTTATTAACGATCTGAAGCCATTCGACCAGATCAATCCATCCGCTGAAAATATCGCAAAGTTCTTCTACGATGAACTGCAGGGCGGGTTGAAGCCGGCCGCTATCACGTTTGTGCGCGTTTGGGAGACCGATACGTCGTATGCGGTGTACCGGCCGTAAGGAGCCGATAAAAAACTGCTTGCTGACGCGCGCGGTTCTGGCTTATCTTCCGAAGAATGCCGCGTTACGCTGGGCAAAATCGGCCCACTTATCGGGCAGATCATCGAGCGCGAAAATTGCGGAAACGGGGCAGACCGGGACACAAGCACCGCAATCGATACATTCCACCGGGTCGATATACAGCATTTCTTCGCCTTCGAATTTTTCCTCGTCTTTCTTGGGGTGAATGCAATCGACAGGGCAGGCGTCTACACAAGCAGTATCTTTGGTTCCGATGCAGGGTTCGGCAATTACGTAAGCCATTCTATGTTCCGGTTAACAACTAAACCTTAAATTCTACGATTAGCACACCGCTCCACGGAGTGACAAAGATGGTTCAGTGAGCGGTCGCATTCCCGGTTTAAGTGCGCGAAACGTGGTGCAATCCGGAACTCGCGGGGCAGCCCGGTAGAATGGCGGGTGATGATTCCAAAGGTGCGCAAGGCAGTATTTCCAGCCGCGGGGTTGGGGACCAGGTTTCTTCCGGCGACCAAGGCCCAGCCGAAGGAAATGCTTCCCATTGTGGACAAGCCTCTGATCCAGTACGGGGTGGAAGAGGCGATGCATTCGGGAATCCAGAACATCATCATTGTCACTGGCCGCGGCAAATCGTCCATCGAAGATCACTTCGATGTCAGCTTCGAGCTGGAGCAATTGCTCGAATCGAAGCAAAAGACCGAAATGCTATCGATGGTGCGGGCGATCTCGGACATGATCGACGTCTCCTACGTGCGCCAGAAGGAGGCTTTGGGGCTGGGACACGCGGTGCTGCGCGCGAAAGAACTGGTCGGAAACGAGCCGTTCACTGTGGTGTTGTCGGACGACATCATTTCCTCCGAAGTGCCGTGCATCCGCCAACTGCTCGATGTGTATGAATATTACGGCGCGTCTGTCGTGGCGCTGGTCGAAGTGCCGAGCGATCAGATCTCAGCCTACGGGGTAGTGGATGCGGAACTGGTGAGCGATAACGGGAGCGAGGGTCGGCTGTTCCGGATTCGCAACATGGTTGAAAAGCCGAAAGCCGCGGACGCGCCCTCGAATCTGGCAATCATCGGGAGGTACGTTCTCACGCCCGAAATTTTCCAATGTATTGAATCGATTGAGCCGGGTCGCGGTGGAGAGATACAGCTTACCGATGCGCTCAAATATATGTTGCGGAACAGACCTATCTACGGGTTGAAGTTTGAAGGGACCCGCTACGATGCCGGCGACAAGCTTGGGTTTCTGAAAGCCACCGTAGAATTTGCCCTGGACCGGCACGATCTGGGCGGTCCGTTTCGCGACTATCTGAAGAATTTGTGCATCCAGTAGTGGTGAAGCGGCTCTGCGGCCTGGCAATCCTGTTATTCGCGAGCCAATTCTTCGCGTGCGCGCAGAATCTGCCGGCGACAGATTACGGGCAGCCGGCTACGCCGAAAGTGGTTGCCTATGTCCAGATGGCGCTCCAGCAGGGCGACCTGCAGTCCGCCGAGGCGATGGTGGCGCAATACCGGAAATTGTATGGCGATACACCCGAAGCACTGGAGGCTTTTTCCTGGCTGGCGCGAGGGGAACTGATATACGGGCATTCAGATCAGGCGCTGAAGGATGCGGAAGAGATCGAGCGCATTTCCCGCGCATCGCTTGCCACGCGGAAGCTGGATGCGGAGCCCCACTTGCCGCTGGCTCTGGGGGCCGCCTACGAAGTGCAGGCCGAGATACTGCGCCGGGCGGGCAAGCGGACGGAAGCGTTACAACTTTTGCAGTCTGCCCTAAAGACCTGGCGGGGAACCTCGCTGGTCGACCGGCTGCAAAAGAACATTAACCTGATAACGCTGCAAGGCAAGCCGATGCCGGTCTTGCGCGCTACGGAGTGGATCGGCAAGAAGCCGCAGGCCGAGACTGCTTGGCGCGGCAAAGTGCTCCTGCTGTTCTTCTGGGCACACTGGTGCGCCGACTGCAAAGCCGAGGCGCCGGTCATCGCGAAGCTGGCAGCCGAGTTTGAACCGAAGGGCTTGGTGGTGATCGCGCCGACGCGTTTGTACGGTTACACGGCGCAGGAGGAAAACGCGCCGCCTTCGACCGAGATGCCGTTCATTGAAAAGGTGTATCAGAAATATTATTCGAACATTCCGAACGCGCAGGTGCCCGTGGATGCGAGTAATTTCCAACGCTTCGGGGCGAGCACAACACCCACCATCGTCCTGGTGGATCGCCAGGGAATCGTCCGGCTCTACAACCCGGGAGTGATGGACGAAGCAGCGCTCCGCTCGGCTATTGAGCCGCTGCTTTCGAAGCAAGCTCCGGAAAGGGCTTCCCGCTGAGGGGTCCCCTAAGAACTAAGCGATAATCGCTAACATGCAGTCTCGCATCACACTGGCAATGGCGCTGCTCGCACTGGCCGCGCCGATGGTCGCGAAGGGCCCGGAGACCACAATCAGAGTCGTCGTTAAGAACCAGTACGATAAGCCGGTCGAAAATGCGGCCGTGATCCTGGATTTCCTTGGTTCGCACCAGATCATGAAGCTCGGTAAGCGCAAACCGATTCACTGGGAAGTGAAAACGAACCAGGAGGGCGTAGCGCACTTTCCTCCGGTGCCGGAGGGAACCGTGCAATTGCAGGTGATCAACAGCCGCTATCAGACCTACGGCAAGAAGATGGAGGTGGCGGGTGAAGAGAAGACCGTTGAGATCACCTTGAACCCGCCGCAGAAGCAGTACAGCGCGCACCCGCCGCTGAAACCGGCGGATCCGCCGAAATAGCGCCAATCACTTCGCGAACGGGTATTCGTGCTTCGGATCGACAGCGATGGCTTCGATTTCAATGTGCACATCGCGTGGGAGCCGGGCGACTTCAACGGTGGTGCGCGCGGGCGGGTTCGGGCCGAACAAGCGACCGTAGGTCTCGTTCATTTTCGCGAAATCGTTCATGTTCTTTAAGAACACCGTCGTTTTGACGACATCGCTCAAAGCTAGTCCGGCGGCCTCGAGCACAAGCTTCAGATTTTCGATCACGCGCACGGTCTGATCGTGAATGGAGCCGGTAACGAGTTCACCCGTTTGCGGGTCGGCGGGAATCTGGCCGCTGAGGAAGACGAAACCGTTGATTCTAACCGCAGGCGAGTAAGGGCCGGCTGCTTTGGGCTTTTCCGGAGTGATGATTTCCTTCATATTGCTCTATTGTGCACGGCAGGGTGATTTCATGTGACCCGCTAATGCACCAATGTCGGGGAGAGCGAGTTCGCTCAGGACGCCTTGCAATTGCCGCGCAATTTGCGCCGGCGCGCGCGGATCGATGAAGGTGGCGGTACCTACCTGGACGGCGGATGCGCCCGCGATCAGAAACTCCGCGGCATCTTCTCCGCTAGCAATTCCACCAAGGCCGATTACCGGAATCTTAACCGCATGCGCCGCTTGGGCGACCAGGCGGAGCGCCAAAGGCTTGATGGCTGGACCAGAGAGCCCGCCGTATCCTGCGCCGATCCGTGGCTTGCGCGTCAACGGATCGATGGCCAACGATACGAACGTATTCACCAGGGAAATAGCATCGGCACCCGACTGTTCGGCCGCCTGGGCGAACGGATCGATGCGGGCAACATTGGGAGAGAGCTTCACGATCAGCGGCCGGCGAGCGATGGACCGCGCTTGCGAAACCAGATCGGCGAGGAGATCGGGATCGCTCGAAAAAAAAATCCCGCCGTGCTTAGTATTCGGGCAGGACACATTGAGCTCATAGCCGGCGACGCCCTCGGCATCTTCCAACGCGCGAATTACTTCCAGGTAATCTTCGACAGCGTAACCAAACACATTGGCGAACACCGGAACGGAATACTTGTACAGCTTGGGGAGCTTCTCGCGGATAAAGGCGGAAACGCCAATGTTCTGGAGTCCGACGGAATTGATCATCCCGCCCTCCGTGTGCCAGAGGCGCGGCGCCGGATTACCAGGGATCGGCTCGCGGGAGAGGCCTTTGGTAACAATTCCGCCCAGGATATTGAGATCGACGATCTTCGCGAACTCGATACCGTAGCCAAATGTCCCGGAAGCGGCCAAAACGGGATTGCGCAGCGGTATGCCGCAGAGCGTGATCGCGAGCGGGTTGCCGGGCATCAGCGGATGGCAGTCGTGGCAGGCTGCTCGTCCAACGCAACCCGATTTGCTATCTGGCGAATCAGCTCCCACGTTTCGCGCACGTCTTCTTCCGTGGTCTGGAAATTTCCAATGGCGAAGCGAAGGACGAACCTGCCGTACAGGATGGTATGCGACAGAAAAGCCCGGCCACTGGCGTTGATTTCCGCTAACAGCTGCTGATTCGCTTTGTCCGAACTGCGATGGCGAAAGCAGACGAGCGAAAAGGGAACCGGCGCGCAGAGCTCGAAATTGCCGTCCGCCTCTATTAGCGA
Organism: Bryobacteraceae bacterium; assembly: GCA_025980435.1. Taxonomy (GTDB): domain Bacteria; phylum Acidobacteriota; class Terriglobia; order Bryobacterales; family Bryobacteraceae; genus Bog-105. The sequence goes on from JAICXK010000010.1 coordinate 17,278, forward strand.
TTTGAGCATCTGAGCCAGGCGCAGGGCTTCGCGCAAAAGGGCGATCACACCCTCGCGGCCATAGTAGCGAAAGACATACCAGAGCTTGAGGGCGCGAAAACGCCGGCCGAGCTGCACGCCGTAATCGTTATAGTTGACCACGCGATCATCTTCCGGGGTTCGAAGGTACTCGGCGCCCAAGGCGGAAGCGCGCCGAAAGACTTCGGGAAAACGGGTGTAAAGGACGCTGCAATCAATCGAGACGTACAGCCACTTGTGCGGATTCAGGATGAGCGAGTGCGCGCGTTCGGCGCCATCGAGAACACGCCGCATTTCCGGCACAACGGCCGCGGACCCGCCATAAGCAGCATCGACGTGGAGCCACACGCCATATTGCTCGGCGATATCCGCAATCTCGGGGACCGGGTCAATGGCAGTGGTGGAAGTCGACCCGACCGAGGCTACGATGCAACAGGGCCGCTTGCCGGACGCGCGATCAGCATCTATCGCTTGCCGGAGCAGATCGGGCCGCATCCGGAAGCGGGAGTCGACCGGAATCTTGCGCACGTTCTCCTGTCCGAAGCCTAGAGTGATGGCGGCCTTTTCCGAAGACGAATGCGTTTGTTCGGAAACATAAACTATCAGGCCGGGACGCGTCCCCTTCAAGCGGCATTCAGGATCGATAAATTCGCGCGCCGCACCGATCGCCTGCATAACTCCAATGGATGCCGTGTCGTAGATGATGCCGAAAAACGATTCGTTCAGATGAAGCCATTGGCGCAGCCAGCTCAAGGTCAGTTGTTCCAACTCGGTCGCCGCCGGAGCGGACTTCCAGAGCATCGCATTCACGTTTACGGCGGCTGCCAGCAGATCCGCAAGGATGGAGGGCGGCGTAGACGAAACCGAGAAATAGGCGAAGAAGCGCGGATGGTTCCAGAGGGTGAGGGCGGGGAACACTGCGGAGCGGAAGTCGGCGAAAATAGATTCGATCGGCTCGCCTGTTTCCGGCGCCGAGCGCGGTAGCCGGGAAAGCAATTCACCCGGTTCGATTTGCGGGACGACGGGGAACTCGCGAACGTGCTCAAAATAGCGAGCGATCCACTCGGAATGCTCCCGTGAGGCGTCCGCGAACTCGGCGGGCGTCATTTGCCGGATGCCGCTCGCTCCGGTCACGGTTGACTCTTCTGCCACAAGACCAATTTCTCATGGTCGCGAGCTGCGCTCGCAGGTGTCTCAGGCCTGAGAGCTTCGGACGCCCGCCAGCTCCGCACACTCGCTGAGAACGATAGGCAGCCAGCCGCGCACCCAATGGTGAAAAGCAATGATATCGGCCGACATGTCTTCATCAAACGGGATGGCAACCTGGTTCAGCTTCCAGCCCCTTGCGACCGCTGCCTGCTTGATGGCGACCGTTGCGGGGAACTTATTGACAAATTCGAGAAACTCATTCATCCGTGCGTTCAGGCGGCCGGCCCGATCGGTATCCGCCGAGCGAATGGCGCGCTGCAACGCGACGAGCAATTCAGGGACTGCGGCGGCTACGCCCGAAACGATACCGTCAGTACCGGACGAACTGGCTCTAAGATAAAGTTCTTCACTGCCCGCAAAAAGCTGAAAGGGGAATTGCCGACGGATACGGCTCAGGGCTTCGAGCATGTTCCAATCACCGCTCGAATCTTTGATGCCGGCAAAGCCCCCTGTCCGAAGCAGCCGTTCGGCAAGTTTCGCTGAAATGGGATTGCTGAAAGCGGGCAGATTGTAGAGATAAATTGGGATGCGGTTTTCGATTTCCTTTACAAACTGCTCATAGAACGCAAAGATCTGATCGTCTGGATAGCGGTAGAAATAAGGCGGCATCAGAAGCACGCCTGAGGCACCCGCTTTGATGGCATTTTCCGCCAGATCCACCGCCCCGGCCAGAGTGGAGTGTGAGACATTCACCAGAACCGGGATACGGCTGCGGCGAATGGCAAGGATGACCACCCGCATTCGCTCCGTAACGTCATAGTGGATGAACTCACCGGTCGACCCAAAGAGTACCAGACCGTCAACACCGGCCTGGATAATGACATCGAGGTAGTCAAGCAGGCCGGCTGCATCGGCATCGATGGAACCTGCTCGACGGGGAGTTGCGAGCGCCGCATAAACACCGCTCCCTAAATTGGGCTGCTTTTCTGTTGCCATGCCGACAAGCGCTGCTGAAGTAGTACGGAATTCTATCCATACCACAGGATGATTAACGTTTTAAGATTTTATTTCGATAGAGCCGGCTCGCTAGGCTCGGGTATTCCCGGAGATTTCTGGTGGCGAATCATAGCTAGTTCCACAAGCTGGCGGGGGTCCACAAGGTGTTGCGGCACAAAATGTTTCGTAGACCACCTGCAACCATCCTCAAGCTGAATACCGAGAAAATGGCCGCCGTCGCGAAACATGCAATACCGCACGACGCCGACGAGCTGACCGTCGCCGTAGTGGACGGCGATATGGGTGCCGGGCAACACCGCGCACTCGATCTGCAAGCACACTCCTGATAAGGAAATATCCTCGAGATTCGCGACCCTGTGCCGCTGCGCTCCTCTGTGGTCGGTCCAAGTCGTCTCCACCAGCTCCGCGCAAAGAAGCCTGTTATCTGTTCGTCGGTCCATTTTGTCTTGCATATCTTTCTAATCGGCGCTTCTCAATGCGGTTAGGATGAGATTGTCTCGCCTCTGGTACCGAAATGGCACCAGACAAGTACTAGAGGCCCGCCACTACCGCCGGTATACACAAGCAATTCAGTCGCCATGGACCCTATTCCTGGAATTTCAACGCCGCCGACCGCCCCGGGTACCCGGCTCGGCGTCGTCTTGCGCGTGGCGTTCTTTATTGCCACCGTGGTCATCGGACTGCGCCTGATCACCGTGTCTTTGTACGCGGTTTTCGGAGTCATCATCGCGGGCACGGTCGGTTTGTGCGCAACGGGCCTGTTGGCTAATCTGCTCACGATGCGAATCTTTGATCGCCGGCCTTTCACCGATATCGGCCTGCGAGGCGGGCCGGGTTCGCTGCGCAACTTCGGATGGGGAATATTTCTGGGCGGCGGAGCGGCGGCGTTGATGCTCCTGGCCCCGCTGGTCGCCGGAACGGGTCACCTGGTGATGCGGCCAGGGCCGAATTCGGGCTGGCCGAGCCTTGTCTTTTATCTAGTTGCCATCTGGCTGGGTGCAGCCGGAGAGGAGATGATCTTTCGCGGATACGCTTTCCAGCTTTTGATAAAGAAAATAGGGCCATTTGCAACTATTCTTCCGGTTGCGGTTATTTTTGGATTCGCGCACGCTTCGAATCCCTATTCGTCGGGACTTGGCATCCTGAATACGATCATCTGGGGTATTCTGCTCGGCTATGCTTTTCTGCGCAGCCGTGATTTATGGCTCCCCATCGGGCTGCACTACGGCTGGAATGCGGTTCTGCCGCTCTTCGGAGTGAACCTGAGCGGGCTTACAATCGATGTGACGAGGTACTTGTACAAATGGGATCTCTTGCCCCTCTGGAGCGGCGGAAAATACGGGCCGGAGGGCGGTCTTCTGGCCACCATTTTTACGGTGGCTTTGTTTTTCGCGCTGGCAAAAGCTCCGATTTGGCCACAGAGGGCAGCGATTGCGGACAACTTAAACGAATAGCCGCGGTCGCCGTTTTGGCTGGGTTTGCTCTGGCGCTTGCCCCGAATCTCCGCGCGGACAAGCTCAGTTTTGACGAGCGGATGGAAATCGAGCGGGGTCTCACCGCTGAGTTTGCGACCTCAAAAGTGATTCTCCCGCGCGCCAAGAAGCCGCTGATCATTCACAGTGACGGCACGTATGATCGGGGCGCCTGGGAAGAAGCACTTCAGGAAGATGGGCCGGCCGCGCGCCTAGGAGATGAGATTCAGATCACGCGCGTGCAGATTGAATCGAAGCGGATCGTTCTGGAGATCAACGGGGGCACGAAGAGAGGGCATTGGTACGACCATGTTCAGGTGGGCGTCGGCGGAACCACGAGCCCGGTATCGACCAACCAGAGCGCTCAGGCGGCAAACGGATCTCATGTCGCCCTGGTATTTCCAGGCAGCGTTCCGTCGCTGAAGGCTGCCCAGATTCGGCAGATGCTATCGCCCATCTTTGATTTCGAAAAGCATTCAGCGGCCGAACAATACATAGATAAGCTGCCGCCCCCCATCCAAAAGGCAATCAAGGAGCAGCGAGCCATTCAGGGCATGGATCGCGACCAAGTGTTACTTGCGCTAGGCAAGCCGCGGAACAAGAGCCGCGAAACAAACCAGGACGGAGATGAAATAGAAGATTGGGTTTACGGCGATCCTCCCGGCAAAATGACTTTTGTGCGTTTCGATGAGGGCAAGGTAGTAAAGGTCGAAGAATCGTACGCGAACATCGGCGGAACCACCGCGCCGCCCCTGCCGTCGCCTCGCTGAACCCTTCCCCGGCGCGGAATTTTTTCCTCGCTCCGTAGAATAGAAATATATGCCAATTAAGGTAGGAATTAACGGCTTCGGCCGTATCGGGCGAAATGTCGTCCGGGCGGGACTGAATAACCCCCAAATTGAGTTTGTCGCGGCGAATGATCTGACCGATACGAAAACTCTGGCTCACTTGCTGAAGTACGATTCGATCCTCGGGCAATTGAAAGCCGATATCCACGTCGAAGGCGACAGCATCTCGGTTAACGGCAAGAAGATTAAGATTTTTGCCATTAAAGATCCGGCTGAGATTGACTGGTCCAGCCTGGGGGCGCAGGTTGTGGTTGAATCAACGGGTCGATTCACCGACGCGAACGAGGCGAAAAAGCACTTGCGCGGCTCGGTGAAGAAAGTAATCATCTCGGCTCCGGCAAAGAACGAGGATGTGACGATCGTGCTTGGCGTAAACGACAAGATGTACGACCCGGCGAAGCACAACATTATCTCGAACGCTTCGTGCACGACGAACTGTCTGGCTCCGGTGGTGAAAGTGCTAAACGACACGTTCGGAATCGAGAAAGGCACCATGACGACTGTTCATAGCTATACGAACGATCAGAACGTGCTCGATTTTCCGCACAAGGATCTGCGGCGCGCGCGCGCCGCGGCGTTGAACATCATTCCCAGTTCGACGGGAGCGGCCAAAGCGATCGGCCTGGTTGTTCCGGAGCTGAAAGGCAAGCTGGACGGCTATGCGATGCGCGTGCCCACGCCGAACGTTTCGGTGGTTGACTTTGTTGCCGTATTGAAAAAGCCGGCGAGCACGGAAGAAGTGAACTCTGCATTGAAGGGCGCTGCGAACAATTCCTTAAGCGGCATCCTGGACTACACCGAAGATCCCGTGGTTTCGAGCGACCTGCTGCACAATTCGAACAGTTCGATTGTGGATGCCGAGCTGACGAAGGTAATCGGCGGCAATCTCGCGAAAGTTGTTTCCTGGTACGACAACGAGTGGGGGTATTCGAATCGCATTGTCGACTTGATCGTCTTCCTGAAGGAAAAAGGCCTGTAATTCTAGACCCGGGGCGGCCGGAGCAATCGCGCGGCGAAACCGGCCCCTCACAGACGACGTCCACAAATCGTGTTTCGTCATGCAATTCTTTTCGCGCTTTTTTGCTTTGCATCCTCGAGCGCATTTGCTCAATTGCCGCTTTCAATCGGCCTGAAAGGCGGGGTAAGCCTGACCGACGCCTATAAGGACAACAATAACGGCGGCCTTCGCCAATACTCGGATGCGAAAGATTACATCATTGGACCCTTTGCAGAACTGCGGCTGCCGTTTGGCCTAGGGGCGGAAGCGGACGCTCTTTACCGGCCGCTCAGTTTTGCAGTGAGCCAACCGAACTTTAAATCTTCCACGCGTTTCAGCACATGGGAGTTTCCGATCCTGGCCAAATACCGGTTTGGGCCTCCGATCATAAAGCCCTATATCGACGCCGGCATCTCATTCCGGTCAACCACCAGTAACACTCGCTATTTGTCTAACAAGGGTTTCACAATTGGCGCCGGTCTTGATATCAAGGCGCTAATCATACATATCTCGCCGGAACTGCGCTATACACGCTGGGGAGATGATGCGAAAGAAATCGCGAACTCGGGCGCTCCCGCTTACTCGAACGTAAACCAAGTGGAGTTTCTGGTGGGGCTGGCGTTCTGAACCGGCCGCCTACGCGCTGACCTTCCTGCGGGATATTTGATAAACCCGCTTCAGTACGGGATCCTGAATTTCATCGGCTTCATCGGCCCGTCTGCCCACCTCCTCCCCGGCGCGCGCCTCAGCCCGCTGCGGCTGGCGTCGAGGAATTCCGATGCGGAACTCGATCTCCTGGATTGCCTCACTGCCGGTAATTTTATTCAGGCGCTGCAGGATCTGCGAAGTCAGCGGATAGAGTTGCCTTTGCCACAGCGCATCTTCGACCTCCACCACCAACGTGGTTCGCACAATCTTCAGGCGTGAGGTGTGAGCCGCGATTGCCTTCCCAACGGCGATGGGCCATATCGCACGCGCGAAATCGTCGTCGCTGAAAAATGCCTGTGAAAGTTTGTTGTTCTTTATGAGCCGGGCAGCGCGTTCCATACACAACGAGCGGGGGAGGAAGCGATTCGGTTTTCTGAGAATAGCATGACCCTGCAATGTTTGCGATTCATTTTGAAGAAAGGGGTTGTCCGCTCATTTCCGAATAGCATCGTGAACCCCGCAGAGGTTCTTAGCCTGCCGCTCCCAGTTCCGCCCGGATGGCATCGGCGATGCGTCCGGTCCACTTCTCGACCTCATCGTTCGATGCAGCTTCAATCATCACGCGTGCGAGCGGTTCCGTTCCGGAAAACCGGACGACCACCCGGCCTGCGCCGTTGAAGGCCTCTTCGGCTGCTTGGATTTCCGCCTGTACCGAATCCAATTCCGCCAGAGGGCGCTTATGCTTCACCCGAACGTTGACGAGTTTCTGCGGGAAGGTCTTGATTTCATCCGATAGCGCATCCAAAGTCTGGCCGGAATCGCGAATAATCTCGAGCACGCGCAGGGCGGTGAGGAGGCCATCCCCCGTAGTTGCGAATTCAGAGAAAATTACATGACCGGATTGCTCGCCGCCCAGAACGGCCCCCCGCCTCAGCATCTCTTCGAGAACATACTTATCCCCGACAGGCGTTCGCAACATAGCGATTCCGCGAACTTCGAAGGCCTTTTCCAACCCCAGATTCGACATAACCGTTGCCACAACGAGATTGCCGGGCAATTTGCCGGCTTGTTTCAGCGCCGAGCCGGCCAGGAAGAGCACCGCATCGCCATCGACGATTTTGCCGGAGCCAGCCACAAAAAGCGCGCGATCGGCATCGCCATCGAAAGCGATTCCCAGATCCGCGCCGGTTTCCATTACTCGCTTCTGTAGGGCCCCAAGGTGGAGAGAGCCGCAATTCAGATTGATATTTCGCCCGTCCGGCGCGATCGCGATCCACTCTACACGCGCTCCCAGCCGTTCGAACAGGTTTGGAGCTACTTGAGCCGCGGACCCATTTGCACAATCAATCACCATTCGAAACGGAAAGCTTCCCGAGACGGTTTCCGCAAGGTAGTCCGTGTAGAGATTGTCCAGCCCAGGATCGGCTTGCAGAGCTTTAGGCGGAGCCTCTTCTTCCTTTTCAAGCCACTCGCGCATGAGGCGCTCCAACTCGGCTTCAACGGCATCCGCCAGCTTATAACCGGAATGGCTAATCACTTTCAGCCCGTTGTCATAGTAAGGATTGTGCGAGGCTGAAATCATCACGCCGGCAGCGAACGGTCCAGTGCGGGTCAAATAGGCGACGCCCGGGGTGGTGATCACTCCGGCAAAGCGGGCCGAAGTTCCGCTACGTGCAAGCCCTCCGGCCACCTGTTCAGCCAGCCACGGGCTGCTTTCACGGGTATCCATGCCGATGAGGACTTCAGCGCTGCCATCGCTTGCATGTGCAAAGGAACGCGCCCACGAACCCAGCGCAACACCGAGCGCATACGCGGTCCGGGGGTCTAAGGGAGGCTCGCCGGCTACGCCGCGAATGCCGTCCGTTCCAAATAATTGTCTGGACAAGATTGCTCCAAGTGAAGAGGATGCCGGCAATCCCCATGTTAATGCCACGGCCCCCGTCCTAGAGTTGCGGGGCGGGCGCTTCGGGCTGGGTCTCAATGTTTAGATCGGCCTCCAGATTAGAATCATTAGCAGAGCCCGAAATATCGCCTAGCCGGCGCGCTTGTGGGTTCCTCCTGCCCTTGGAAAACGGATGAACATCTCGGTGAAGAGCGAGTACGCCCTGAAAGCAGTATTTGACCTTGCTTCTCAGTATCTGGCGGCTACCCGTGGATCGGTCATAACCCCTGTCAAGATTGCAGATATTGCTAAGCGCCAAAAAATTCCGCAGAAGTTTTTAGAGCTTATCCTGTCTGGCCTAAAGCAGAATGGCTTTGTCGATTCGCGCCGGGGAGCAGAAGGCGGCTATCTGCTGGCAAGAACGCCTGATTCTATAACCGTGGGCGAGGTCTTACGAGCCGTTGAGAATCTGAAGAGCAGTTCCCGCCCGACCACAGATGACCCATTTGCCGACATCTGGGAACGAGTGGACAGCGCGGTTTCCGATGTGCTGGATCGGACAAGTTTTGCTGAATTAGCTCGTGAATGGCAGCAAAAGCACACAGCGTATGTTCCCAATTGGGAGATCTGAAAGGAACCGGTTTTGATCTATCAAGACAATTCGTTCAGCATTGGGCGGACGCCGTTGGTTAAATTGAACCGTGTTGTGGACGGAGCCAAGGCTACGGTTCTCGCGAAGATTGAAGGCCGCAACCCGGCGTTCTCCGTGAAGTGCAGGATAGGGGCATCGATGGTTTGGGATGCCGAGGAACGCGGTCTGCTGAAACCGGGGAAGGCGATTGTGGAGCCGACCAGTGGAAATACCGGGATTGCGCTGGCCTTCGTGGGCGCGGCGCGCGGATATCCAGTTACGCTGATCATGCCGGACACTATGTCTCTGGAGAGACGTAAGGTTCTCAAAGTACTGGGAGCCAACCTGGTTCTGACAGACGGCTCGAAAGGCATGAAAGTTGCTATTTCGAAGGCAGAAGAAATCTTGGCTTCCGATCCCGAACGGTTCTTTCTGCCACAGCAGTTTAACAATCCGGCCAATCCGCGGATTCACTTTCAAACGACAGGTCCGGAGATCTGGGAAGATACCGAAGGCACGGTCGATGTGCTGATTTCAGGGGTCGGCACTGGAGGAACCATAACTGGGGTATCGCGATATATCAAGCAGCAGAAAGAACATCGACTGGTCTCGATTGCCGTAGAGCCAATCACGAGTCCGGTGATTGCGCAGGCGCTTCGACACGAAGAGTTGACTCCGGGTCCGCACTCGATTCAGGGACTTGGCGCGGGGTTTATACCCGAGAATCTAGACCTGTCGATCATCGATCGCGTGGAACCGGTCAGCAGCGAGGAATCCATTGAAATGGCTCGCCGACTGGCGCGGGAAGAAGGGATCCTTTCGGGGATCTCCTGTGGCGCGGCGGTTGCAGCGGCAGTCCGTATTGCAAGCGAACCGGAGATGGCTGGGAAGACAATTGTGGTTATCTTGCCCGATGCCGGTGAACGGTATTTGAGCTCACCGCTTTTTGAAGGCCTCTTCGACTAAATAAAATCACTATCCAACAAATTGAGGAATCATCGTAACCGCTGGGGCACCGGCATCGTTCTTTAGTTACATCCCCGTAAGACGCGGGCGCTTTACCCCAATACCCGAAACCCCCAAGCGCCCGCACCCCCTTAGTTAGCGCCCGTTTCAGGTCGATTTTTATCCGCTGTTTATAAAGTGCGGCTGCGACATCCGTGTGAGTAGCCGCAAAGAAGTGCGGCGGCCCGGCAATTCTGCCGAAGAGAAGAATATGATTCACCTGACTCGCCTGAATCATATTCCTCTGGTAGTGAACTCCGACCTGATTGAACATATCGAGATCACGCCGGACACCGTCATTGCGCTTACGACAGGCCAGAAGTTTCTCGTGCGCGAGACGCCGGACGAGGTTATCGAACGGGTGATACGGTTCCGGCGGGCCATCGTTGGCGGACCAAAGAGCCGTGCAGATGAGGTCTGACGGAAACGATAGCGCACGACGGAAGTCCTCCGGAGTGGACCTTGCCACGCTAGTCGGTCTGGTCGTGGCCTTCGGGGGAATCCTGGGCGGCCTTGTGCTGGAGGGGGGTAGAGTCGCCGACGTGACACAGATCACGGCGGCCATGATCGTGATTGGAGGGACGGCTGGGGCGGTGATGGTTACGACACCACTGCCTATTCTCATCGCCGCTGTCAAGAAATCGACGCGGGTGCTCTGGGATTCGACAGTCAGACCCGAACCGATGATCGAGCAACTTCTCCGATATGCGAAGGAGGCTCGAAAGGGCGGTCTCATATCGCTTGAATCCGAGCTAGAGAAGATACCGGACCCTTTCCTTAGAAAGGGGTTGACGCTTGCCGTTGACGGCGCCGATTTGGAAGATGTGCGTCGGATTCTGGAAGCAGAGATTGCCACGACCGAGCAGCGAGGTGAGGCGGAGGCGAAAGTGTTTGAGGCCGCCGGGGGATATTCGCCGACGATTGGGATCATCGGGGCGGTCCTGGGCCTGATTCAGGTAATGAAGCACCTGGAGGACATAGAAAAGGTCGGGCATGGAATCGCAGTGGCTTTCGTGGCGACGGTATATGGTGTTGCGCTGGCGAACCTGGTTCTGCTTCCGATCGGAAGCAAGCTCAAGAGCCGCCTTCAGCAATTAATCCAATTGAGAGAACTGACGCTCGAAGGGCTGATGAGCATCGCGGAAGGCATGAATCCGAACGTGATGCGAAGCAAGTTGGAGGCGTATGCAAACGAAGCCGGCGGACGCAAGCGGAAATCAGAAGCGAAGATCGCGTCTGTCCCAAATTCACGAGTGGCATAGGCCGGCAGAATGCGAAGGGCGAAAAAGGCGCAACAGGAAAATCATGAACGTTGGCTGGTGTCTTACGCCGACTTCATCACGCTGCTCTTTGCCTTCTTCGTTGTGATGTTTGCATCCAGTCAAAAGGACAAGGCACGGGCGAAAGAGGTTTCGGAAGCGATCCAGGAGGCCTTACAGAAGGGCGCGGTTGCGCCTGAATTCGCCTGGATACTGGGCGGACGCAAAGAATCCGGGCCGGCCCGCTCGCATCCACCTCAAAAACTGGCGCCAAAACAGATTTCAGTTGAACGACCCGAATTGTCAGACCTTCGATCGTCGATGAAGCTATTGAGCGCGCAGCTAAGCGAAGATATCGAGCGTGGCGCGGTGCAACTGAAACTGGAGCGGAGGGGGCTTGTGATCAGTTTGAAAGCTGCGGCATTCTTTCCTTCTGGCGAAGATAACATTGATCCATCGCGCTATTCGACGATTGCGAAGGTTGCGGCTGTGTTGAATCAGCTTCCAAATCCGCTGCGATTCGAAGGGCACACTGATTCCCTGCCAATCAGGACATCCAGATTCCGAAGCAATTGGGAGCTTTCCGCGGCGCGCAGCATTGCCATGCTACGGCTGTTCAGCGACGAGTTTGGAGTGAAGAGGGATCGCATGGCGATTGTCGGTTATGCGGAAACGCTGGCGCTTCACTCGAACGATACAGAAGAGGGCCGCGCCGCGAATCGCCGAGTCGACATCGTGATCCTAAGTGAATACGGGATGAGCGCCGAGCCGGCTGCGGCGAATGAGGAGCTGAGATCAGGATCGGGTAAGCCTGATGTGGAACAGGCGAGTAAAGGGCGAAGAAAAGACTAGAATTTGGTCGAAAACGTGCGACATGTTGTATGGAGGCCGAACAAAAGCCGAGAGGCATCGGCCGTAAAGATACGGCAATAGGAAACAGCATATGATTTCACTGCAGACAAACGTAGACTCGATGAATGCTCAGAGTAATCTGAACATTAACAACCGATTTCAGAGCAATACAATCCAACAGCTCACCTCCGGCTTCCGAATCAATAAGAGCGGTGATGATGCGGCTGGACTTGCCATCGCAAACGGGTATCGCGATAACATCGCGGAACTTACGCAGGGCGTAAGCAATGCGAACGATGGCATTAGCCAGCTACAGATCATCGATGGCGGCCTGAGCAACATATCAACCATTCTCGACCGTATGAAGACTCTGGCGACGCAATCGGCGTCCGGGACATTTACCGGTAGCCGCGCGACTCTGGACCAGGAATATCAGCAGTTGATGTCGGAAATTACGCGACAAGCGACCAATATCAACCTGAATAACGGCGGAACCTTCAATCAGAATCTGAGCGTATACATCGGCGGAGCCTCAACGTCTACGAACGCTACAGTACATGTCGATCTTAGCGGCGGGGCCAATGCGGTCGATGCGACCAGCTTGGGCCTGAATGGAACGAGCGTAGCCGCTGGGGGAGGTGGACTTACCGGCAATGCGCTCAATGTTACTACGGCCGGAGCCACCTTTGTCAAAGGGGCTACGGACCAGACATTTACATTTAATTACGTGGATTCCAGCGGCACCGCGCAAAGCAAAACTGCTACGCTGACCCATAGCAGCACCGGCTATACCCTTAACCAAGCTCTGGCGAGTCTAAATCAGTCCCTATCCGGGACAGGTATTACAGCAGGTGTTGACTCAAACGGACATCTGCAGTTCAGTAGTGCTGGTGCGTTCACAGTGAAAGACAGCAACGCGACGACGGCAGTGACGAATTCGCTTACCGATTACAGCGCGTATGTTGCTGCAAGCGGCACGGGTGCCGGGAACGGCTTCAACAACACGAATTATAGTATCGCGAGTTCCGCCAACCCCGCCCTCACCGCCGGAACCGAGAAACTTTCATTTACAACGGCGGCTGGCGCGAACGTCAGTGTGACCCTTACGAGCACAACCGGCGATACCGCAGCGCATGCTGTGACAGCACTCAATACCGCGCTCGCGTCTTACGGTATTTACGCGCTTGCAAATGCTTCGGGCACGGGCATTTCGTTCCAGAGTGCTGGCGCATTCAGTGTCACTGATGCCACCGATTCCAGTTTCGCCGGAACGGACGTGTTCGGTGGAACGGCGGCGAGCCAGGCCGCAACAAACGAAGCTGTAACTGCCCCGACCAGTTCAAACGGTGGTAGCACCGCAATCGCTGCCATCAACGCAGCGATTCAAGCGCTCGGCCTTGTGCAAGGTGCAGTGGGCGCCGGTGAGAATAAGCTACAGTATGCGATCAATCTGGCTCAGTCGCAGATTTCGAACTTCTCGACGGCGGAAAGCCAAATTCGGGATGCCGATATCGCCGCCGATGCCGCCAATCTGACCAAGGCCCAGGTGCTACAGCAGAGTTCGATCGCCGCTATGGCGCAGGCAAATGCGGAGCCGCAGGCAGTATTGAAGCTGCTCCAGAACCTGTAATAAGCATAAATACAGAAGGGGCGAGGTATGCCTCGCCCCTACATAGGGGTCGGGCATACCCGACCCTTGTTCTTTTACGTGGGAGGATTTATGGGAACTTCCGGAGTTTCAAGTCCGACAGGCTTTACAGGGAATAGCGCGTTTTCCTCCGATCTCGCCCAGGTGATCTCGCGCGCGGTCAGCATTGCATCCCTCCCGATGCAACAGCTTCAAGGGCTACAGAGCAAGGTAACGGGTCAGCAGACCGAACTGCAGACGTTGTCCGGGCAGTTCCAGAGCTTACAGTCCGCTATTGACGGGATTAATAACTCGGTTGGATTCGGGTTATACTCGGCGTCAGTTGGAAACAATTCAGTACTATCCGCAAATACAGGCCCCGGCGTGGCGGCCGGTACTTATACCCTTAACGTAACGAGCACAGGAACTCAAACGAATACCATCAGTGCCAACGGATTGACGACAGTAGCAGATCCCGCGACGGGGAACATCGATTCCAGCACGACGTATAGCCTGACTGTCAACGGACAATCGTTTCAAGTAACTGATTCCGATGGATCCCTGAGCGGGCTGGCTTCAGCGATCAACGCCAGTGGGGCGAATGTCCAGGCTACGATTGTCAACGTAGGCAGTTCGTCGGCGCCGGACTATCGCCTGTCGATTCAAGGGCTCGATTACGCACCAGACAGCATTCAATTGTCCGATGGAACGAATGACCTCTTAAGCACGCTGAGCACAGGTTCTTATGTTACGTATCAGGTCGACGGGCAGCCTTCGACACCAATCAATTCCAGTTCGCGAAACCTGACCATCTCACCGGGACTGACCGTAAGCGTTCTTCAGGCGGGAGCAACGTCGGTCATGGTGTCACAAAGCGGATCGGGTGTTAGCAATGCCCTCAGCTCCTTTGCCAACACGTATAACACTCTGGTTGACGAGGTGTCTAAATCACGCGGTCAAAACGGTGGAGCGCTATCCGGGCAGAGCATCGTCTACTCATTGAGCGATGTGTTGCGCAATATCGCGAATTACAACCCGGGGTCCGGCAGCACGGCTTCGTTAGCCGATCTCGGGTTGAGTTTCGACCAAAACGGGCACCTCCAGTTCGATTCCGGTGCTTTCGCACAGAATACTGCCACCTCTCTGAACAATGCACTGAGTCTTTTAGGATCCGAATCCGGCGGCGGATTCTTGCAAGCCGCGAATTCGCTGATTGCCAGCGTCACAGATCCAACTACGGGGCTCCTGCCGCAGGAGAATCAGGCCACATCGGACGAACTTGCATCACTCGGGCAAAAGATAAGCGCCGATCAGGATCAGATCAGCCAATTGCAGCAGAACCTGACCAAGCAAATGGCGGCGGCGGATGCACTCATCTCCTCACTGGAGCAGCAGGTAACGCAAATTACGAATCTCTTCTCTGCCATGCAGCAGGCATCGAAGTCGATAACGGGGTGATAGCGTGCAGAAAGAAGACGGTCGGAGCGCCATGCCCGACTACCACGAATCGTTTGGGGCGTTGATTGAGGCAATTCAGGCCGAAGACTTTGACCTCGCGAAATCGTTAAGCCAGGTGTGTGGCTATCCGGCTAGTAGAGAGGCAGCGGTCGACGCGATTCACGATCTTGGCCGGGCCCTGGAACTGGCGCGTGTTGTCCGTGCTCACCTGGCAGTCCGGGCGATTTCCAACGCCAGGGAATCCGCGTACCAGTCAGCGCTCTGCGTACCCGGACGCTGGGCGCTCGAAGCGTAAATGACGTGGAACTGACGTTGCGAGGAATGCAGCCGTCAACAAGTTGACGTACGTGATCACGCTATCCTAACGCAATCAATAATTTGAAGTGGCTGCCAAGTTGCACTCCATGCCACTGCCATGCTCGACCCGATTGCCAACGAATTGGAGCGATACATGACGCTGGTGAGCGAGCGTCAGACGCTGGTCGCTTCAAATATCGCTAACGCGGATACTCCTGGGTACAAGACCAGGGATATCGATTTCCAAGCGGAATTTCAAAACGCACTGGGAAGTTTCGGCCCGATGGTGAAGGAAGTTTCCGGACTCACGTTAAAGAATGACGGAAACAATGTAGATCTGGACCGCGAGGCGCGACTTCTGGCCGACAATGCGCTGCACTTCAGCGTTGCTTCAAACCTGCTGCATTCCGAAGTCAAACGGATTCGGATGGCGATTGAGGGAGGCGGACAGTCCTCGTGAGCTTATTTTCCACGATCTCGGTTAGCGCGTCAGGGCTCTCAGCGCAACGGGAGCGCGCGGAAGTACTGGTTGAAAACATTGCGAACGCGGACACGACGCGCACGGCAGAAGGAGGCCCATATCGAAGGAGGGACGTCGTCTTCGAAACGCAGCGGGTCTCGTCGCCGTTTTCATCGATGATTGAATCCCAATTCGGGGATCAGGCCAATGGCGTCGGGATCAGCGATATCGCGGTAGACAATAGCGATCCGGATCGTCGCTACATGCCTGGCCATCCGGATGCGGATAAGGACGGCTATGTGTCATTTCCGCGAATCAATCCGGCCGAAGACATGGTGGATCTGCTGGGCGCATCGCGCGCTTATCAGGCAAACGTTTCCGCCATTTCCGCGATAAAAGACATGATCCAAAAATCGATTGATCTTTTCCGATAACCGGATGCCTATACCGATTTCTTTTTCAAACCCGATCCGGCCAGTAGACCCTATTCAGGTGGCTGGGGTCCAGCAACCCGCCAGCTCGGGGTTCAAGAATATTCTCGAATCAGCTATCCGGCAGGTGAATGCGGTGAGCACGGCGGCGGATCAGAGCGTGAACACTTTCGTGTCCGGAGGCAAGCAGGAATTGCATTCAACGATTCTGGCCGTGCAGAATGCCGAACTTCAATTTGAAATGTTCCTGCAGGCGCGAAACAAGGTTGTCTCCGCATACGAAGAGATCATGCGGATGCAGGTTTGAGCGCTGAAGCACGGCAATGAATCAATTCAAGAGCCTGTTTAACGCTCTTTCTATTTCTCAACGAATCGGAATTGCGGCCGTCGCTCTTGCACTCGGGGCGGGAATCATCAGCTTTGTCCATTGGAGGCACGAAGCTGGATTCCGACCGCTGTTTACGGGGATGTCGCCGGAAGACGCAGCGGCCATTGTCCAGAAGTTAAAAGAGAGCGGAGTGGAGCATCGCCTGATGGAGAATGGAACCTCAGTTCTTGTCCCAGAGGCGAAGGTTGATGAATTGCGGCTTGAGATGGCAGGGGCCGGTCTTCCCAAAACCGGACGAATTGGATTCGAACTCTTCGATAAGACGAATCTCGGTATGACCGATTTCACCGAGCATGTGAACTATCGGCGGGCCCTTGAGGGAGAGTTGGAGCGCTCGATCCGTGTGCTGAACGGTATAGAGCAGGCGCGAGTGCACATTACATTTCCGAAGGAGTCCGTTTTCCTGGACTCGCGCGAGCCCGCGAAAGCGAGCGTGCTGGTCAGTCTCCGGCCCGGATTCCGCCTTACCCAACAAAATGTACTTGCAATAACGAACCTGGTAGCCAGCGCGGTAGAAGGCCTTTCACCCGATTTTATTTCCGTGATCGACATGCAAGGGAACCTGCTCAGCCGGCCCCACAAGGCCGCTCTGGACGATGCAGACGCTCCCGATGGCGCGCTCGATTATCGGCACCAGATCGAGAAGGACCTGGCCGCCAAGGTCGAGGCGACGCTCCAGCCTCTGCTGGGCGATGGCAGATTCCGTGTGGGTGTCTCCGCCGATTGCGATTTTACGACGAGTGAACAGACTGACGAGGTCTTTGACCCAACCAAATCCGTGATGGTGAGTTCGCAGAAATCGGAAGACATGTCTGGCGCGGCGCAACCGGGTGGTGTTCCCGGGACGCCTTCCAACTTGCCGCGATCGACTGCGGTTCGGCCGGCCTCGGCAGGCTCGACTACGTCTCGAAGGACCGAGAACGTGACGTACCAGACAACGCGGACGGTAAGGCAGGTAAAGACGCCCCGGGGTGCTATCAAGCGGATTTCTGCATCATTATTGCTTGATCAGGACTTTCGTTGGGAAGGGAAGGGCGGGAAAGCCAAGCGAGTGGATGTCCCGCCCAGTCCCGAGAAGTTGAAAGCCATTCATGACATCGTGGCGGGTGTGCTTGGGCTAGATCCTGCACGGGGGGATCAGTTGGTGATCGAGAGCCTTCCTTTTGAGCAGACACGCGAAATGGATGAGCCCGCGCCTTCCTTGCCGAAGCCTTCGAGTCCGACGCCCGGCATAAACGAGTTGATCCGAAATCGGCCAATAGTGTTAGGCGGCGCTGCCGTTTTGTTGATACTTGGCGCGCTGTTAGGCGTTCTCCTCCGACGCAAATCCAAATCGAAGCATTCGGTTCAGCAAGCGCAGGCAATAGAGAAGGGGCAATCGCGCGCGGGTCTGGAATCGGGTAAATCCGCGGAAGCGCCTAAGATAGGAGGCGAGGAAACCAAACAAAAGCTTCCGTTGCCCGCGGCGCCGAACAAAGTGGACATATTGAGGCAGAACCTTCGCGAGACTGTGAATCGAGATCCGGCACTCGCGGCAAGCGTTATTCGCGGGTGGCTGGAGGAAGATGCGAATCGATGATTCACGTGGCTAAGATCCAGGTGCATTATGGCGTGTAGGATCGCCGGTCCGTCACAAGCCGCTAGCAGCATGATGTGGGGCAGCGTCGAGTCTTTGGGGGATACCAAGGCCGGCGCGGTTTCGCATGGAAGCGCGCGAGCCGGCGACACGGATTTGGCAGAGAGACTCGCGGAAATCGAAGAACTGCGGCACGAAGAAATTGTGCAGGCGCGCCGGTCCGGATTTGACGAAGGGGTCAGGAAAGCAAAAGACGAGGCGTCCGCCGAGATCAGAGCTTCCGGAGAAAGGCTTGCACGGAATCTAAAGGAACTGGCGGCTCTAAAGCAGAGGATTCGGAATGAAGCAGAAGGCGAGGTCGTGCGGCTTTCGCTTGCAATTGCACGCCGCATCCTTCATCGCGAGCTGACAGTCGATGCGGAGTCCATTGAGGGTGTCGTGCATGCTGCACTACGAACACTGGAACATCGTGACGTGCTGCGCGTGCGGGTCGCTCCCGATGCTATTGGCGTTATGCGGTCTGTTCTGGAGCGGGCCGCTGGAGGGCATGGAATCGAGGTTACCTCTGACCACCGGATGGGAGTTGGCGACATCGTTTTTGAAACAGCCATGGGCGAACTGGACGCGTCCATCGATACGCAGC
Source organism: Bryobacteraceae bacterium (assembly GCA_025980435.1). Lineage (GTDB taxonomy): Bacteria > Acidobacteriota > Terriglobia > Bryobacterales > Bryobacteraceae > Bog-105. Next base: position 35,936 of record JAICXK010000010.1, read on the forward strand.
TTCAAGAGATACAACGAGGTTTCGCCGACCGCCTGGGGGCAGGATGACGGCGTCCGAAAGGATTGACCTCAGTCCCTATGTCGCCGATCTCAAGGGGCTCGAGCTGCTGAGATGGCGCGGGGTCGTAACAAATGTGACGGGGTTCGTGATCGAATCGCAGGGACCGTCGTCCCCGGTAGGAGGGTTCTGCGAGATCCATACGTCCAGCGGCAAAATTGTTCGAACCCAGGTTGCAGGTTTCCGCAACGGACGAATTCTTTCGATGCCGCTGGAAGAAGTAGACGGCCTCGAGGCTGGGGATGCTATATACGCCCGATCTGAAGATTCGAGTGTTTCGGTGGGGCCCGGTTTGCTGGGGCGTGTTCTTGACGGTTTTGGGCGGTTTATCGACGAGGGACCACCGATGGAGACAGTTGCCCGGTACAACCTGTTCGCTGCTCCTCCCGGCCCCCTTGAGCGAGAGCACATAGATACACCCCTCGTAACTGGAATCCGAGCGATAGACACCCTGCTTCCGTGCGGCCTCGGGCAGAGGATTGGCATCTTCGGAGGAAGCGGGGTCGGAAAGAGCACTTTGTTGGGGACAATGTCGGCTCAGAGTTCGGCCGATGTTACCGTGATCGCTCTTATCGGCGAGCGCAATCGGGAAGTACGTGGATTTCTGGAGCATGAGTTGGGACCGGAAGGGCGCAAACGGTCGGTAGTAGTCGTAGCGACGTCTGATCGTCCCGCGCCTTTGCGAGTGCGAGCTTGCTTCGTGGCGCTCGCGGTGGCGGAATACTTCCGGGATGAGGGGAAAAATGTTCTGTTGGTTATGGACTCTGTTACGAGATTGGCAATGGCGCAGCGAGAAATCGGACTCGCCGCCGGGGAACCACCCAGCCAGAAGGGATATACTCCGTCGGTCTTCGGCATTCTTCCCAAGATATTTGAACGAGCGGGCGCCTTTCAGCGCGGGAGCATTACCGGGTTCTTTACGGTATTAGTCGAGGGAGATGACATGAACGAGCCAATCGCGGACGCGGCGCGCAGCATTCTGGACGGCCATATCGTTCTCTCGCGCCTGCTTGGCTCCTCAGGACACTATCCCGCTATCGATGTGCTCTCCTCCATATCACGAGTGGCATCCCACGTTGCGAGCCCTGAGCAACTTAAGGCGGCGTCTAAAGTGCGCGAAGCCCTTTCGTGCTATCAGGCGGCAGAAGACCTGATTTCCCTGGGCGCCTACGTCTCCGGGTCGAATCCGAAACTGGATGCGAGTATCCGGCTGCGGGACCGAACACTTTCCTTTCTGCGTCAAGGCCCGCATGAAAAAGCGGAATTGAGTGAAAGCCTGGCCGCTCTGTCGGAAATCTCCGCCGCACTTTGAACCTCCTGTGAAGAATTTCCGATTTCGTTTAGATTCAGTGCTCCGCCTCAGGAAACAGCAGGTTGATGCAGAGCGGATGAGGCTGCAGCAGATATTTGGAGAGAGAGAACAGTTGACGAGATGCCTGGCATCCGCAGGGCGGGAACGCGCGGAAGCGGCGGAGTTTGTTAGAGATCTCTCCGCAGGAACTCGAGACCTACGAGCCCTTGCCTCTTACATCATTGGGTCCCAGATGCAGGTTGCAACAGTGCAGTCAGCCCTTCGAGAGCTCGACCGAACTCTAGCGGAACAAAAGGCGCGGGTACTCCGAGCCGAGCAGAATGAGAAGCTGCTGACGACGTTGCGTGAAAAGCGAATTCGGGAGTGGACAGCGGGGTTGAACCAGCAAATCGAGACGGATGCTCATGAGTGTTGGATCGCATCCTGGAATAAGGACTAGAGCCTCCTATACCGTAGGACTGATATAGGCCTGAGGAATACCCCTAGATCGCAAAGCGGGATCATCGACCCACTCTGTATTCGACAGAAAAAGCCCTGTTCGCAATGGAGGGCCGCAAACAACGACATGAGATCGTTCGATTCGTTCACGCGTGATGAGGCTCAATCAGTTGCGCAAGCCGAATCCTCGGAGGACTCCAAGAAGCCGGAACCGGCCTGGAGGCAGTATCTCATTGGAGTGAGCCGGGCCGTGCTGGATGTTTGCGAGGTGATCGAGCTTATTGCTTCCAAGCGCTGCACGGTTCTCATAAGCGGAGAGACAGGGACAGGGAAAGAGGTTGTCGCGCGTGCGCTACACGCGGCCAGTGATCGAGCAGCCGTTCCGATGGTTGCGGTCAACTGCACGGCGCTGCCATCAAATCTCGCCGAAACGGAGTTATTTGGCCACTCGAAGGGGGCCTTCACTGGAGCACACACCGGACGCATAGGGCGATTCGAGCAGGCCCACCGGGGGACTATCTTTCTGGATGAAATTGGCGACTTACCATTGGATGTTCAGCCGAAACTGCTCCGTGTTCTACAGGAACATGAACTACAACGGATTGGCAGCTCTGAAACCGTTCGTGTGGACGTGAGGGTGATTGCGGCTTCTAACGTAGACTTGGAAGCAGCAGTCCGGGGAAAACGGTTCCGGGAAGATCTCTATTATCGGCTGAATGTCGTTCCAATCCATCTGCCTCCCCTGCGCGAGCGAAGCGAGGACATTCCACTCCTTCTCGATCACTTTTTGACGAAGGTTCAGGCTACCGAAGGCGGCCATCTTAAGCGAATCTCGGCAGAAGCAGCGCAATTTCTGCAAACGATGGACTGGCCGGGAAACGTCCGGCAGCTCGAGCATTCGGTTCAAATGGCGGTGGCGCTCAGTGGAGACCGCACTGTGCTGGTTGCAGACGATTTCAAAACCCGGTTGTCTCCGGGTTCTCTACACATAGAGCGGAGAGTACGTACTTCTGTAACAATCCCACAGGGAGGAATAGACTTCGATGAAGTCGTCGGAAACTTCGAGCGATCTTTGCTTCATCAGGCGCTTGCCGCCAGCGGCGGCAACAAGGCCCGCGCCGCCGACCTCCTTCGCATTAAACGGACTACTTTGCTCGCCAAACTGAAGAGCTTCGAGGAGCGAGAGAATGGGACTTCCGAAGCGGTTCTCAGCACCCCGGCACCGGCAAAAGGCGGGCTGCCCCCGGCGGCGCTGGTGGTTGAAAAAGATTCCTCCGTGCTGAGACTCATTTCGAAAACCCTCGAGGCCGAAGGATATCGGATCTTGCAGACCGAAACGATACCGGCTGCGCTGGAACTACTTCGCTGTTGGAAGGGGCAGATACGCTTGCTTGTGTTAGACCTGAACGAAAGGGAGTGGCCAGGCTTATCTGCGAATGAGATAACGCCTGATATGCCGATACTAGAGATCTCAAACGGAAACAGAGCACCGTTTGAACTGCACCAACACCGTAAAAGAGTTCTCTTATCGCCGTTTTCACCTGAGCAACTGAGGAATGCGTTGGCCGAATTGAAAACGAGCGATGCCTCTATTATCGCTGCCGAATGCTGCGCTTGAGGCGGCCAGCGTTCGCATAATGCGCGGTTTCAGTGGAAGATGCTTTTCAGCTTGTCGAAGAAGCCTTTCTTCTTTTTGGGTTGCTCCTGCGATGGATTGCCGTTGTTCACCTGGGGCTGTTGAGGAGGATTAGTTCGTGACATGGCTTGTGTGGGCAAAGTCGCCGGCACAGAAGCCGGCACGGAGACCGGTTGGGAACTCTCCCAACCTGCAATCTCGGTTGACCCGCCCTGATGCATTAAACAGAACTGCGAAGGCTGAGTGCCAAGCAGATAATAATCCGTGACCACACGCGGGCAGGCGCTGGTGGCGAGCTGGCCAGTGTCGGCATCGATTTGGGCGCTCACAACGCCATCGGGCACTTGGAAATCGGTAACGTCGCGATAGGCGCGATGCTTATGCGCGCGTTTCATGAACTCCGTCCAGATGGGAAGCGCCGCCTTGGCCCCTTCCATTTTGATGTCCTGGTAATCGTCGAGGCCGACCCACACGATGCAGAGCAGCTTGCTGGTAAATCCGGCAAACCAGGCATCATGAGAAGTTCCGGTCTTGGCTGCGGCCGGAAGCGTAAACCCGCGAGCGCGCACACCGGCACCGGTACCGCTGCGCAAGACCTCTTCCATGAGATTCACAACCAGAAAATTCACCCTGGGATCCAGGATGCTTTTGGTTTGCGGCTCGGATGCCCAGAGCTCGGTTCCCGACTGGTCCACGATGTGCGAGATCATGCGCGGCTGGACCATGACTCCGTTATTTGCGAATAGGGTATAGGCTCCCGCCATATCGAGCGGAGTCACATCATAGGCTCCCAGAGCCTCCGCCGGGGTAGCTCGAATATCCGCCAGTCCGGCCTTGTGGGCGAGGTCAGCCACCGCACCGTAACCGGCCTGTTCGGCAACTTCCACGGCGGGGACGTTCAGCGATTTAGCAAAGGCGTCGCGCAGGGTGATATTTCCCAACCAGTCGCCATGATGAAAATCGACCGGCTCATAGGGTTTTCCAGCGAATAAGAAGGTCTTGGGCTCATCGGGAATGATGGTAGAAGCGGTGACCGGATTCGGCTGATTCCACATTCCGGAATTGAGCGCGGCGGCATATACAAAAGGCTTGAAGATACTACCTGAAGGACGTTTGGCGGTGACATGATCAAACTGGCTCATGCCGTAGTTCCGCCCCCCGATAAGAGCTTTTATTTCCCCGGTATGCGGATCCAGACAAATCAAGGCTACCTGCGGCACTTCCACCGGAGTTCCCTTTTTGCGGTGGCGCTTGGCGAGGATCTCGTCGACGCCGCGGATGCCATCGGCGACGGCTTCCGCCGCGTCGCGCTGCAGGTCGGGATCCAGAGTGGTGTAGATTTTCGAGCCGGAATCGGCGAAGTCGCGGTCCTGGAACTTGTCGGTCAGGCGATCGTTCACCAGGTCTACGAAGTAGGGGGCATCCGCGGATTCGATCCCTTGGCGGGCAATCGTCAGGGGAGTCTGCACGGCCGCCTCGTACTGGCTGCGAGTGATGTAGCGGTTGTCGAGCATCTGCTGCAGCACCACGTTGCGACGCGCCGTGGCGCGCTCCGGCCAGCGCACCGGGTTGCGGCGGCTGGGTTCCTGAATCAGGCCCGCGAGAGTAGCGCATTCGGGCAGGGTCAGCGAGCGGATATCCTTCCCGAAGTATGCCTGCGCGGCTTCACCAAAGCCGCGAATGGCAAACGAACCGCGCCGTCCCAGGTCGACCTGGTTGGCATAGTATTCGAAGATCTTCTGTTTGGTAAGTTTGCGCTCCAGGTGGATGGTAATGAGCAACTCGTTGAATTTACGCGTCCAGGTTTTCCGGCTAGTGAGCCAGAGGTTCCGGGCGAGCTGCTGAGTAAGGGTCGAAGCGCCCTGGTCTTTACGATGTTCTTTCAAATCGACCCAAAGCGCCTTCACAATGCGGATGGGATCGAAGCCGGAGTGCTGGAAGAATCGCTTGTCTTCAATGGAGATGACGGCGTGAACCAGCACGGGCGGAATGTCGTCGTATTTGACCAAACGGCGCTTCTCGCGGCTCTTGTCGTAAAGGCTACTGAGAAGCTGCGGCTCCAGTGTGTATTCCGTCCGGGCCGTGTTGTCGCTGAGCGCGATGATGGAAGAAATCTTTCCATCTACGAAACGAAGCACGCCTGGTTCGGAGTCGGTGGAGGACTGATCGCCCGGGAAAATTTCAATGGCATTCGGGCGGAGATGATACCAACCGGTAGGATTGGTTCGGACATCTTCACCGTAGCCGCTCTCGCGAAGGCGCGAGGCATACTGAAGCGGAGTCCCGCGATCTCCGATGCCGACCACTTCCGGAGCTGCATAGAGAAGAGAGGTATTCGGGAACGGCCCCTCGGCCAGCTTCTCATCCGTCAGGCGCGCGTATTTCGCGTAGAGAACCGAAACGACGATAACCGCGGCGAGGACCGCGGCGGCCGCGCTGAAGAGAAGAATGTACTTTATCGGGAATTTCGCTTTGGCTGAACCTGCACGGCGCTTGGCCGCCCAGCGAGGAAGTTTAATGCGTATAGGCAAACGTGTAGCCCGGGAATAAAAGCGTTCTCACCCCTTGGACGCCCGGCGCTCCCCTAAGTTACTATTTCCGGGCCTGATAATACGATTCTAGCTCCTTCCAGATGTCGTCGTCGTGCGGCTGCCAATCGGGAGACTGATGGCCAGTGATCTGCAACTCTTCAATGCTCAAGGTACCGTGGCCGAACGGACAAATCCATTCGGTCTGGGGCCGCCCGGAAGTAACGATATTCCCCCACGAGCCCTTTCGCAAAGGCATAATCAGCCGGTGGAGGCAGATCCGGCAGCGGCGGCGTTGGTCCCAGAAAATAGCGAACAGCACGCCTGCACCAATCAGCCAGACTCCCAGAGTTGCGAAGGTAAACAGCATGTCGTGGAGAAAGAGCGGGGGCGGGGGACCAAATTGTGGTAAAGGCGGAGGGGGCTGCGGATAGAAAAAAATAAGGGCGGCCTGGAGACCGCACACGGCTCCGGCGCCAAGCACGAGCTTGGCAGCAAGATAGAGCCAGTACTTCATTCCCTTATTAGACTCCTTTTATCCCGTGATCGTTCCGGCATCGGCGTATCAACTCCGAACAAGGTTTCTGGCGAGAAAGAGCAAGTTAGCCGGCCGTTCCGCCAAGCGGCGCATGAAATAGGGGTACCAGGCATCTCCATAGGGCACGTACAGCCGCAGGCGAAAGCCCTGCGAAACCAGTTCGCGCTGCAGATCTCGCCTGATTCCATAAAGCATCTGAAATTCGAAACGATCCGCGGGAATATTATGTTCCCGAATATGACGCACAGCTTCGCGAACAATCGCCTCGTCGTGGCTGGCGACGGCGGGATAAACGCCTTGGGCCAAGAGCAGCTTCATCAATCTGACGTAATTGGCATCGACATCCGATTTTCGGGTGAAGGCGACGGAGGCGGGTTCGCGATAGGCACCCTTACAGAGCCGGATGGGGATGCTTCGCTCGGAAAGCATCCGAATATCGGCTTCACTACGGTACAAGTAGGCCTGAATCACGGCGCGAACGTGGCCGGGCAAGAGGTCCTGAAAGCCGGAGACGAACTGCAAGGTGCGCTCGGTATGGGCGCTAGATTCCATGTCGACCTCAACCCGGGTGTTCATGGACTTGGCCCGCTGGATCAGTGCGATCACGTTTTCGCGACAGGCCGATTCGGAGAAGTCGAGGCCGAACTGAGTCAGTTTGATGGACACAGTAGCGGAGAGCTTCGCGCGGTCAATTTCAGTCAAAGCAGCCAAATAGGAATCCCTGGAACGTGCGGCGTCCGCAAGAGATGCCACGTTCTCTCCCAGGCAATCGAGGGTGCCGAGAATTCGTTCATTCAAAAGGTTTTGAAGGACCTGGATGCCATCATCGAGGGTCTGGCCGGCGATGAAACGCGAGGTCAGCCTGCGGGAAACCGATGAGTTCTCGATCCAGCGGCGCAGCCAGCCCCGTTCCGACAAATAAAGAAGCATACGGCGCAGCATGAAGTTTGCCGGAAGCGGTTTCCAGCGATCTTTTCACTTGGCCGTGGCGGTGCGTGGGCCAATTCCAATATAGCCGTTGATTTGGGGTGAACTATTTCTCAGGCCCGCCGTTTCGGGTTAAGAAGCCGGCTCGAAAGCCGACTTTGCAGGCCAGAGGCCCGCTCCAGCCGTCAAATCACTACCTAGATGAAGAGAGCGTGGCTGCAAATTGCGAGACCGCTGCCAATCAGCGCTCCGGCGGCGACATCGCTGAGGAAATGCATGCCGAGCAGGATGCGCGAGGTCGCAACACTCATGGCACAAAATAGCAATGCGGGAAGGAGCGCCGGGTAGAACTCACTGAGCGCAATTGCCACGGAAAATGCGGTAATTGTATGGCCTGACGGAAAAGAGAACTGGTCAGGAGGCAGCAGAGTGGCCCAGCAGTGCGGCTCGATTTCACAAGGACGTCTGCGTCCGGAAAGCTTCTTGAGCGACAGGAACACGCCGACGCCGACCAGAGCGGCGGAACCCGCGGAAGCGATCGCCGCCAGACGATTGGCGCCGCCGAACAGCAAAACAAACAGGCCGGCGAGATACCACAGCCAACCATCTCCGGCGCGCGTAGCAGCAATCGCCCACAAGCGGATCCATTTCGGCGCAGGCCACTTGTTTACCTTGCGCATCAGCTGGTAATCGCGCGTGGCTATGAAGTGAAACATCAGCCGGTGGGCCGTCATGGAACGGCCCTTTCACCTAATAAGTTTACGAGATTGAACACGGTTCTGGTACTTGCGCACTGACAACGTGTTTAAAATCGAGTTTGCCTGAATCGGCGACGCTCGATTTTGTTTATTTCGATGCAGGCGGCGGCCATCGAAGCGCGGCTCTTGCCCTTCAATCCGCAATTGCGTCGAGCGGTCACGCCTGGACTGTTAGGCTGGTGAACCTTCAGGAGGTTCTGGATTCGCTGGACATCTTTCGCAAGCTGAGCGGCATACGCCTGCAGGACATCTACAACCTGATTCTGGCGAAAGGCTGGACGCTTGGATCAGCGCAACTCCTCCGATTGATGCACGGAGTGATTCGCCTCTATCATCCCGCGCAGGTTCGATTACTCACGGCGTTCTGGAACCGGCAGCGTCCGGATCTGGTGGTTTCGCTGGTGCCGAACTTCAATCGAGCCCTCTTCCAGAGCCTGCAGAGTGCGATGCCCGGGTCCCCTTTCGTAACGATATTGACGGACCTGGCGGATTACCCGCCGCATTTCTGGATGGAGAGGCAAGCCCAGTATCTGATCTGCGGAACGCAGCACGCGATGGATCAGGCAGCGGCACTGAGCTACCCGAAACAGCGCGTCTTCAGGACCGGTGGAATGATCCTCCGGCCGGAGTTTTATGAAGCTCCGGATTGCAATCGGGCGGAGGAACGTATGCACCTAGGGCTCCAGGCTCACCTGCCGACCGGCCTGGTGCTATTCGGCGGCGAGGGTTCGAACGCGATGTACTCCATCGCGGAACGGTTGGGGAATAGCACGTTGGATCTGCAACTCATTGTGATCTGCGGGCGTAATCAACGGCTGCGGCAGAAGCTGAAAGCGCTTAAGAGCAGGAATCCGATTTGGGTTGAAGGCTTCACAAAGGAAATCCCTCACTTTATGCGAATGGCCGATTTCTTCATTGGCAAGCCGGGCCCTGGGAGTATTTCCGAAGCGCTTCAGATGAAACTGCCCGTTATCGTGGAACGGAACGCCTGGACCCTGCCGCAAGAGAGATACAACGCAGAGTGGGTCCAAGAACAGGGTGTTGGGCTGGTGGTGCGCCATTTTCGGGAGATTGAG